>NZ_JBIUSS010000023.1:0-194235 GCF_044741445.1 Kitasatospora sp. NPDC088160 | reverse complement strand
TGGGCTCACCTGGCCATGGGCTCACCTGGCCATGGGCTCACCTGGCCATGGGCTCACCTGGCCATGGGCTCACCTGGCCATGGGCTCACCTGGCCATGGGCTCACCTGGCCATGGGCTCACCTGGCCATGGGCTCACCTGGCCATGGGCTCACCTGGCCATGGGCTCACCTGGCCGGGCGCCGGCCCGGTCCGCCGTGGCGTGGGGCCGGGCGGCTGCCGAGCCTCGCAGCCGCCGGGCCCGCGCCCGGTAGGTTCTCTCCTCGGCCAGGCCCGCGCCCGGCAGGTTCCTCTCCTCCTCACCTCGGTGGCTGCGGCTGCCAGAGGCACCCGCAGTCCGGGTGTCCGCGCAGTCGCAGACGTCGTGGCATCCCTTCGCCGGCCGACACCTCGCACCACCCGTCCACGCTCGGGGGCCGCCCGCCGTCCAGGTGGACCTGGACGTGCAGCGCCGCCAGGCCGGCCACCATCGTGGCCAGGGCCGTGTCGCAGGCCGGGGTGCGCGCCCGGCCGGGCCCGCCGTCCGCCAGCTGGGCCAGGATCCGGGGCCAGGCGGCGTCCTCGTCCTCCCGGCGCAGGACCAGGCAGTGTCCGCAGGCCGACACCCCTGGCAGCACCAGGGGCCCGACCACCCCGAACTCCTCGACCACTCCGACGTACAGGTGCGGCACCCCGGCCCGGAGCAGCAGTCGGGCCTCGTACGTCCCGCCGGCGAACGCCCCGCTCCCGTCCCGGGGCGCGAGCACCACCAGGTCGGGCGGCGGCCCGTCGGGCTTTCGCCGGGGCACGGGCACCAGTGGTCGGCCCGCCGCCCGTTGCACGGCCTCCCGGGCGGCCGTCAACCGCAGCCGCCCGACGTCCCCCGGCGGCAGTCCTGCCGGGGAGCAGTCCCCGGGGCGCACCCGGCCGCCGTCCACCACGGTGACCGTGCCCGCCCCGCCGGCCGAGAGCACGGCCGCCACGGCGGCGCCCACCCGGCCCGCGCCGCGGACCTCGATCCGGACGCCTGCCCGCCGGGCCAGGACGGCCGGTGCGGCGCCGGGGCCGGAGTGGACCAGGGACAGCGAGGCGAGGTCGGGGCCGAGCAGGTCCCGGTGGGGCTGGGGGAAGCGGGCCATCGCGGTGCCGGCCGCCTCCGCGTCGTCCAGTAACCCGGTCTCCTCCAGGTCGGTCAGCAGTGCGTCGGCGGGCTCCCGGCCGAGGCCGAGCTGCTCGCCGGCCTCCAGCAGTTCGGGGCGGTCCCTGGTCCCGTCGACCAGGCCGAGGAAGTCGCAGAGGGTCTTGTCGGCCTGGCCGAGCACCCCGGCGTAGCGGGTGATGGTCCCGAACTGCAGGGTGTCGGAGTCCCGCCAGCTGCGGGACAGGGCGGGCTTCAGTACGAGGCGCACGGCGATCTCCCTTCCGATCGTTTCCGGACGGCTGACCGCAGCATGCCCCATCGCGCCGACGTCGTGCGCAAAGTTATCCACAGGCCCAGGCTCATGATCACATCATCTGTTCGCAGACCCTGTGGATAACCGCCCATCCGCTCCGGCGCCGGTTTCCGGACACCCGCCGTCGACTTTTCGTTCCCGATCACTCCATGAAAGATTTCGGCCACGGCACCGGACTTCTGTCCGTGGTACCGGGTAACGTCGTGTGCCATGGCAGCCGAGCGGGACTCCCATCCACCGGCGTCGCGTCGGCGTGCCCGTGCAGCGTCCGGGTCGCAAGTGGCGGCGCCCAGCACGCGTGGGCGTCGGGACCAGGATCAGCAGGCGAGGCCCGCGTCGCCGCAACACCCACCCGCCGCCGCGCCACCGGAGCCGCACGACCGCGGCCGGGTGGAAGTGCGCCGCAGCGCCCGTCGCAGCCGCACCGTCTCCGCCTACCGCGAGGGCGACCGCACGATCGTGCTGATCCCGGCCCGGATGTCGCACGCCGAGGAGCAGCGCTGGGTCGCGCAGATGCTGGAGAAGCTCGCCGCCCAGGAGAGCCGCCGGATCCTCGGCGACGACGCGCTGATGGACCGGGCGCGCGGGCTGTCGGCCGCCTACCTGGGCGATCGCGCCCGGCCCGCCCAGGTCCGCTGGGTCACCAACCAGAACTCGCGCTGGGGCTCGTGCACCCCCAGCGAGGGGACGATCCGCCTCTCCCACCGTCTGCAGGGCATGCCGGAGTACGTCCTGGACTACGTGCTGCTGCACGAGCTCGCCCACCTGCTGGTGCCGGACCACGGCCCGGCGTTCTGGGCCCTGCTGGAGGCCTACCCCCGGACGGAACGGGCCCGCGGCTACCTGGAGGGCGTGGTCTCGGCGGCCCGGCTGCCGCACATCCCCGGCGCCCGGCACGCCGACCGGGATGCCGATCCGGCCTGTTCCTGCGGCTGACGGCTTGACGCCCGGCCGGGAGGCGGCGGCGGAGAGGGTGGCGAGGAGAACGACGCGGGGAACGATGCGGGGAACGAAAAGAGGGGGCGCGGGCCGATCGGCCCGCGCCCCCTCTTCGCGTTTCACCTCAGCTGGTCAGCCGGCGGGCCCGTGCCACCAGGTCCCGCACCGAGTGGTCGGTCAGCTCCGGCAGCCGGTCGTAGTCGAACCAGCGCAGGTCCAGCGACTCCTCGCTGATCAGCGCCTGCGCACCGGCCGGTGCCACCGCGATGTACTGGACGTCCAGGTGGGTGTTCTCCGGCCGGTCCTTGCCGGTGCAGCGGACCCGGTGCCGGTCCAGCTTGGCCGGCACCGGGACGCCGTCCAGCTCCAGCAGGGCCAGGTCGGGGATGCCGGACTCCTCGACGGCCTCCCGCAGCGCCGCCGACGCGAGGTCCCGGTCGTCGGGCTCGCAGTGCCCGCCCATCTGCAGCCAGATGCCGACCTTGGGGTGCAGGGTGAGCAGCACCCGCCCGGCCGCCGGGTCGACGACCGCCGCGCTCGCGGTGATGTGCGCGGGCAGGCAGGACCGGTACAGGCCCTCGGGCTGCTCGGCCAGGTGCGCCAGGTAGTCGAGCCGCAGCCGGTCCTGCTCCTCGTCGGCGGGGCGCCACCCGGTCAGGGTGCGCACGGCGTCCGCGTGCAGGGACATCGCCCCGGTGTCGGTGGCCGTCATGCGGTGGGCTCGCCCTTTCCGTCGGTGCCGTCGCCGTCGCCGTCCCGCTTCGGCTCCTCGCTCTTCGCCGGCCCGTCGTTCTTGGTGAGGTCCGGCTTGGCGGCGGTGCCGCCCGCGGCGGCCTCGCCGAGCAGCTTGTCGATCGCGTCGAAGTCGAGGCCGCCCTCCAGGTCGCCGGTGCCCCGGTGCACGAAGGCGTCCGGGTCGTCCAGGTCGGCGGCGGTGGGCAGCATGTCCGGGTGCTGCCAGAGCGCGTCGCGGCCCTCGATGCCGCGCGCGTCGGCGAGCAGCGCCCACAGCCGGGCGGCGTCGCGCAGCCGGCGCGGGCGCAGCTCCAGGCCGACCAGGGTGGCGAAGGTCTGCTCGGCGGGCCCGCCGGCGGCGCGGCGGCGGCGGACGGTCTCGCGCAGCGCGCCGGCCTGCGGCAGGTGCGGTTCGGCGGCGGCGTGCACGACCGCGTCGACCCAGCCTTCGAGCAGCGCGAGCGCGGTCTCCAGGCGGGCGAGCGCGGCCTTCTGCTCGGGGGTGTCCTCGGGCTGGAGCAGCCCGCCGGCCAGCGCCTCCTGGAGCGCCTCCGGGTTGTTCGGGTCGAGCTGGCCGACGAGCTCCTCCATCCGGGAGGTGTCGACCTTGATGCCGCGGGCGTAGGCCTCGACGGCGCCGAGCAGGTGGGCCCGCAGCCACGGCACGTGGGCGAAGAGCCGCTGGTGGGCGGCCTCGCGCAGGGCGAGGTAGAGCCGGACTTCGTCGGCGGGCACGTTGAGGCCCTCGCCGAACTCGGCGACGTTCTGCGGCAGCAGTGCGGCCTTGCCGGCCGGGGCGAGCGGCAGGCCGACGTCGGCGGAGCCGACCACCTCGGCGGCGAGGGCGCCGAGCGCCTGGCCGATCTGGGTGCCGAACATGGCGCCGCCCATCGAGCGCATCATGCCCATCAGCGGGCCGGCCATGGCCTGCATCTCCTCGGGCAGGACGCCGCCCATGGCGTTGCCGACCCGCTCGGCGACCGGGTCGACGAGGTCCTTCCAGACCGGGAGGGTGGCCTCGATCCACTCGGCGCGGCTCCAGGCGACGGCGGTGCCGGCGCCGGAGGGGAACTCGGTGGCGCCGTCGAGCCACAGGTCGGCGAGCCGGACGGCCTCGGCGACGGCGGAGTGCTCGGCGGCGCTGACCGAGCGGTCCTTGCTCTTGCCCTCGGCGGGTTCGGCGATGACGCTCTGGCGGGCGATGTTCTTGGCGAGGTCCCAGTTCACCGGGCCGCCCTCGAACGAGAGCATCTGCCCGAGCTGCTGGAACGCGCTGCCGAGGTCGTTGGGGTTGAGGCCGCCGAACATCGCGGCGAACGGGTTGTCGGCCCCGCCGGGGCCGCCCGGGGCTCCGCCGCCGGGCATGCCGAACAGCGCGCCGAACGGGTTGCCGGCGCCGAAGCCGAACGGCTGCGCGCCGCTCTGGTCGGAGCCTGCGGAGCCCTGGTCCTTCTTCTGCTGCTCGTTGTCGGGCTTGGCCTTGCCGTCCTCGGGCTCCTCGGGCGGAACGCCGAATCCGAAGGGAAGGTCGCTCACGGGGTCCTCGATCCGGTCGGCCGTCATACGGGTGTGGCGGGAAGTGCTGCCCGCCCGGGGCACCAGCGGAGTGGGGGACTCGTGGGCGGCTCCAGTGCGGCAGGCCCGCGCCGGGTGCACCGCCGGGCCTTCGCCTCGGGCAGGATGGACGTACGTGACACACGTCCGTACGCACATAAGCTAACCGTGGAGGATGGTCGGTGAGTTCCCCGCCTTCGGACGTTCGCTCTGGGCTGACCGGAGACGAGGACGCCCCGGACATCACGGCGTCGCCGCCTCCAGCCTACGGCGGACGGCCGCTGACCGTGGCCGTCACCGGTGCCGCCGGCGTGATCGGCGAACGGGTCGCGGCCCGTCTGGTCGCCTCGCCGCACGTGCGCAGGGTGCTGGCGGTGGACGACCGGCGCGGTGAGGTGCCGGGTGTGCAGTGGCGGGTGCTGGACGTGCGCGACCCCGCGGTGGCCGAGCGGCTGTCCGGGGTGGACGTGGTGGTGCACCTGGCGATGGACTTCGGCATGGAGTCGGATCCGCGCGCCCGCAGCGCCTACAACGTGCGCGGCGCGCAGACCGTGCTGACGGCGGCCGCGGCCGCCGGGGTGCACCGGGTGGTGCTCTGCACCTCCGCGATGGTCTACGGCGCGCTGGCCGACAACGAGGTGCCGCTGGCCGAGGACTCCGAGCTGCGGGCGACCGAGGAGGCCTCGCTGGTCGGGGACCTGCTGGAGATCGAGCGCCTGGCCCGCAGGGCGCCGCGCGCCCACCCGGGGCTGCAGGTGACGGTGCTGCGTCCGGCGGTGGTGGTCGGCCCCGGCGTGGACACCGTGCTGACCCGGCACTTCGAGGCGCCGAGGCTGCTGGTGGTGGCCGGTTCCCGCCCGTGCTGGCAGTTCTGCCACGTGGACGACCTGGCGGCGGCGCTGGAGTACGCGGCGCTGGGCCTGGTGGAGGGCGAGGTGACGGTCGGCTGTGACGGCTGGCTGGAGCAGGAGGACGTGGAGCGGCTGTCGGGGATCCGGCGGATGGAGCTGCCGGCCTCGCTGGCGCTGGGCACCGCGGCCCGGCTGCACCGGCTGGGCCTGACCCCGGCCCCGGCGGGGGACCTGGCCTACACGATGTACCCGTGGGTGGTGTCCGGCAGCCGGCTGCACGAGGCGGGCTGGCGTCCGGAGCACAGCAACGAGCAGGTGCTGGCCGAGCTGCTGGGCCAGGTCGCCGGGAAGCACGCGGTGGCCGGGCGCCGGCTGGGCGGCAAGGAGGCCGCGACCAGCCTGGGGGCGGCCGGGGCGACGGTGGCGCTGGTCGGTACGGCCGCGCTGGTGCGCCGGGCCCGCAAGCGGCGCCGCTTCTGAGGCCGGCGGCCCCGAGGGACGGGCAGGTTTTCTCACGATGCGGAATCCCGCCATCGTGATGCGGAACCTGCTTGCCTCAAACCACCCGGGATGGGGAATCATGGGGGCATGTCCGAGAACCACGACCCCATCCGCCTGCTCGCCATCCGCGACACCCCGCTCTCGCTGGACGAGGTGCACGAGGCGGTCGGCGACGACGCGGCCGGCGGGACGACCGTCTTCGTCGGGACGGTCCGCGACCACGACGGCGGCAAGTCGGTCACCGCGCTGGAATACAGCTGCCACCCCACCGCCGAGCAGGAGATGCGCCGGATCGCCGAGAAGGTCGTCGCCGACTTCCCGGTGCGGGCGCTGGCCGCGGTGCACCGGGTCGGCCGGCTGGAGATCACCGACAAGGCGGTGATCGTCGCCGTGTCCTGCGCCCACCGGGGCGAGGCCTTCGCGGCCGCCCGGCGGCTGATCGACGACCTCAAGCACGAGGTGCCGATCTGGAAGCACCAGGTCTTCACCGACGGCGAGGAGGAGTGGGTCGGCGCCGGCAGTTGCTGACCCGGGTGCCCCTGTGGATCGGACCGGATCGGACCGGGGCGGACCCGAAAAGGGCGATTGGCTGCGGAGAGTGGCCACCTGCGCACGGAATGCGACGAACATGCCGGGCGGGCCGGGCTCTCACTCGAACGGGTCTGGGTCAGTGGGCCGAATACTCCCTGGCAGTGAGCCGATCGGCCGTCCCGTAACCCGGACGGCGCCGGCCGCGTTGTCCGCCGGAGTGGTTAATCTGCTCATAGACACGACGAGCTGGGAGTACTGATATGGGTGCGCTCGCCTGGTTGATCATTCCGGTCATCGCCGTCCTGCTCGCCGCCCTGTGGGCGGGCTGGGCCCAGCGTGCCCCGAGAGCCACGGGGGACCCGGCCTCGCTCGCCGAGCACCGGCGCTTCATGGCCGCGATGGAACGCACCACCGCCGGAAGCGCCGCCTCCGAGGACGGTTCCGGCCGCTAGCCCGGGGGGCGCCCGCTCATCCGCGTCCCGTACTGTCGAGGCATGCCACGCCGCTCCGCGACGATGCTCGCTGCCACCCTGCTGCTCATAGCGCTGCTCTGCGTCTCGGTGCTGATGAAGGTGCCGTACACGGAGATGAGTCCGGGGCCGACGTACAACACGCTCGGCAACCAGGGGGGCAAGTCGGTGATCACCATCACCGGGCGCGACTCGTACCCGACCACCGGGCACCTCAACATGACCACCGTCCAGGTCACCGGGGCCAAGTACGAGCCCAGCCTGGTCAACGCGGTGGTCGGGTGGCTGCGCGACGACGTGATGGTCGTGCCGCACGACAACGTCTACCCGACGGGGCAGACGGATGCCGACGCCAAGAAGCAGAACGCCGAGGAGTTCGCCTCCTCCGAGGACAGCGCCCGCACCGCCGCGCTCAACCAGATGGGCATCCCGGTCGGCACCGAGCTGATCATCAAATCGGTCACGGCGGGGGCTCCGGCGGAGGGCCGGCTGCACGCGGGCGACCAGATCGTGGCCGTCGACGGCACGCCGGTCAGCACGGCCGAGCAGGTGGTGGCCGCGGTCACCAGGCACAAGCCGGGTGAGTCGGTGGTCTTCACCGTGGTCCCGCGGGTCAAGGACGCGACCGGCAACGGCGGCGCCAACCCGGGGGACCGGACCGACGTCACCGTCCCCACCGTGCGGGCCAAGGACCTCGACCCGAAGGCCCCGGCCGAGCGGGCGGAACTCGCGGTGGTCGGCATCGGCACCACGATCCGGCACACCTACCCGTTCCAGATCGACATCGGCCTCCAGGACGTCGGCGGGCCGAGCGCCGGGCTGATGTTCTCGCTCGGCATCATCGACAAGCTCACCCCCGGCGGCGACCTCACCGGCGGCCGGTTCGTGGCGGGTACCGGCACCATCGACGACGATGGCAAGGTCGGCCCGATCGGCGGGATATCGATGAAGCTGATCGCCGCCCGGGACGCCGGCGCCGAGTACTTCTTCACCCCGTCCTCGAACTGCGCCGAGGCGACCAAGAACGTCCCGTCCGGGCTGAACCTGATCAAGACGGACACGCTGGACGGCGCGCTGAAGTCGCTGGAGCAGATCCGCTCCGGGCAGACCTCCGCGCTGCCGTCCTGCGCCGTGAAGTAGTGCCGTGAAGTAATGCCGTGACGTAGCGCGGTGAACGTGAAGGGGTGCCGCCGGGGCGGCCGGGGGCTACGAGAAGGTCGCCAGCAGCGCCGCGGTCAGGCCGGGCACCAGGTCCGGACCGGTCAGCACCTCGCGGGCGACGTCCTTGGAGCGCAGCCGCAGCGCGATCTCCTTCTTGCCGTTGCGCAGCACGGCGGCGGTGATCCGTACCTCCTCGCGCTTGGGGTGGTTGGCCACCCACTCGGCGAGCTGGGCGTCGCTGGCGTTGCGCGGGCGGGTCTGCTCGGAGCCCGGAGGCAGCATCAGGCGCTCGACGACCAGGGCGCAGCCGACCACCGCGTCGGGCCAGGCGATGGTGCCGAGGAACTTGTCCAGCTCCATGCCGGCCGGCAGCTCGTCCTGCTCGACCGGGGTGAGGCCGGCCGTGTCGTCGTCGCCGAGGCCGAGCTGGGCGGCGATCTTCGGGTCGGCCTTGCGCAGGGCGGTGCTGTCCACCAGGGCGAACAGCCGGGCCGGGAGGTCCCAGCCGAGCGTGGCGGCGTACTCGTCGATCTCCAGCGCGGCCCGGGTGAGCGGGGTGGCGGCGGGGAGCTTGGAGACGTCGTCGGGGGAGCCGGGGGTGTTGAGTGCATTGGACGCGTCGGACATGCCTCAATCCTCACACGCCGGGCGGGGGCCCGGGCGCCGGGTGCCGCCGGTGGGCCGGGGAGCGGCCGGGACGGGGAACGGCGTCGTAACCGTCTGCTAACGGTGGGAACTCGGCCAAAGCCTGGTTAAGTTTCCCTGAAGACCGACTGACTCCAGACGACACAGCTGAGGTGCCACCGTGGTATTCCAGATGCCGGAACGCTCAGGGCCGGGTTTCCGGCGCAGGGTAGGGCCGCCCTCCCGGCGGGCGCGGGTGGCCCTGCTGACCCTGGGCGTGCTCGCGGTGCTGTTCCTGCTGTTCGTCATGTTCGCCGGGTTCTGGACGGACTGGCTGTGGTTCAGATCCGTCCGTTACTCCTCGGTGTTCACCACGCAGCTGTGGACGAAGATCGGCCTGTTCGCGGTGTTCGGCCTGCTGATGGCGGTGATCGTCGGCTTCAACGTCTGGCTGGCGCACCGGCTGAGGCCGCCGCTGTCGGCGATGTCGGTCGAGCAGCAGAGCCTGGACCGCTACCGGTCGGGCCTGGCGCCGTTCAAGCGCTGGGCGCTGATCGGGGTCTCGCTGGTGATCGGCCTGGTGGCGGGCGCCGCGGCGTCCGGCCAGTGGCGGACCTGGCTGATGTGGACGAACGCGACGCCCTTCGGCGAGAAGGACGCCCAGTTCGGCATGGACGTCTCGTTCTACGCCTTCGACCTCCCGTTCTACGAGTTCGTGCTGGGCTTCGCGTTCAGCGCGGTGATCGTCTCGCTGCTGACCTCGGCGCTGGTGCACTACCTGTACGGGGGGCTGCGGCTGCAGGGCCCGGGCCGTCGGGCGAGCGCGGGCGCGCAGGGGCACCTGGCGGTGCTGCTGGGCGTGTTCGTGCTGCTGAAGGCGGTGGCGTACTGGCTGGACCGGTACGCGCTGGCGGTGAAGACCGGCTCCTACAAGGGGGTCTCCGGCTGGACCGGCCTGCGCTACGTGGACGCCAACGCGTTCCTGCCGGCCAAGACGATCCTGTTCTTCGTGGCGATCATCTGCGCGCTGCTGTTCTTCCTGACGCCGGTGCGCCGCACCTGGGCGCCGGCCCTGATCGGGCTGGGGCTGATGGTGCTGTCGGCGGTGCTGATCGGCGGGCTGTACCCGGCGATCGTGCAGCAGTTCCAGGTCAAGCCGAACGAGCAGGCCAAGGAAACGCCGTACATCCAGAAGAACATCGACGCGACGCGGCAGGCGTACGGGATCGCGGACGCGCAGACCACCCAGTACAGCCCGCAGGGGTCGACGACGGCCGAGGCGCTCAAGCCGGACGCGCAGACCATCTCCGACATCCGGCTGCTGGACCCGAACGTCGTCTCGCCGACCTTCCAGTCGATCGAGCAGCAGCGCAACTACTACGCCTTCCCGAACACCCTGGACGTGGACCGCTACGGCTCCGGCACGGACAAGCAGGACACCGTGATCGGCCTGCGCGAGCTGGACCTCAACGGCGTGCAGCGCAACTGGATCAACGACCACTTCAAGTACACCCACGGCTACGGCGCGGTCGTCGCCAAGGGCAACCAGGTCAGCGACAAGGGCGAGCCGGTGTTCACCGAGTCCGGCCTGCCGGCCACCGGCGCGCTGGGCGACTACCAGCAGCGGATCTACTACGGCGAGAAGACGACGTCGTACTCGATCGTCGGCGGCTCGAACAAGGAGATCGACTACACCACCAAGACCGGCGAGAACAAGGAGTACACCTACACCGGCAACAGCGGTGTCTCGCTGGACAACCCGATCACCCGGGCCGCGTACGCGGTGCGCTTCGCCGAGCCGCAGATCCTGTACGCGGGGGCGATCACCGACGGCGCGAAGGTGATCTACAACCGGACGCCGAAGGAGCGGGTGGAGAAGGTCGCCCCGTGGCTGTCGATCGACGCCGACGCGTACCCGGTGGTGCAGGACGGCCGGGTGGTCTGGGTGCTGGACGGCTACACCACCTCGGACGGCTACCCGTTCTCGTCGAAGACGACGCTGGGCACCGCGACCAAGGACTCGCTGACCAACCAGCGCGGTGAGCTGCTGACCGTCGCCAACCAGGTCAACTACATCCGCAACTCGGTCAAGGCCACGGTGGACGCCTACACCGGCGAGGTGAAGCTCTACCAGTGGGACGACCAGGACCCGGTGCTGAAGACCTGGATGAAGGCGTTCCCCGGCACCGTCGAGCCGAAGGCGGACATCCCGGGCACGCTGCTGCCGCACCTGCGCTACCCGCAGGACATGTTCAAGGTGCAGCGCGACCTGCTCGGTCAGTACCACGTGACCGACGCCAACTCCTTCTTCAACGGCAGCGACATCTGGCAGATCCCGGTCGACCCGACCAGCGACACCAAGCAGGTCCAGCCGCCGTACTACGTGACGGTGCGGATGCCGGACCCGCAGGTCACCTCGGCGAGCTTCTCGCTGACCACGACCTTCGTGCCCAACGGCCGCCCGAACCTGGCCGCGTTCATGGCCGTCAACGCCGATCCGGGACCGGACTACGGGAAGATCCGCATCCTGAAGATCTCGGGGGACAACAGCGCCCCCGGCCCGGGCCTGGTGCAGTCGACGTTCAACTCCCGGCAGGAGGTGGCCTCGCAGATCTTCGCGCTGAAGAGCGGCGGTGACACCGAGCTGGAGTACGGCAACCTGCTGACCCTGCCGGTCGGCGGCGGGCTGCTCAACGTCGAGCCGGTGTACGTGCGCGGACGCGGCGCCAAGTACCCGACGCTGCAGAAGGTGCTGGCGGTGTACGGGAACGACAACGTGGCGTTCGAGAACACCCTGGAGGACGCGCTGAAGAAGGTGTTCGCCGGGGCGGCCCCGGGGACCACGCCGACCGCGCCGTCCACGCCGAACAACCCGGGGACGCCCACCAATCCGGGGACGTCGACCGGTCCGGGGACGGCGACGCCGGGCGGGACGATCTCGCCGGAGCTGCAGAAGGCGCTCGGGGACGCGGAGAAGGCGTACAACGACAGCCAGACCGCGTTCAAGAACGGCGACTGGGTGGCCTACGGCAACGCCCAGAAGGCGCTGGGCGATGCGCTGAAGGCGGCCGAGGCGGCCCGCGGCGGGAGCCCGGTGCAGGCCCCGACGCCGGGTGCGACCCCGGGCGCGACGCCGACCGGATCGCCGTCCGGGCAGCCGTAGCCGCAGCCGTAGCCCGCTGAGCTGCGGCAACCGATTCCTGTTCCACCCCGCACCCGTGCTATGGTTCAACTACCGACGCGGGGTGGAGCAGCTCGGTAGCTCGCTGGGCTCATAACCCAGAGGTCGCAGGTTCAAATCCTGTCCCCGCTACTCAGTGGCCAGAGGCCCGGAGGATTCTTCCTCCGGGCCTCTGGCGTTTTTCCCCCGAAGCGGTGGGAACCGCTCCGGTACCATCAACCGTCGCCAACGACGACGGCACGGGGTTTGTGGGGCCCGAGTGTCGGGAAATCGACAAAGCGCCGAAGCAATTTCGTCGGCTTCGGGTCGGCCTCGCCCGAATTCGGCCGGGGCAGGTGTACGCGGGTTGCGGGTGGTGCGACGATGGGACACATGGGGGACGGTGCGCGGCTGCTGACCGGCCGTCGGTTCCGGTACCTCCCCTGGGGGTCCCCCCGGCCGCGGGCCGGGGCACGATGCCGCGACACTCTGGGGGAGCGGGAGTCGGCATGAGGCTGATCGGCAAGAACGGGTCAGGCGCCAAGTCCGCGGCGGCCACCGAGGCGGACACCGACGCCTGGGCGGAGAGCCCCGAGAGCCGCCCCGGAGCCCTGCCCGCCCAGCGCACCAGCGGCCTGTCCGAGCGCCCCCCGGTCGCCGGCTACGGCCCCGACAGCCTGGTCCGCGTGCCCACCCGTCAGTTCGCCGACGCCGTCCGCCCGTACGGGCCCGACGGCGCCGCCGCCGACGGCCCGAACGCCGCCGCACTCGACCCGGCCGGCCTGGACACCACCAGCTTCGAGACCGCGCTGGCCGCCCGCGAGAGCGCCGCGCTGGAGGCCCGCCACCGGCAGGCCGCCGACGACGGCGACCCGGACGCCGCCAGCCGGCTCGGCACCCTGCTGCTGCGCCGCGGCGACCTGGAGGACGCCGAGCCCTACCTGCGCGCCGCCGCGGCCGCCGGGACGCGCGCCGCCGCCAACAACCTCGGCGTGCTGCTGCACCAGCAGGGCCACCGCGCCGAGGCCGCCCAGTGGTGGCGCCAGGCCGCGGTGGCCGGCAGCGCCCCCGCCGCGCACGCGCTCGGGCTCCAACTGCGCGACCAGGGCGAGGAGGAGGCCGCCGAGTACTGGCTGCACTTCGCCGCCGACCACGGCCACCCGCTCGGCGCCTACGCGCTGGGCGACCTGATGGAGCACCGGCGCGACGTGCGCGCCGAGCGCTGGTTCAAGGTCTCCGCCGACGCCGGGCACCGGGAGGCCGCCTACCGGCTGGCCCGGATGCGCGAGGCCGCCGGGGACAAGGAGATCGCCGAGGCCTGGTACCGCACCGCCGGCGCCCGCGGCCACGCCCGCGCCGCGCTGCGCCTGGGCGTGCTGCTGGAGGAGCGTGCCGCCACCGACCAGCCGCTGCTGGAGGAGGCCGCCCGCTGGTACCGGCAGTCCGCGCAGAACGGCGAGCCGCGGGCCGCCTGCGCGCTGGGCTTTCTGCTGCGCGACTCCGGGGACCTGGCCGCCGCCGCCGAGTGGTGGCGGGAGGCCGCCGAGGCCGGCGACGGCAACGCCGCCAACGCGCTGGGCGCCCTGCACGCCGGCCGCGGCGAGTCCAAGGAGGCCGAGCACTGGTACCGCACCGCCCTGGACGCGGGCGACCAGAACGGCGCCTTCAACCTCGGCCTGCTCTGCGTCGCCACCGGCCGCGACCAGCAGGCCGAGCAGTGGTACCGCCGGGCCGCGTACGCCGGGCACCGGGAGGCCTGCAACGCGCTGGCCGTGGTGCTGTTGCAGCGCGGCGAGGAGACCGGCGCCGAGCCGTGGTTCTCCAAGGCGGCCGAGGCCGGCAGCGTGGACGGCGCGTTCAACCTGGGCGTGCTGCACGCCGGGCGCGGCGAGCAGCGGCAGGCCCAGGAGTGGTACGCGCGGGCCGCCGCCGAGGGCCACGGCGAGGCCGCGCTGCAACTGGCCGTCGCCCAGGAGCAGCGGGGCAACCTGGCCGGCGCGCTGGAGCGCTACCGGCAGGCGGCGTCCGGCGGGTCGGCGGAGGGCGCGTTCCGGCTGGCCTCGGTGCTGGACCGGCGCGGTGACGCGGACACCGAGGCCGAGCACTGGTACGCGCTGGCGGCCGATGCCGGGCACCGGCGGGCGCAGGTGCGGATGGGGGTGCGGGCGGCCGAGCGCGGCGCGCTGGAGATCGCCGAGAGCTGGTACCGGCGGGCGGCCGAGGCCGGCAGCCGCAGTGCCGCCTTCAACCTGGGGCTGCTGCTGGCCCGGCAGGACCGCGAGGCGCAAGCGATGCTCTGGTACACCCGGGCGGCCGACGCCGGGCACGGGCGGGCGGCGCTGCGCCTGGCACTGCTGGCGCTGCGCCGGGGGGAGCCGGTGCAGGCGGAGAACTGGTGCCGCCGGGCGGCCGACTACGGGCCGGCCGAGGTGGCGGAGCGGGCCGGGCGCCTGCTGGGCGCGCTGCACGCGGAGCTGAGCGCGTAGGGCGTGTCCGGAGGTCCCCCGGGGCGGCGGTTTCTGGGGGCCGTGTTACGGCGTGCCCGTGCAGTCCGGGCAGAGGCCGCGGTAGGTGACCTCGGCGGTGGTGACGGTGAAGCCGAAGCGTTCGCCGGCCGGGAGGGCGGCGAGCGGGTCGCCGTGCGGGTGGACGTCGCGGATGGCGCCGCAGCCGGAGCAGACCAGGTGCTGGTGGGCGCGGTGGGCGTTGGGGTCGTAGCGCTTGGCGCGTCCGTTGGTGGCGACCTCCAGGACCTCGCCGAGGCCGACCAGTTCGCCGAGGGTGTTGTAGACGGTCGCGCGGCTGATCTCGGGCAGGCGGGCGACGGCGCGGGCGTGCACCTCGTCCGCGGTGAGGTGCACGTGGTCGCCGTCGAGGACCTCGGCCACGACCCGGCGCTGTGAGGTCAGCCGCCAGCCGCGTCCGCGAAGTCGTTCCAGCAGGTCGCTCATGGGAACAGGATAAGTCACGCTCTGAGATTGGTTCCAGTGTTGACTTGGACAAAGTCCAAGTTAGGATCGAGTCGTCACGACCGGATAACGCGGAGGCCCTCTTATGACGACCCAGGACGAGCTGCGCCCCACCCTCACCACGGAGGCGGGTGCCCCCGTCGCCGACAACCAGAACACCGAGACCGCGGGCCCCGGCGGCCCGGCGCTCATCCAGGACCAGCAGCTCTTCGAGAAGCTCGCGCACTTCAACCGCGAGCGGATCCCGGAGCGCGTGGTGCACGCCCGCGGCGCGGCGGCCTACGGCACCTTCACGGTGACCGCCGACCTGACGCCCTACACCCGGGCCTCGTTCCTGTCCGAGGTCGGCAAGCGGACCGAGGTCTTCCTGCGGTTCTCCACCGTGGCCGGCAACCTCGGCTCGGCCGACGCGGTGCGCGACCCGCGCGGCTTCGCGCTGAAGTTCTACACCGAGGAGGGCAACTACGACCTCGTCGGCAACAACACCCCGGTGTTCTTCATCAAGGACGCCGTGAAGTTCCCCGACTTCATCCACACCCAGAAGCGCGACCCGTACACCGGCTCCCAGGAGGCGGACAACGTCTGGGACTTCTGGGGCCTGTCGCCCGAGGCCACCCACCAGGTGACCTGGCTGTTCGGCGACCGCGGCATCCCGGCCAGCTACCGCCACCTCAACGGCTACGGCTCGCACACCTTCCAGTGGCAGAACGAGGCCGGCGAGCACTTCTGGGTCAAGTACCACTTCAAGACCGACCAGGGCATCAGGAACCTCACCCAGGACGAGGCCAACCGGCTGGCCGGCGAGGACCCGGACAGCCACCAGCGCGACCTGCGCGAGTCGATCGAGCGCGGCGAGTTCCCCAGCTGGACCGTGCAGGTCCAGATCATGCCGGCGGCCGACGCGGCGAACTACCGCTTCAACCCCTTCGACCTCACCAAGGTCTGGCCGCACGCCGACTACCCGCCGGTCGAGATCGGCCGGCTGGAGCTCAACCGTAACCCCGACAACGTCTTCGCCGAGGTCGAGCAGTCGATCTTCTCCCCGTCGCACTTCGTGCCCGGCATCGGCCCGTCCCCCGACAAGATGCTGCAGGGCCGCCTGTTCGCGTATGCGGACGCCCACCGCTACCGCGTCGGCATCAACGCCGACCACCTGCCGGTGAACCGCCCGCACGCCACCGAGGCGCGCACCAACAGCCGCGACGGCCACCTGTACGACGGCCGCCACGGCCGACAGAAGAACTACGAGCCGAACAGCTTCGGCGGCCCGGTGCAGACCGGCCGCCCGCTGTGGGCCGCCACCGCGGTCACCGGCGCCACCGGCAACCACGAGGCGCCCTCGCACGCCGAGGACGACGACTTCGTGCAGGCCGGCAACCTGTACCGGCTGTTCTCGGAGGACGAGAAGCAGCGGCTGATCGCCAACCTGGCCGGCTTCATCGCCAAGGTCTCCGCCGACCGCGAGGACATCGTCGAGCGGGCGGTCGACAACTTCCGCAAGGCCGACGCCGACTACGGGCAGCGGCTGGAGGCGGCCGTCCGGGAGCTGCGCAAGCAGTAGCCGGGACGCGCCCCGATGAGCGGCGGGCCCGGTCGACCGGAGGACCGGTCGACCGGGCCCGCACCATGTTCGGCCGGGGAGGACCTAGACGCTCAGGCGGCGCAGGGTCTCCTCGTGGAGGATGCCGTTGCTGGCGACGGCGTCGGCGCCGCCGGGGCCGGACACGCCGTCCAGACCGGTGAAGCGGCCGCCGGCCTCCTCGACGATGACGCAGTTGGCGGCCATGTCCCAGAGCGACAGCTCGGGCTCGGCGGCGATGTCGACCGCGCCCTCGGCCACCATCATGTAGGACCAGAAGTCGCCGTAGGCGCGGGTGCGCCAGCAGGCGCGGGTGAGGTCCAGGAAGGGGTCGAGGCGGCCGCGCTCCTCCCAGCCGGAGAGCGAGGAGTAGGAGAAGGAGGCGTCCTCGATCCGGGAGACCCCGGAGACGTGGATCCGGGAGGCCTTGGTGAGGCTGCGGCCGGCGTAGGCGCCGAGGTCCTTGGCCGCCCACCAGCGGCGCTGCAGCGCGGGGGCGGAGACGATGCCGACCACCGGGCGCTCGACGCCGTCCGGGCCGTCCTCCAGCAGCGCGATCAGGGTGGCCCAGACCGGGACGCCGCGGATGTAGTTCTTGGTGCCGTCGATCGGGTCGATCACCCAGCGGCGCGGGCCGGAGCCCTGGAGGCCGAACTCCTCGCCGAGCACCGCGTCGCGCGGGCGGGCGCGCTGCAGCACGCTGCGGACGAGTTCCTCGGCGGCCTTGTCGGCGTCGCTCACGGGGGTGAGGTCGGGCTTGGTCTCGACCTTCAGGTCGAGGGCGCGGAAGCGCTCCAGGGTGACCGAGTCGGCCGAGTCGGCGAGGACGTGGGCGAGTCGGAGATCGTCGTGGTAATCGGCCATGTCCGAAACCCTAGCGATCCCGCCCGGATCGGGACAGCCGGGCTCGCGGACCGGGACGGGCCCGCCGGAGGCGATTGGGCTCGCGGACCGGGACGGGCCTGCTCAGTGCGCTGAACCGCTGAGCTGGAGGCCGATCACGCCGGCGATCACCAGGGAGATGGACACCAGCTTCAGCACCGAGGTGGTCTCGTCCAGGAAGACCATGCCGTAGATGGCGGTGCCGGCCGCGCCGATGCCGGTCCACACCGCGTAGGCGGGGCCGACCGGCAGGCTCTTCAGGGACAGTGTGAGCAGGCCGAAGCTGCCCAGGGCGAACACGCAGAAGCTGATGGTGGGCCAGAGCTTGGTGAAGCCCTCGCTGAGCTTGAGGTTGATCGCGAAGCCGGTCTCCAGCAGGCCGGCCAGGACCACCAAGGCCCATGCCATCGCGTGCCCTCCCTGTCGATCGACGGGTCGGACCGCGCTGTGGCCCGACCTTCCTATGATCGCCAGGCCGGCGCAGTCCGACACCTCGAACGGTCGGGAAACCCATGGGACGGTAAAACCGCCGCCCGGGTCAGTCGCCCTCGCGGGCCTCCTTGCTGGCCAGCAGGCGGCGCAGCGAGTAGAGCCGGGTGCCCTCGGCGTGGCCGCCGGCGACCCAGGCGTCCAGCGCGCAGTCCGGCTCGTCGTGGCTGCAGGCGCGCGGGCAGTCGACGGTGCCGGGCTCCAGGTCGGGGAAGGCGTGGATGACCCGGGACGGGTCGATGTGCGAGAGGCCGAAGGAGCGGAAGCCCGGGGTGTCGATCACCCAGCCCGGGTCCAGCGCCTTCTTGGAGCCCGGCTTGGCGCCCGGCGGCGGGGGCAGCCGCAGCGCCAGGGCGGACACGGTGGTGTGCCGGCCGCGCCCGGTGACCGCGTTGACCCGGCCGGTCTGCCGCTGGTGGTCCGGGACGAGGGCGTTGACCAGGGTGGTCTTGCCGACGCCGGAGTGGCCGATGAACACCGTGGAGAGGCCGCGCAGGTGCGCGCGGACGGCCTCGGCGCCGGCCGTCTCCAGTTCGTCCCGACGGGTGACCACGTAGTCGATGCCGAGCGGCGCGTACGACTCCAGCAGCGGCCCGGCCGGGGCGAGGTCGGCCTTGGTGAGCACCAGCAGCGGCTCCATGCCCGCGTCGTACGCGGCCACCAGGCAGCGGTCGATCAGCCGGGGCCGGGGCTCCGGGTCGGCCAGCGCCGTGACGATGGCCAGCTGCTGGGCGTTGGCGACGACGATCCGCTCGTACGGGTCGTCGTCGTCCGCGGTGCGCCGCAGCACCGAGCTGCGCTCCTCGACCCGGACGATCCGGGCGAGCGTGTCGGTGTCCCCGGAGAGGTCGCCGACGATGTTGACCACGTCGCCCACGACGACGCCCTTGCGGCCCAGCTCGCGGGCCTTCATGGCGACGATCTCGCGTTCCTGCTTGGTGCCCGGGTCGATCAGGCAGGTCAGCCGGCCGCGGTCGATGGTCAGCACCATCGCCTCGGCGGCGTCCTCGTGTTTGGGCCGGATCCGGGTCCGCGGCCGGGAGCCCCGGCGGGCGGGGCGGTTGCGGATGTCATCCTCGTCGGCGTCCTTGCCGTAGCGGCGCATGTGCTCAGTCTCCGCTCAGGCGTCCGCCACCGCTTCGCCGAGCAGTTCCGCCCACATCTTCGGGAAGTCCGGCAGGGTCTTGGCGGTGGTGGCCACGTTCTCCACCTCGACGCCGGGCACGGCCAGGCCGACCACGGCGGCGGCGGTGGCCAGGCGGTGGTCCTCGTAGGTGTGGAAGACGCCGCCGTGCAGCGGGCGCGGGCGGATCCGCAGGCCGTCCTCGGTCTCGGTGACGTCGCCGCCGAGGTCGTTGATCTCCTTGGCGAGCGCGGCGAGCCGGTCGGTCTCGTGCAGCCGCAGGTGGGCGATGCCGTACAGGTGGGACTCGGAGTCGGCCAGTGCGGCGACGGCGGCGATCACCGGGGTGAGCTCGCCGACGTCGTGCAGGTCCGCCTCGATGCCGTGGATCCGGCCGGTGCCGGTGAACTGCAGGCCCTCGTCGGTGAACTCGCAGGCGCCGCCCATCCGGGTGTAGATCTCGCGCAGTTGGTCGCCGGGCTGGCTGGTGTGCTTGGGCCAGTCGCGCACGGTGACCCGGCCGCCGGTGACCAGGGCGGCGGCGAAGAACGGCGCGGCGTTGGAGAGGTCCGGCTCGACCACCAGGTCGCGGCCGATCAGGGCGCCGGGGGTGACCCGCCAGACGTCCTTCTCGCCGCCGTCCTCGGGGGCGTCGACCTGGACGCCGGCCAGGCGCAGCATCTCGACGGTCATCCGGATGTGCGGCAGCGACGGCACCGGGCCGCCGACGTGCCGGACCTCGACGCCCTGGTTGTAGCGGGCGCCGGAGAGCAGCAGGGCGGAGACGAACTGGGACGAGGAGGAGGCGTCGAGCTCGACCGGGCCGCCGTCGAGCGCGCCGGTGCCGTGCACGGTCAGCGGGAAGGCGCCGCGGCCGCCGTCGTCGATCCGGGCGCCGAGCGCGCGCAGGGCGTTGATCACGCCGTGCTGGGGGCGCTCGTAGCTGCGCGGGTCGCCGTCGAAGTGCACCGGGCCGTCGGCGAGGACGGCGAGCGGGGGCAGGAAGCGCATCACGGTGCCGGCGTTGCCGACGTCGATCGAGGCGGGGCCGCGCAGCGCGGGGGTCGGGATGACCCGCCAGGCCTCGCCGCCACCGGTGCCGCCGGAGTCGTTGTTGACCTTCTCCTCGATGCCGACGCCGAGGGCGCGCAGGCCGTCGGCCATCAGCTGGGAGTCGCGGCTGCGCAGCGGCCGGCGCACCCAGCCGGGCTCGTCGGCGAGCGCCGCCAGCACCAGGGCTCGGTTGGTGACCGACTTGGAGCCGGGGATGGTGACGGTGGCGTCAACGGGGGTGGTCGCGACGGGGGCGGGCCACAGGGTCTCGGTCATGGGGCCAAGTTTAGGGGCCGTACCGGAACGGCCCCTGCGCCAACCGCATGGCGGGACGGGGGAGGCCCGGTGCAGGGGTTGTGGCAGCCGGCCCGTGCCGCGGGGGCGGCCCGGTGCGGGGCCCGGAGCAGCCGGCCCGTGCCGCGGGGGCGGCCCGGTGCGGGGCCCGGAGCAGCCGGCCCGTGCCGCGGGCGAGGTTCAGTACAGGGGCTGGAGCAGCCAGCTCGCGCTCAGGGCGAGGCAGGCGAGGGCGGTGAGCAGGAAGACGGTGATCCAGGCGAGGCCGGGGATGTGGGTGAGGCGGGCCAGTTGGTCGGCGTCGGAGTCGCGGGCCCAGCCGATGCGGCGCTGGTGCTGGAGTTCGAGGACCGGGCGGACGGCGCCGAACAGCAGGAACCAGCAGCCGAGGTAGGCGAAGCCGGCCTGGACCTCGGCGCTGCCGAACCAGGACACCAGGAAGAAGGCGCCGCCGGCGACCAGCACGGTGAACAGGCCGAAGGCGTTGCGGATGCGCACCAGGAGGGCGAGCAGCAGGACGACGGCCAGCCAGAGCAGCAGGGTGATCCGGCCGGTGGAGAGCAGTGCGGCGCAGCCGAGGCCGAGCAGGGCGGGGGCGGTGTAGCCGGCGGCGGCGGTGAGGATCATGCCGGGGCCGGTGGGGCGGCCGTAGGAGAGGGTGAGGCCGGAGGTGTCGGAGTGCAGCCGGATGCCGGCGAGCCGGCGGCCGGTGACGAGGGCGATCAGGCCGTGGCCGCCTTCGTGGGCGATGGTCACGGCGTTGCGGGTGACGTGCCAGAGCGGGCGGGCGAGGACGGCGAGCAGGGCGGCGCCGGCGGTGGCCAGCACCAGCCAGCCGGGCGGCGCGGGCTGGGTGCCGGTGACCTGGTTCCACAGTTCGCCGAGGTTCTGGTCGGTGGGTTGTGCGCTCATCGTCTCGTCTCCGCCTCCGTCCGCTGCGTTGGGCCGTTCGGGGCAGCCTCCCATGCGGGGACGGGCGGGCGGGAGCGGACGGTTCTCCTGGCGGGATGAAGAAGTGGTGAGCGGGGCCGGCATGGCAAGCTGGCCCGCATGTGCGGTCGCTTCGCAGCCAGTGGCAAGCCCGAGGACATCGTCGAGCTGTTCGGCGTCGAGCAGTGGGATCCGGCGGAGACGCTGGCCCCCAACTGGAACGTCGCCCCGACCACCAGCGCCTTCGTGGTGCTGGAGCGGGTGCCGAAGGGCCGGGCGCGGCCGGTGCGCCAGCTGAGGGTGCTGCGCTGGGGTCTGGTGCCGCAGTGGTCGCGGTCGGCCGAGACGGCGGTGAAGATGATCAACGCCCGTTCGGACACGGTGCACGAGAAGCCCTCGTACCGGCAGGCGTTCGCCTCGCGTCGGTGCATCCTGCCGGTGGACGGCTACTACGAGTGGCAGACGGTGCCGGGCGAGCGCGGCAAGGCGCGCAAGAAGCCGTTCTTCGTCTCCCGGGCGGACGGCACCCCGCTGGCGCTGGCCGGGCTGTACGAGTTCTGGCGCGACCGGACGGTGCCGGCCGACCATCCGGCGGCCTGGCTGGTGACCTTCACCATCGTCACCACCGACGCCGAGGAGTCGCTGGCGCCGATCCACGAGCGGATGCCGCTGTTCCTCGACCCGGCCTCCTACGACGAGTGGCTGGACCCGGGGCTGGACGACCCGGACGAGCTGCGCCGGCTGCTGATACCGCCGCCGCCCGGTGCGCTGCTGGCCACCCCGGTCTCGCCGGCGGTCGGCAGCATCCGCAACAACGGGCCGGAGCTCAAGGAGCCGTGGGCCGAGGCGGAGTACGAGACCACCCTGTTCTGACGTCTGACGTCTGACGTCTTCTGACGTCCGATGTTTGAAGTTCGACGATCGAGTCCTGACAGCTGAGGGAGCCTGAGCCGGTTGGAGCGACCGACGATGACCACCGAACTCGTCCCCACCGAGGTGGGGGACGCCCGGATCAGCTACCACCGGGCCGGTGCGCCGAAGGCGCTGCTGGCGCTCGGTCACGGCGCGGGCGGCGGGATCGAGGCCCGGGACCTGGTGGCGCTGGCCGTGGCGCTGCCGGCGCGCGGGATCACCGTGGCGCTGGTGGAGCAGCCCTGGCGGGTGGCGGGCAAGCGGCTCGCCCCGGCGCCGCGCACGCTGGACCGCGGCTGGACCCCGGTCGCCGGGCGGCTGGCCGGTCAGGGGCTGCCGCTGGTGGTCGGCGGGCGCAGCGCCGGGGCGCGGGTGGCCTGCCGGACCGGGGCGGCGAGCGGGGCGGTGGGGGTGGTGGCGCTGGCGTTCCCGCTGCACCCGCCGGGCCGGCCGGAGAAGAGCCGGGCGCAGGAGCTGCTGGAGTCGGGGACGGCGACGCTGGTGGTGCAGGGTACGGCGGATCCGTTCGGCGGGCCGCAGGAGTTCCCGGAGCTGCCGCCCGGGCATGAGCTGGTGGCGGTGCCGTACGGCGGGCACGGTTTCGACGTGCCCAAGCGGGCGCCGGTGGGGCAGGACGAGGTGCTGGAGGCGATCTGCCGGGCGGTCGGGGACTGGGTGCTGCGGGTCGTCTGAGGCGGCGGGGGCGGTGGGGGCGGCCGTGAGCGGGGGGTTTCCACTCGATCACCCGTACGAGCGATTTCGGGGCGGGCGCGGGAATGCGGGCGGGGCCGGGGTGGTTGGCACTCTCGTCAGCACGATTCCCGGTTGAGAGGCAGGGCAGATGGGTTCGATCGCGTGCCCCGAGCGGTCAGAGCAGCGCGAGGCCGCCGCGGCGTTCGGCCCCGCCTGGTCCGACTGGATTGTCGCGGGCGAGAAGCCCGTCAGCCCGATATCCTCCATTTCGGGGCGGCCCGCCGTGGGTCGTGCCCGCCATGCCGAGGAGGTGGGTCCGGTCGTCGGGACCGAGCACGAGGCCGAGCCGGGCCGGGGCCCGGAGGAGGGCCAGCCCACGGGCGAGGCGCTCACCGGTGAGGAGCTGGCCGAGGCGATCGGTGAGGACACCTTCCGGGTGTCGGCACAGGAGAGCGAGGAGGCCCGGCGGGAGCGCTTCGAGCGCGACGCCCTGGGCTACCTGGATCCGATGTACTCGGCGGCGCTGCGCATGACGCGCAACCCCGCGGACGCGGAGGACCTGCTCCAGGAGGCGTTCGCCAAGGCGTACGCGTCCTTCCACCAGTTCCGCGAGGGCACGAACCTCAAGGCCTGGCTGTACCGCATCCTCACCAACACGTTCATCAACTCGTACCGCAAGAAGCAGCGCGAGCCCCAGCGCACGGCGGCGGAGGAGATCGAGGACTGGCAGCTGGCCCGCGCCGAGTCGCACATGTCGACCGGTCTGCGCTCGGCCGAGACCCAGGCGCTCGACCACCTCCCCGACAGCGATGTGAAGGACGCGCTCCAGGCCATTCCGGAGGAATTCCGGATCGCCGTGTACCTCGCGGACGTAGAAGGCTTTGCGTACAAGGAGATCGCGGACATCATGGGTACTCCCATCGGTACGGTGATGTCCCGGCTGCACCGCGGCCGCCGTCAGCTGCGCGGCATGCTGGAGGATTACGCCCGTGAGCGCGGGCTCGTCCCGGCCGGCAGCGGGGCAGGGCAGGAAGCGAAGGGCTCGGGCTCATGAGCTGCGGCGATCCGCACGACACGGAGTGTGGCGAGGTCCTCGACCACCTCTACGAATTCCTCGACAACGAGATGGCCGAGGGCGACTGCGCCAAGCTGCGGGTGCACTTCGAGGAGTGCTCGCCCTGCCTGAAGCAGTACGGGCTGGAGCAGGCGATCAAGGCGCTGATCAAGCGCTCCTGCGGCTGCGACGACACCCCGGCTGACCTGCGCAGCAAGGTGCTGGCCAGGATCGACTCGATCCGGGCGGGGCAGCGTTCGGGCGAGCAGGTGGTGGTCGCCGTCGACACCACGGTCGAGTTGCACGTCGAGGCGGACCGGACGGCGCCGGGCGCCGGCGAGGCCCCGGAGGAGTCGACGGTCCGGCCCGGTGCCACCGTCGAGGCGGGCGCCCCGGCGGAGTAGCCGCCCGGCCGTTCAACGGCCGGGCGGAGCAAGCGGACGGGCCTGCCGGCGAGGGCGGGCCGGGCGGTCCGGACACGGAGTCAGATGGCCCCGGGAGCGTGCGCTCCCGGGGCCGCTCCCTTTGTGCTTGCATGCGCCCCTCACTCGTTCGAGTGAGTTGGCGGTGCGCCAGCAGCGTCGTCGCGCCATCATGCGTCCTTACGCCCGGGTGGCGGCCTATCCTCCTGACGGACGCTCACCGCCGGTCCGCCCGGCGAGCTGAGGCAACGCGGGCCCGGACGTCGGGGAGGTCGAGATCGCTATCGACGGCGAAGACGCGGCCCTGCCGGAGGGGGCGATGCGCTACCTGGTGGCCGTCCCGGTGGCGGCGCTGTGCTGCCTGCTGCCGCTGCTGCCGACCGGCGTGCCGCCCGGGGTCCCGCGCTGGCTCGGCGCCCCGGTGGACTGGCCCAAGGTCGGGCTGCTGGCCTTCCTGCACGGCTGCTGGGAGTCACTGGCCCAGGGCCTGCCGACACCCTGCCTGCGACTGGTCCGCCGACTGCTGCGCCGCCCGCCGCCGCCCGAGCGGGCGCTCTCCCGCCCCGGGGTCAACGCCTTCTTCCCGGTGCTGTTCGCCGGCGTGCTGATGCTGCCGCCGGCCGCCGCGGCGCTGGTCGCGGTGCCCACCGCGGTGCTCGGCGGCCCGGCCGGGCACGGCTGCCGGACCCGCCAGCTGTGGAACGGCTCCCAGCTCGCGCTGTGCGCCTTCGCCTCCGCGGCCGCCTTCCACCTGCTGCACGGGCCGCAACTGCTGCTCGGCTCCCGCTTCCCGGCCGCGTTGCTGCCCGGCTTCGCCGCCGTCGTCACGTTCTGCCTGGTCAACGGGGTGCTGGTGGGCGCGATGCTGATGCTCGCGGAGGACCGCCGGCCCGTCGTGCTGCTGCGCGGGGCGGTCGCGGTGTGCGGGCTGCCGGTGCTGGTGCACGCGGCCGGCGGCCTGATGGTGGCCGTGCTCTGGCAGGGCCCGTACGGGGCGTTCGCGGCGCTGCTGGCGCTGCTGCCGCTGTCGATCTCGGCCTGGGTGTTCGCTCAGGGGCAGCGCGAGCGGGACGCCCACCAGGCCACCGTGCAGTCGCTGGTGCAGGCCGTGGAGATCAAGGACTCGTACACCCGCGGGCACAGCGAACGGGTCGGCCGGGCCTCGGTGCTGATCGCCGGTCAACTCGGCATGGAGGCCGAGCGGCTGCGCACCCTGCGCTTCGCGGGGATCCTGCACGACGTCGGCAAGCTGGGCGTGGCCACCGAGTTGCTGCGCAGAAACGGTCCCCTCAGCGAGGCGGAGCGGCGGGCCGTCGAGGTCCACCCCGTGTACGGGTACGAGCTGGTGCGCGGGATCGCCTTCCTCGGCGAGGCGCACGCCGGGATCCTGCACCACCACGAGCGGATGGACGGCCGGGGTTACCCGAGCGGGCTGGTCGGCGAGCAGATCCCCGAGTTCGCCCGGATCATCTCGGTCGCCGACGCCTTCGACTCGATGACCTCCACCCGCTCCTACCGGCGCGGCCGCCCGGTCGCCGAGGCCGTGGCGGAGCTGGAGCGCTGCTCGGGCAGCCAGTTCGACCCGGTGATGGTCCGGGCGCTGATCGACGCGCTGGCCGGGCACGACTGGCAGCCGGTGCTGCCGCCGCCCGGGGACGGCATCCGGGCCGTCCCCGACATTCCGCTCGGAGTGCCCGAGCCGGCCCGGGCGGCGCCGGGCCGGGTGCCCGCGCAGGGCGGGAGCGTCCCCACGGCCGGGCAGCCGTGACCGCGGCCGGCCGGGAGGCCCGCGTGGTGCACGCGGCGGCGGCCGCGCTGCTGGTGTTCGCGGTGGGCGCGGTCGCGCTGCGCGGGGTGGCCGGGGCGCGGGTCGCGCTGGCGTTCACGGCGCTGATCGCGCTCGGCGAGTGCGTCCGGATCACTCTTCCGGGCGACCGCGAGCAGGCGCCGATCGGCGCGGCCGGCGCGCTGGCGTACTCCCTGCTCGGGCCGCTGCGCGGGGTGCCCACCGCGCCCGGGATGCTCCAGGTCGTCGCGGTGACCGGCGTCGGCCTGCTGCTGTCCTGGCTGCCCGGCCTCGCGTTGCCCCGGCTCAGGGCGTGCCGCCCGGGCCGGGGCCGACCGGGCCTGATCCAGCGGGCTCGCCCCGGCCGCCCGCACCGGCGCCCGCCCTGGGCCGACCCGGCTCGGCGGGACAGCGCCGCCCGTCGGCTGCTCGGGGTCGGCTTCGCCGCCGCCGTCTTCCAGCCGCTCTACAACGGCGGACTGGTCGACCGCTTCTCGCCCGAGGGCCCGGCGTACGGGGCGTTCCTGACCGCCGTCGCCGCGCTGGCCGCGCTCTGCGACGCGACCCTGGCGGCGCTGCTGCGCCGGTCGGCGGCGGGTCTGGAGGGCGGGCTGCGGTTCCCGGCGGCGCTGGAGGACGAACTGCGCTCGCTGTTCGGGATCGGCTCGGCGATCGTCGCCACCGGGATGCTGGTCAGCCTGGCGGCCGGCGAGGTCGGGCTGTGGGCGCTGCCGCTGTTCTGCACCCCGCTGCTGCTCGCCCAGGTGTCCTTCCGGCGGGCCGCGGCCGTGCGGGCCACCACCGGGCAGACCATCGCCAGCCTGGCCCGGGCCACCGAGGTGGCCGGCTACACCCCGCACGGGCACGCCCGCCGGGTCGCGGACACGGCGTGCGCGCTGGGGTGCGAGCTGGGGCTGGGCACCCGGGAACTCGCCCTGCTGGAGTACGCGGCGCTGATGCACGACGTGGGCCAGCTGTCGCTGGTCGAGCCGGTGCCGGACGGCGCGACCGCGCTGCTGCCCTGCGCCGAGCAGCAGCGGATCGCCCGGCTGGGCAGCGAGGTGATCCGCCGCACCGGGGTGCCCCGGCAGGTCGCCGAGCAGGTCGCCCGGCTGGCCGATCCGGTGCTCGGCACGGCCGGCGGGGACGGCGCGGTGCCGCTGGCGGCCCGGATCATCCGGGTGGCCAACGCCCACGACGACCTGCTGACGGCGGCCCGCGGCCGCGGGGTCGGCGAGGCGGTGGGCCGGCTGGAGGCGCTGGAGGTGCTGCGGCTGGGGCGCGGCCGGGTGTACGACGCCCGGGTGGTGGACGCACTGGCCCGGGTGGGCGGCTAGGCCCTGTCCGGTGGATCAGGCCCGGGCTCGGGCGGGCTCGGGCGCGGGCCTGAGTTCGGAGGCTGACCCGGGCTCCGGCGGAGCGCCGCGGACCGGCGGGCCTCCGTCGGGGTTGAGGCGGGGCGGCCGGGCGGGCAGGCTGGGTAGGGGCGGCCCCAACCTCGGCGGTGGGGAGCGCGGGCGGGGGCGGGCGTGGTTGGATGCGGTCGTAGCGTGGAACACCGACCCGGGGCACCGTGCCCCGGACCCCCGCGGAAGTGGATCCGGACGCGGCGGTACGGGACTTGAGCGGACGACGACGGCAGGGACGAACGTGAGGATCTTCCACCGGGCACGGCACCGGCCGTCCGCCACCTGGCGGCAGACGACCGACCGGGCCTTCACGCTGATCGGCGACGGCCGCTACGAGGACGCCGGCGCGCTGCTGGTGATGGCCGCCGACCTGGAGCCCTGGCTGTCCGACTCCTGGTTCAACCTCGCCCTGCTGCACAAGTTCCGCCGGGACTGGGAGCAGGCCCGCTCGGCCGGGCTGCGGGCCGTCGCCCTGCTGGACCGCGAGCACGGCGCCCCCGACTGGTGGAACCTCGGCATCACCGCGACCGCCTTGCAGGACTGGCCGCTGGCCCGCCGCGCCTGGCAGGCGTACGGGCTGAAGCTGCCCGGCGGCCCGGGCGGGCAGCAGGACGGCCCGGTCAGCCTGGACCTCGGCACCACCCCGGTGCGGCTCTCCCCGGACGGCGAGTCCGAGGTGGTGTGGGGCCGCCGGCTGGACCCGGCCCGGATCGAGGTGCTGTCCATCCCGCTGCCGTCCTCCGGCCGCCGCTGGGGCGAGGTGGTGCTGCACGACGGCGCCCCGCACGGTGAGCGGGTCACGGACGGGGTCGCCTACCCGGTGTTCGACGAGATCGAGCTGTGGGCGCCGTCCCCGGTGCCGACCTACGTGGTGCTGCTCCAGGCCGCCACGGCGGGGGACCGGGACGCGCTGGAGCGGGTGGTCGCGGACGCCGGCTACGCGGCGGAGGACTGGACGTCCTCGGTGCGGCTGCTCTGCCGGGCCTGTTCGGAGAGCCGGATGGCCGCGGACGACGGGAACACCGCCCACCACGACCCGCACGACGACGGCGACGCCGCGCACCCCGGACACCTCAGCCACCTCAGCCAGGGCGGGGAGGCCGGAATGTCCTGGCTGGTGGAGCGCGAGTGCGGGATCGCCGCGCCCGCCCTGCTGGTCCGCTCGTTGCTGGACCGCTGGGCCGCGTCCTCGCCCGGCACGCGGGCGTACCGCGATCTGGAAGAAGTCTGTTGAGCGCGCCGCTTACCCTTGAGCGGTGTACCCGGCGAGAGCCGAATACCTGGACCATTCTCGGAAGCGGAAGCGGATAAGCAGCGATGGCGGAGCAGCAGGACCACCAGCACGACCACGACCATGACCAGGAGTCGGCGGCCGACGAGGCCCCGCTGAAGGTGGTCGGCGAGCAGCCGGACCTCTCCAAGGGCACCGCGCGCCCGATCACCGTGGTGGGCAACCCGGTCCTGCACCGCGAGGTCAAGGACGTCACCGCGTTCGACGGTGAGCTGTCCGCGTTGATCGACGACATGTTCCAGTCGATGTACGCGGCCGAGGGCGTGGGCCTGGCGGCCAATCAGATCGGCGTGGACCTGAAGGTCTTCGTCTACGACTGCCCGGACGACGAGGGCGTGCGCCACGTCGGCCACGTGATCAACCCGACGCTGGAGGAGTACCCGGCGGACCGCCGGCGGGTGCTGGACGACAGCAACGAGGGCTGCCTGTCGGTGCCGGGCGCGTACGCCGAGCTGCCCCGCCCGGAGTACGCGGCGGTGACCGGCGTGGACAAGGACGGCCGGCCGATCCGGGTCGAGGGCACCGGCTTCTTCGCCCGCTGCCTGCAGCACGAGACCGACCACCTGTTCGGCACCCTCTACATCGACAAGCTGTCGAAGCGGGACCGCAAGGACGCGCTGAAGCAGATGGCCGAGGGCACCCCGCGGTACGCGACCGTGGCGAACGACTGACGAACCGCCGAGGGCCGGGGCGCGACGGGCGTCCCGGCCCTCGGCGTTCCCGCACGTGACGCTCCCGCTCCTGACGCCGCCGGTCGCGCTCTGCCGGTCGCGTCCCGTCAGCCGGGTGCCCGGCCGGTGGACTCGCGGGCGACCAGCTCCGGCGTGAACAGGTAGTCCCGGGCCTGCCCGCCGTGTCCCTCCAGCTGGCGCCACAGGGTCGCTCCAACCACCGCTACGACGCCGTCTCCTTCGACCGCGTCGACCCCGCGCTCGGCGGCGACGAGGCGCTCATCGCGCTCACCGCCGAGGCCCACCGGCGCGGCATCAAGGTCATCGGCGACATCACGCTCAACCACTCCGGCAGCGACCACGACTGGTTCCGCGCCGCGCAGCAGGACCCGCACAGCCCCGAGGCCGGCTTCTACTTCTTCGGCGAAGGCGGCCCGGACGACTACGCCACCTTCCTCGGCGTGCGCACCCTGCCGACCTTCGACCACCGCTCGCCCGAACTGCGCCGCCGCCTCTACGAGGGCCCCGACTCGGTGATCGCCAAGTACCTCAAGGCGCCGTTCCACCTGGACGGCCGGCGGGTCGACGTGGCGCAGATGGCCGGCCGGCGCGGCGAGGTGGAGCTCAACCAGCGGGTCGCCACCACCACCGCGGCCACCGTCCGGGCCGCCAACCCCGACGCCGTCCTGCTCGCCGAGCACCAGCACGACGCCTCGCTCACCCTCAAGGGCGACGGCTGGCAGGGCACCATGAGCTACGCGGGCTTCACCCGCCCGGTGTGGTCCTGGCTCGCCGAGCGGCACGACCAGAAGGACTTCTGGGCGGTGCCCGGGCCGATCCCCGACTACGGCGGCGCCCAGGTGCGGGCCGTGATGACGGCGTTCGGCGCCGCCCTGCCCTGGCGCAGCCGGGTGCACAACCTCACCCTGCTGGACTCGCACGACACCGCCAGGTTCCGCAGCTTCGCCGGCCCCGAGCGCCAACTGCTGGGCGCGGCCCTGCTGTTCACCCTGCCCGGCACCCCGATGGTGTTCTCCGGCGACGAGGTCGGCGTCGAGGGCGAGGGCCTGGAGGAGGGCCGCAAGCCGTTCCCCTGGGACGAATCCGCCTGGGGCCAGCACACCTACCGCACCTACCGCGAGCTGATCCGGCTGCGCCGCAGCCACAGCGCGCTCAGCGGCGGCGGGCTGCGCTGGCTGCTCGCCGAGCGCGACGTCCTGCTGTTCGAGCGCGAGGACGAGCGGGAGCGGATCCTGGTGCAGATCAGCCGGGCCGACCACCCGCCGGTGGCCGGCGAGTGGCACGCCACCCACCTGCTCGGCGGGCCCCAGCTCGTCCCCGGCCGCGACCTGCCCGCCGAGGGCCCGGCCGTGCACGTCTGGTCGGTGGCCCGATGAGCGCCGTGCGCACCACGGGGACTGCCGGGGCCGGCACGCGCCGCGGCCGGATCGAGCGCATCCCCGGCTTCCGCTCCGAACTGCTCGGCAACGAGCGCGAGTTGCTCGTCCACCTGCCGCCCGGCTACGACGACGACCCGGGCGCCGACTACCCCGTGCTCTACCTCCAGGACGGCCAGCAGGTCTTCGACCAGGGCCAGCGGCCCACCTGGGCGCTGGACCGGACGCTGGAGCAGCTGTACGCCGAGGGCCTGATCCCCGAGCTGATCGCGGTCGGCGTGCCCAACGCCGTCCTCTCGCCGTTCCTCACCCACGTCGACCCGGCCGACCTCGGCGAGAAGGTGGTCCACGAGCGCTACCGGCGACGCGGCCCGCGCCGACTCTGGCTGGACATCGGCGGCCGGGAGGGCCTGATCATGGCCAGGCCCGCCCGCGAACTGGCCGTCCAACTGCTCGACGAGGCCGGCTACACCTCCGGCGCGGACCTCCTCTACTACGAGGACCCGGCCGCGCCGCACCACGAGGACGCCTGGCGACCCCGCTCCCGGCACGCGCTGCTGCACCTCTTCGGCGCCCCCTCGCCGGTCGTCTCGCTCAGCGCCGCCGAGCGGCTGCGGCTCGCCCCCGGCGAGACCTGGAGCGCCGTCAACCCGGTCGCCGTCCGGGCCGACGGCGTGCGGTACACCGCCCTGGAGGCCGAATACCGGGTGGAGCGGCCCGAGGTCGCGGCCGTCTCGCCGCACGGGCTGCTGCGCCCGCTGGCCACCGGGCGCACCGCGCTGACCGTCGGCTTCGCCAACTTCACCGCCGTGCTCACCAGCCTCGCCATCCGCGGGCCCTTCCTCGGCGTCCTCGCCTGGACCTTCGGCTTCGCCCTGCTCTCCACCGGCGCGTCCTTCGCCCTCGGCCTCGGCCTGGCGCTCACCCTGCACCACCCGCGGCTGCGCGGGCAGCGGGTCTACCGCTCGCTGATGCTGCTGCCGTACGCGATGCCCGCGTTCATCGGCATCCTGATCTGGCAGAGCATGTACTACCGGGACTTCGGGCTGCTCAACCAACTGCTGCACGCCAGGGTCGACTGGCTGGGCGACGCCTGGAACGCCCGGTTCGCGGTGGTGCTCACCAGCCTCTGGCTCGGGTTCCCCAACATGCTGCTGATCTGTACGGGCGTGCTGCAGGCGATGCCCGCCGAACTCGACGAGGCCGCCCGGATCGACGGCGCCGGGCCGTGGACGGCGTTCCGGGCGGTCACCTGCCCGCTGCTGCTGGTCGCCGCCGCGCCGGTGCTGATCTCGTCCTTCGCCTTCAACTTCAACAACTTCAACGCGATCCAACTGCTCACCGGCGGCGGGCCGTTCGACGGCGCGGGCGGCACGGCCGGATCCACCGACATCCTGATCAGCTACACCTACCGGCTGGCCTTCGGCGGGCAGGGCGCGCAGTACGGCTTCGCCGCCGCGCTGTCCATCGTCATCTTCCTGCTGGTCGGGCTGATCACGCTGGTGGGGCTTCCGCCGCACCCGCGCCCTGGAGGAGCTGAACGCATGACCGCCACCCCTGCCCCTGCCCCTGCCCCTGCCCCCGCCCCTGCCGTCTCCACTGCCGCCCGCTGGCTGCGCCGCTTCGGCTGGCGGCACCTGATCGCCGTGCTCGCCGTCTGCTTCGCGCTGTTCCCGCTGCTGTTCGTGCTGTCCGCGGCGCTGAACCCGCTGGGCACGCTCCAGTCGTCCACGCTGCTGCCCCGGCACGCCTCGCTCGCCAACTTCACCGCGCTGTTCACCAGCGGGCAGTACCCCTTCGCCCGGTGGCTGGGGAACACGGCGCTGGTCTGCGGCACCTTCGCGGTGCTGAACGTGCTGCTCGGGGTGCTGGCCGCGTACGCCTTCTCGCGGTTCCGCTTCCGGGGCCGGCGGATCGGGCTGATGGCGGTCTTCCTGGTGCAGATGTTCCCGCAGTTCCTCACGGTGATCTCGCTCTACCTGATGTTCGCCAAGATCGGGGACGTCCTGCCGGCGATCGGCCTGGACACCCCGTGGGGCCTGGTGCTGGTCTACCTCGGCGGCGCGATGGGAGTGAACACCTGGCTGATGAAGGGCTACCTGGACACCATCCCGCGCGAGATCGACGAGGCCGCCAAGGTGGACGGCGCCGGGCACGCGCAGATCTTCTTCCGGCTGATCCTGCCGCTCGTCGCGCCGATGCTGGTGGTCATCTCGATCCTGTCGCTGACCGCCGCGCTCAACGACGTGATCCTGGCGAACATCTTCCTGACCTCGAACGACTCCAAGACCGTCGCGGTCGGCCTCTACGGGATCATCTCCGGCCAACAGGACCAGAACTACGGGCTGTTCGCGGCCGGGGCGTTGGTGACCTCGCTGCCGGTGATCGTCGTCTACCAGTTCCTCCAGCGCTACCTGGCCCAGGGCCTGACCGCCGGGTCGGTCAAGGGGTGACCGGTGGCGGGTGCGGCGGGGGGTTCGTCGGCGGGTTCGTCGGCGGGTTTGTATCCGCCGGGCATCAGGGAGCGCGCGGCCTGACGTCGATGTGGGCGAGGAGGCCGATGCGTCCGGTATCTGCCGTATCGTGCCCTTGTCCGCCACCGCCGTTTGCCACCGCCCACCGTGCGTCGCCGCCCACCGCTCACCGCCCACCGCCCGCAGCCGTCCGAGCAGGAGCCGTCCGCCCGTGTCCTCGCCCGCGCCGCCCCCGCACCCCGTCCGCGTGCTGCTGGTCGAGGACGACGAGCTGATGCGCCGCTCCTTCACCGTCGCGTTGGAACGCTACGGCTACGGGATGTCCGCCGCGGCGGACGGCCTCACGGCGCTGGAACTGTTCCGGGACGAGCAGTTCGACCTGCTGATCCTGGACGTGATGCTGCCCGGCCTGGACGGGATCGGCCTGTGCCGCAAGGTCCGGGAGACCAGCCTGGTGCCCGTCCTGATGATGTCCGCGCGCGGCGACGGCCTCGACGTCGTCGCCGGCCTGGAGGCCGGGGCGGACGACTACGTGGTCAAGCCCGTGGACACGTACGTGCTGGTGGCGCGCATCCGCTCGCTGCTGCGGCGGGCGACGTACGCGCCACCCGCCCCGGCGCCCTCGCCCGGAGCCGCCGACGGGGACGTCCTGGTGTTCGGGGACCTCACCGTCGACACCGCCGGAATGGAGGTGTCCGTCGGCGGGGCGCCGGTGGCGCTGACCCCGACCGAGCTGAAGCTGCTGCTGGAGTTCGCCGCCCACCCCGGCGTCGTGCTGGAGCGGCACACCCTGCTGCGCAACGTCTGGGAGTACGGCTGGGACGGCGACAGCCGGGTCGTGGACCTGTGCGTGCAGCGGCTGCGCCGCAAGCTCGGCCGGGAGCGGATCGAGACGGTCCGCGGCTTCGGCTACAAGCTCAGGCGCTGAGAGCGGTGCACACGATTCCCCGGCCGGCCCGCGCCCCCCTGCGCTGGAAGATCGCCGCGCTGGCCGCCGCCACCGCCTGCCTCGTCGCGGCGGCGGTCGGAGTGCTGGTGCACCTGTGGACGGCGCAGGACATCCGCAGCCGGGCCGAGGCGCAGGCCTTCAACGCCGTCTACTCGGCCATGGACGTCTACCGGCGCACCGGATCGCTGGCGGACGGCGCCGAACTCGACCCCGTCGACCTGCCCGCCGCCCTGCGCCACCCGGTCGACGGCGAACGGCACACGGCCTACGACGGGCACGCCGAAGGGAACTCGGGCCCGAGCTACTGGGCCGCCCAGCGCACCGGCGGGCCCGGCAGCCCCGTCCTCGCCATCCGGGTCAACCTGGGACCGCAGCTCTCCGACCTGCCCCGGCTGGACGTGGCGATGGCGGTGGCCTCGCTGGTCGCGCTCGCGGCGGCCACACCGGCCGCGGTCTACGGGGCCGGGCTGCTCGCCCGCCGGCTGCGGCGGGTCGCCGAGACGGCCGGCCGGATCTCCGCCGGGGACCTCGACGCCCGGACCGGGCCCACCAAGGGCGGCGACGAAGTCGCCGACATCGCGGCGACGGTGGACCTGATGGCCGACAGCCTCGGCCGACGACTGCGCTCCGAACGGCAGTTCACCGCGGACGTGGCACACGAGCTGCGCACGCCGGTCGGCGGACTGCTGGCCGCCGTCGACCTGCTGCCGGCGGGCGAGACCGAGGACCTGATCCGGGCGCGGGTGCGGGACCTGCGCGCTCTGGTCGAGGACCTGCTGGAGATCTCGCGGCTGGACGCCGGGGCGGAGGAGGTGGCGCGGGCCCGGGTGCCGCTCGCGGCCGTCGTCCGGGAGGCCGCGCTGCGCACCGGGTACGAGGCCGAGATCGCCGTGGCGGCGGAGCTGACGGTGGAGACCGATCCGCGGCGGCTGGAGCGGATCGTCGGCAACCTCGTCGTCAACGCGCACCGGCACGGGGCCGCCCCCGTCCTGGTCACCGTCCAGGACCGTACGGTCGTCGTGCGCGACCACGGCCCCGGCTTCCCGCCGGACCTGCTGCGCCACGGCCCGCGGCGCTTCCACACCGGCGCCGCCGAGCGCGGCACGGGCCACGGACTGGGGCTGACCATCGCGTTGGGGCAGGCCCGGCTGCTCGGCGCGGAGCTGCGCCTCGACAACGCGGAGGACGGCGGCGCGGTGGCGACTCTGCGGCTGCCGGGCTGACCGCCTCGGTTGCTACCGGACTGCTGCCGAGCGGAGCGGTCGTCGATACACGGCGGCGCAGGGGCCTGATACGTGCTCCGGACACCCTTCGAAGTGCACCGACTCGCACCTCGGACAGGAGCCCCTCCCGTGATCGCCAACCCCCTTGCCCTGCACGCGACCCCCGGGGTCGCGGCCGCCGTCGCCGACCTGACGAAGACCTACGGCGGCGGCGACACCCGGGTGACCGCCCTGGACCGGGTCAGCGTGGCCTTCCGGGAGGGCGAGTTCACCGCGATCATGGGCCCGTCCGGTTGCGGCAAGTCCACCCTGATGCACTGCGCGGCCGGGCTCGACACCCCCACGTCGGGGTCGGTGCGGATCGGCACGACGGAGCTGGGCGGCCTGGGCGACCGGCAGCTCACCCGGCTGCGGCGGGACCGGGTCGGCTTCATCTTCCAGGCGTTCAACCTGCTGCCCACCCTGACCGCGCTGGAGAACATCACGCTCCCGCTGTCGTTGGCCGGGCGGACGCCGGACCGGCAGTGGCTGGACCGCGTGGTGTCGATGGTCGGGCTCTCCCGGCGCCTCGACCACCGGCCGGCCGAGCTGTCCGGCGGGCAGCAGCAGCGCGTCGCGGTCGCCCGGGCGCTGGTCGCGCGGCCCTCGATCGTGTTCGGCGACGAGCCGACCGGCAACCTCGACTCGCAGTCCGGGGCCGAGGTGCTCGGCTTCCTGCGGGACTCCGTCAGGGAGCTGGGGCAGACGGTGGTCATGGTGACCCACGACCCGGTGGCCGCCGGGTACGCGGACCGGGTGGTGTTCCTGGCCGACGGGCGGCTGGTCGACGAGATGGCGCACCCGACGCCGGACCGGGTGCTGGACGTCATGAAGTCCTTCGCGGGCTGACCCGCACCCCCCGACTCTCGAAAGCTGATCATGCTGACCACAGCCCTGCGCAACGTCCTGGCGCACAAGGCCCGGCTGCTCATGACCGTCCTCGCGGTCTGCCTCGGCGTCGCCTTCGCCTCCGGCACCCTCGTCTTCGCGGACTCGACCGCCGCCGCCCACCGGGCGGCCGCGTCCCGCACCTTCGCCGACATCGCGGTCAGCGTCACCGCGAAGGAGTCCCCTGCCGCCCCCGACCAGCCGAACGTGTTGACGGACGAGTTGGCGCGCCGGATCGCGGACGTGCCCGGTGTCGCGGCGGTACGGCCGTCGGTCGACGGGAGCGCCACGTTGAACGCGGCCGACGGCAGGCCGCTGCGGGTCAAGCGGGGGACGAACCTCGCGGACGCCTACGTCCCGGGGCGCGACGGCGAGGACGCCCGCTACCCCGTGGTCGAGGGGCGTGCCCCGGCCGGTGCCGACGAGATCGCCGTCGATCGGGGCACCGCGGCGGCGGGCCGGTACCGGGTGGGCGACCCGGTCACGCTCGCCACGGACGGCCCGGCCCTCACCGCGCGGCTGGTCGGCATCGTGACCACCACAGACACCCAGGTCACGGCCAGCGGTACGCTCACCCTGTTCGATCGGGCCACCGCGCAGCGGCTGTTCGCAACTCCCGGGCACTACACCAGCCTTGAGGTCTCCGCCGGGCCGGGCGCCGGCCAGTACGAACTGGCGGAGCGGATCGCCGCCGTCCTGCCGCCCGGCCGGGCCGAAGTCACCACCGGACAGGCGCAGGCGAACCAACAAGCCATCTACGTCGGCACGTTGACCCGGGGCTACCAGAAGCTGCCGATGGTCTTCGCCGGGGTGTCGCTGTTCATCGGCTCGTTCCTCGTGGTCAACACCTTCACCATGCTCGTCGCCCGGCGCACCCGGGAGATCGCCCTGCTGCGGGCGGTCGGCGCGACCCGGCGCCAGGTGGTGCGCTCGCTGCTGGCCGAAGCGGCGCTGGTCGGGGTCGTCGCGTCGGTGGTGGGGTTCGTCCTCGGGCTCGGCATCGCGGCCGTGCTGCCCGGGCTGCTGAGTGGCGAGGGCGGTCGGCTGCCGGAGGGGCCGTTGGTCATCGGACCCCGGCCGGTGGCGGCAGCCCTGTTCGTCGGGGTCGGCGTGACGGTGCTGGCCGCCTGGCTGCCGTCGCGCAGGGCGGCGCGGATCGCGCCGATCGAGGCGCTGCGGGCGGCGGCCGCGCAGCCGGGCGGGCGCTCGCGGCTGCGTCCGATCGTGGGGGTGGGGCTGCTCGTCCTCGGCGTCGGCTGGCTGGTCGCGCTCGCGGGTGCGGCGAAGGACGCCTCCGAGGCGAATCTGCGGAGTGCGATGGCGGGTTGCGGGCTTCTGGTCGTCGCCCTGATCGTGCTGGCACCGACGCTCGCCGTCCCGGTGATCCGGCTGACGGGCCGCCTCACCCGGCGGTTCGGCGTCGTCGGCCTGCTGGCCCGGCAGAACGCGCTGCGCGACCCCCGGCGCACGGCGGCGACCGCCGCCACGCTGCTGATCAGCACGGCGCTGGTCAGCGGGCTCGCCACCATCGGCAGCTCCACCGGACAGGCCCTCGACCGGCAGGCGGCGGACGGCCTCGCCGCCGACTACGTGATCAGCACCGGCGACACCATGACCGGCATCGACCCGGCGGCCGTGCAGCGGGTGGCCGGTCTTGCGGGGGTGCGCGGCGCGAGCGCGGTCGCGGACTCCACGGTGGTCATCGGCGGCAAGGTCCGTGAGATCTCCGGCATCGACCCCGTCTCTGTTGAACAGGCCGTGAAGCTCGACTTCGTGAGCGGTTCCGTGGAGGACCTCGGGCCCGGCCGGATCGCCGTCTCCAGCAGCGTCGCCCGGGAGACCGGGGTGAGCACGGGAGGCCAGGTCAACGTGCGGATGGGCCGGAGCGAGGAGTTCACGCGGTACACCGTCGTGGGCGTCTACCAGGACAACCCCACCGCCCACGACGCGGTCGGCGCCCGGGGCGAGGTGCAGCAGCACGGCTTCAAGCCCGGCTCCGTCCAGCGGATCCTCGTCCGGGGCGACGGCTTGTCCGGGCGCGACCTGCGGACCGCTGTCGGCAACAACCCGCTGCTGAAGGTGCAGGACCGGGCCGAGCTGGTGCGGGAGGCGGCGGGGACGATGGGCGACCTGCTGACGCTGATGTACGGGCTGCTCGGCATCGGCGTCGTGATCGCCGCGCTCGGCATCGTCAACACCCTGGCCATGTCCGTCACCGAACGGACGCGTGAGATCGGCGCCCTGCGCGCCATCGGCATGGATCGCGCGGGCATCCGTCGGATGATCCGCCTGGAGGCCGTGACGGTCGCGGCGTTCGGCACCCTGCTCGGCCTGGCCGGCGGCCTGTTCGGCGCCTGGGCCGTCGGCGCGCTGGCGGGCGGCGCGGTCAAGCAGTACGCGCTGGTGTTGCCCTGGGGCACGCTCGCGCTCGTCTGCCTGGGGTCGCTCGCGATCGGCGCGGTCGCGGCAGCGGTCCCGGCCCGGCGGGCGGCGGCCCTCAGCCCGCTGGAGGCGGTCGCGGAGGTGTGACCGGTCGATCGCCCTGTCCCCGCCCGGTGCGAACGCCGGGCGGGGACCATCAGCGTCGCGGCCGGGACAGGGCGATCGGGTCGTCCGGATCCTCGATGTGGTCGCTCACTGGCCCCGAGACGGTGAAGGAACGTTGAGGCCTGGGTCCGCGGGATCGGCTGCTGGTCGTCGTGGTGGCCGTGCAGGGACCCTGCGCTCACCATTCCTCCGGAAGTCTCGTGCAGGCGGGACCGGCATCAGTGTCTTCCCCCGCAGGCCTGGCCGGTACCGGAGCCGTCACGAGAGTCCTGAGCTGGTGTTCCTTCCCGGCGAAGATTGACCGGCTTGTCCGTCTCAGCAAAGGTTGACCAGGCGTTGCTATGGCCCTGCAACCTACACAGCCCTCACAAGAGAGCCCAATGCCTGAACTTCCCGCCACACGCCGCATCACCCTCCACCTACCCGCCGACCTCGTCGACTGGCTCCACGAGTTCGCCGAGATCTCTCACCGATCCGTTGACGAGGTGGTCCGGCCACTGATCGAGGCGGAGAAAGCCCGCTTCGATGCAAACTGGGATCGGACGTCACCAGGGCCTGGTTAGAGTCGAGGAGCGCCACGACCAGCAGCTCAACGCCCACACGCGACCGGTTGGCAGCCGCTCCTTCGTCGTGTGCGGGTCGGGCGCCATGTACCAGACGATGGAAGGCCGTTGGGGCTGCGCCTCTTGTGGCTCCACCTGGGCCTGAGACAGCGAGAAGGGCCAAGGAGCATGCCGATCTGTGCGGAGTGCCGCACCGCTGAGGCGGTCATCGAGGACCTGGACGTCGGGTGACTGGCCTGGCCGGCGATCGCACATCAGGCACGACGAAGCGCCCCTGCCCGGCGGGAGCACTTCGTCAGCCTGAGACCGACGGCCGAGCGACGTGTCGGATCGGGCACGGGATGTCCGGCCAGATCCGGTTGGGGCACGCGATCACGTAGTGGCCCGACCAGCGGCTGTCGGACACCCAGCGGGACCAGACGACGTCCGAGGCGCCCTCCAACTGCTCAACCGCGCGGAGTCGCCGTGCCTCGAAGGGAAGTTGGGGGTCGCCGCCAGGGGTGTGTTCCTCGTACCGTTCCGCAAGCCAGTCCACTGCGTTGCTCACCGCCACCCAGGTGCCCCGCACCTGGGCGGCCGGGCGCAGGAGCCACCAGCCGGTCATCATCGGCGGGAGTTCCGAGAGGCCGAACCGTGCGGCCTCGATCGGGCGACGCTCCGGCTCCTTCGCCAGCAGCCGGCCGTCACCGGCCCACTCGTAGCCGTGGAAGTGCAACAGTGCTTCTCCTCGGAGACGTGGAAGCCCCGGCCGCCCGCACGGGACTGCGGGCGGCCGGGGCTGTCAAGGGACTTCAGACGGACAGGCCGAACCGCGCCGGGTCGATTCCGGCCTCGGTCAACTCCTCGGCGGTGAACAGCAACGGTTCGCGGTCGGGACGCTTGCTGTCGCCGAGGGCGAAGACGCCGTGCTCGACCAGGCCGAGGGTCACGCACGACTCGCCGTCGTCGCCCCCGCCCTGGTTGCCGCCGCACGCACGGTTGAACTCGACCTGGGAGAGGTCGAGTCCGTACAGGTTGCGCTCAGTCATCGCCTGCACCTTCCGGTATCGCTTCGGGGCAGCACGGAACGGCCCCGCCCTGCCCAGGACTTGGGCGGGAGAATGAGGGGGAGTTCAGCCCCACAGGCTGATGCGGGTGGTGAGCTGGTCGGCCGGCACCTGGCGCGGTTTGGCGTCCGGCTCGAACAGCGGCCGGACCAGCGCCCGGCCGTCCTGGGCGCCCACGATTTCGACCAGACACCCGGTCGTCAGGTCCTTCCGGACCGGATTGTTGTCGATCCGCTCCATGAGTTCCGCGTGCGTACGGCGGCGTGTGGTGCCGGTCGGCTGTGCGAAACCGTCAGTGGGCATGGAGCGCTCCTGTGGCTCTCGAATCATTTCGGCGAGTCACCAAATTACCGGGGCGTTGGGGTTGTTTCTGTGCGCTTTCCCGTTCCCGAAAGAACTCACCTCAGGCCCGTTTGGGCAGTGCGCGCATTCCATTTTCCGCCCGGGTCGAACGGGAGGGATCGTAGGGCTCAGGTGGCCCACCGAATCCCGCCGAACGTGGGCGCAGGAAGTCGGACCGGTCGACTTCCTGCACCGCGAAGGTTCGCTGGTTGGCTATCGGCAGAGATCCTGTGATGTCTCCCGATGGCGGGAAGTCCACTCGTGCAACGCGGCCCGAGCGTCCTCGCCCCAGAGCGCGTAATTCTCGAAGGTTCGGAACGTGTCCAGGTACTCCTGGACGTCGTGGGGCCTGTTGAACACGAGCACGCCTGCGGCTACCTCAACGGTGGCCAAGGATGCGTCGTAGACGGTGAAGACGTTCATCGGCGCCTTCGGCATATGGCCGGCCAGCGGGATGACTCCGAGTCGAACATTCGGCAAGCGGGAGACCGAAGCCAGGTGGTCGAGCTGCGTGGCCATGGCCTGCGCCGGTACCAGCGGCCAAAGGCAGGCCTGCTCCGTCAAAACAAAGGTGAAGCTCTTGGTGACGTCGCGGAGTACGGCTTGCCGCTCAAGCTTCTTGGCGATGACCCTCGAGTGATCGCCGGGGATCTGGGCCAGACTGGCGTTGACGTACGCCGGCGTCGAGAGCAGTCCGGTGATCATGGTCGGCAGGAAGTGGCGGGGTTCCGTCGAGGTCCGCTCAAGGCTCGCCAGCTCAACCTGCTTCTTGTCCGCGCCGTTTCAGCGGAGGATTCTGGCGTCCTGCCGCTCTGGACCCGCGAGCCGTGCTGAATCCGACCTGTTTTCCACTGAGGATTCCTTTGGATTCTTATTCTCGAAGGAATTCGTCTCGGATCCCTTCGACCAGTGCGCGCATGTCGTCTCCGTGTAGTGCTACGGCATCGAATTCGGAGAATTTTGACAGATAGACGCCGACATCTCGTGGATCGTGAGTGGTGATCTCTGAATGGAACGTCTCCACGATGACCAGGCGATCGTCATACATGCTGAAGCATGTCATTGGGAAGTCCGGCATTCGTCTGGCGAGGGGAATAGACCCGATGGTCACGTTGGGAAGGCGGGACAGTGACACCAGGCGATCGAGCTGTGTAGCCATGACGGCAGGAGGACAGATCCGCCAGCGTAGTACATGTTCACAGATGAGGAAGTGGAACTGCCGCTGGCGGTCGTACAATACGGCCTGGCGCTCCAGTCGAGCTGCGATCGTTTTCGTCTTCGCCTCTTCTGGCAGCTCTGGGTGCAAGGCGAAGACGGCCGAGACATATTCGGCGCTCTGGAGCAGTCCAGGAATCAGCTGTCCCTGGAAGAGTCGGAGAAGGCCTGTTCGGGCTTCGATGGCTTTGATGGCGTGCTGGTGCTTCCAGTGGCCCATTCGGCGGAGTTCCCGCCAGGCGACCTCTTCGGTCGCCGCGCCGCGGGCTGCCTCCAGGAACTCTGCTTTGGCTTCGCCTGATATGCCGAGCGCGGTCAGGATGAGGTCCACGTCCTGCACGCTCGGCAGGGTCTTGCCGTTTTCGATCTTCGAAAGCTTGGCTGGAGACATGGAAGCCCTGCGGGCGACGGTCTCGGCTGTCTTGTCCGAGGCGATCCGTAGCGCCCGCAGGGCTTTGCCCAAGTCCTTGTGCTGTTCTCCGCTCAAGCCGCCGAGTACTCCCCGAAAGGCACGGCGTTCGTCAGAGCGATCTCCCGGTACTGCTGGTACTCGCTCAGGTAGTCGTCGGGCAGGAGTTCGGCTCCGAGGAACTGCCCTGCATCCGTGTAGTGCATCCGGTAGACCTGGGCGTCATCGAACAGCCAGAAGTCGTGGTCCGGTAGCCCGGCCACCTTCTGGCGAGCCGTGTCGATGATGCCGATCGACTCGCCGGCCTTGATGTTGCCGGGGTACGACGCCAGCTCGTAGCGGAGGTAGTCCGACAAGGGGGAGTGGAGGACGTGCACCCGGGCCACCTGCTTGCCCAGATCCGTCATGGAGCGGACCCAGGGGTTGTCGAAGCGGCCAGGCGGCAGCCCCTTGCCGGCGAGGAAATCCGCGAACTCTTCACGTTCGTCGTCCACGTCGTAGACGGCCAGAGTTTCGAGCCGGAAGGCCGTTCGCTCGAACGTCTTGAAGAGACGGCCGAAGTCTTCACCCTTGAGCATGGAAGTACCCCTCCAGGACCGCAGCGGGGATCACGACCGCCGACTCGCCGTCCGGCAGGTTCAACTCCGCCAGACGGTAAGGGTCGGTGATCGCGTATCCCTGGACCACGTAGTCCCCGTTCTCGGTGCCCCACAGCGTGGGGCACGATCCGTCGTTGCAGGACCCATTCCCAGACAGCCAACGCAGCATCAGGTGCCTCCAGTCGCCGGTGGTTCCTGTCTTGGCCGATGCTCCCGGCTCTCTGGGCACAGGGTCAAGAACCTGATCTTTCCAGAACGGGAAAGTCGTTCGACCGCCCCCGCCCGGTGTGAACGCCGGGTGGGGGCGGGGGAGTTCAGGGGGATGGGGTGGGCGGTCGGGTCGGTACAGACAGAGGTGCCCCGCGCGGCGGTGAGCCGGGCGGGGCACCTCTGGTGTGTCTGCGGGTTTAGAAGTCGTCGTCGAAGGCGACGGAGCCCTCGACGGCGACCTGGTACGCGGAGACGCGGCGCTCGAAGAAGTTGGTCAGCTCCTGGACGTTCTGGAGTTCCATGAACCCGAACGGGTTCGTCGACCCGTAGCGGATCGGCAGGCCGAGGCGGGCGAGGCGCTGGTCGGCCACGGCCTCCAGGTACTGGCGCATGGAGTCGGTGTTCATGCCGGCGAGGCCGTCGCCGCACAGGTCCTGGGCGAACTGGAGCTCGGCCTCGACGGCCTCCTCCAGCATCTCCGTGACCTGCTTGGCCATCTCGTCGTCGAAGAGGTCGGGCTCCTCCTCGCGGACGGTGTCGACGACCGACATCGCGAAGTCCATGTGCATGGACTCGTCGCGGAACACCCAGTTGGTGCCGGTGGCCAGGCCGTGCAGCAGACCGCGGGACCGGAACCAGTACACGTACGCGAACGCGCCGTAGAAGAACAGGCCCTCGACGCACGCCGCGAAGCAGATCAGGTTCAGGAGGAACGCGCGGCGGTCCTCCTTGGTCTGGAGCGAGTCGATGTGGTCGACGGCGTTCATGTACTTGAAGCAGAACTGCGCCTTCTGGCGGATGGAGGGGATGTTCTCCACCGCGGCGAAGGCCGCGTTGCGGTCCTCGGGGTCGGGCAGGTAGGTGTCGAGCAGCGTCAGGTAGAACTGGACGTGCACGGCCTCCTCGAAGAGCTGGCGCGACAGGTACAGCCGCGCCTCCGGGGAGTTGATGTGCTTGTAGAGGCTCAGCACCACGTTGTTGGAGACGATCGAGTCCCCGGTGGCGAAGAAGGCGACCAGGCGGCCGATGAGGTGGCGCTCGCCCTCGCTGAGCTTGGCCAGGTCGGCGACGTCGGAGTGCAGGTCCACCTCCTCGACGGTCCAGGTGTTCTTGATCGCGTCCCGGTACCGGTCGTAGAACGACGGGTAGCGCATCGGGCGCAGGGTCAGCTCGAAGCCGGGGTCGAGCAGCATCTTCTCGCGGTCGGGGGTGCTCACTGGCAGGCCTCGCAGGACTCGGGGTTCTCCAGGGAGCAGGCCAGCGCGGCCTCCTCCTCCGGGGTGAGGGTCGGGGTGTTCACGGGCACGGACGAGGACGCGGGCGCGGGCGCGGCGGCGCGGGCGGTACCGGAGGCGGCCTGGGCGATCCGGGTCGCCGGGCGCGAGCGCAGGTAGTAGGTGGTCTTGAGACCGACCTTCCACGCGTAGGCGTACATCGAGCTGAGCTTGCCGATGGTCGGCGCCGCCATGAACAGGTTCAGCGACTGGCTCTGGTCGAGGTACGGCATGCGGGCCGCGGCCAGGTCGATCAGCGCGCGCTGGGGCAGCTCCCAGGCGGTGCGGTACAGCGAGCGGACCTCGGCGGGCAGCCAGCCCAGCTCCTGGACGGAGCCGTTGGCCTCGCGCAGGGCGTCGCGGGTCTGCTGGTCCCAGACGCCGAGCTCCTTGAGCTCGCGCACCAGGTACGGGTTGACCTGGAGGAACTCGCCGGACAGCGTCTCGCGCTTGAACAGGTTGGAGACCTGCGGCTCGATGCACTCGTAGACGCCGGCGATGGACGCGATGGTCGCGGTCGGCGCGATGGCCAGCAGCAGCGAGTTGCGCAGGCCGGTCTCGGCGATGCGGGCGCGCAGCGCGGTCCAGCGGTCGGCCCACTGCGGGGCGGCCGTCGGGAAGTGGTCGATGTGCAGCTCGCCGCGGGCGGCGCGGGTCTCGCCGTAGGCCTCGTGGCGGCCCAGCTGCTCGGCCAGGTCGGCGGAGCGCTCGTACGCGGTGAGCATGATGCGCTCGGCGATGAGGGTGGACAGCCGCGCGGCCTCGGCGGAGTCGAAGTCGATCCGCAGCTTGAAGAAGACGTCCTGGAGGCCCATCACGCCGAGGCCGACCGGGCGCCAGCGGGAGTTGGAGGTGCCGGCCTCGGTGGTCGGGTAGAAGTTGATGTCCACCACGCGGTCGAGGAACGTCACGGCGGTGCGGACGGTGGCGTCGAGGCGCTCCCAGTCCATGGCGCCGAGCAGGTCGTCGACGGAGGCCCCCGGGGCGACGTGGGCGCCGAGGTTGACCGAGCCGAGGTTGCAGACGGCGGTCTCGGAGTCGTCCGTGACCTCCAGGATCTCGGTGCACAGGTTCGAGGAGTGCACCGTGCGGCCGGGCAGCGCGGTCTGGTTGGCGGCGCGGTTGGAGGCGTCCTTGAAGGTCATCCAGCCGTTGCCGGTCTGCGCCAGGGTGCGCATCATCCGGGCGTACAGGGTCTGCGCGGGGATGGTGCGCACGGCCTTGCCGGCCAGCTCGGCCTTGCGGTAGGCCTCGTCGAAGTCGGAGCCCCACAGGTCGACGAGCTCGGGCACGTCGGCGGGGGAGAACAGCGACCAGTCCTCGTTGGCGTTGACCCGGCGCATGAACTCGTCCGGGATCCAGTGCGCCAGGTTGAGGTTGTGGGTGCGCCGCGCCTCCTCGCCGGTGTTGTCGCGGAGCTCCAGGAACTCCTCGATGTCGGCGTGCCAGGTCTCCAGGTAGACGCAGGCCGCGCCCTTGCGGCGGCCGCCCTGGTTGACGGCGGCGACCGAGGAGTCGAGGGTGCGCAGGAACGGGACGATGCCGTTGGACTTGCCGTTGGTGCCGCGGATCAGGCTGCCGCGCGAGCGGATGCGCGAGTAGGACAGGCCGATGCCGCCGGCGTGCTTGGACAGCCGGGCGATCTGCGCGTAGCGGTTGTAGATCGAGTCCAGGTTGTCCAGCGGGGAGTCGAGCAGGTAGCAGCTCGACATCTGCGGGTGCCGGGTGCCGGAGTTGAACAGGGTCGGCGAGGAGGTCAGGTACTCCAGCCGGCTCATCAGGCCGTACAGCTCGGCGACCTCCCGCACCGACTGCTCGCTGTCGCCGACCGCCAGGCCGCAGGCGACGCGGAGCAGGAAGTGCTGCGGGGTCTCGATGACCTTGCGGGTGATCGGGTGGCGCAGCAGGTAGCGGGACTGCACGGTGCGCAGGCCGAAGTACTCGAAGCGGTCGTCGCCGTGCGCGTCGATCAGCGCGTCCAGGGCGGCGGCGTGCTTGGTGACGAAGGCGGCGGTGGTGCCGCCGATCAGGCCCTCGGCGTGGCCGACGGCGATCGAGGCGGCGAAGGAGCGCGAGCCCTGGCTGTTCGCCTCGTCGACGATCTCCAGGGCGAGCAGCCGGGCGGCCAGCTTCGAGTACTGGGGGTCCTCGGCGATCATCGACGCGGCGGCGTCCACGGCCAGCCCGCGCAGCTCGGCGAAGTCCGAGCCGGCGTGGCGGCCGCGCAGCGCGGCGGCGGCGACATGGCCGGGGTCCACCTGGGGGAGATCGACGCTGCGGTCGGTGAGCAGCCGAAGGAGCGCGCCGCCGGGGTCGGAGACCGTCGGGTCGGTGGGGGCGGGGCCGGTGCCCTGGGCGGGCAGGGTGGCTGAGGCAGCGGTGGTCAAGGCGCTCTCTCCTGGCGGCGATCGGCGGCGGTGATCGGGGGGTACCGGGCCGTTCGGGGCAGGGGAGCACGGCACGTACGCAGGAAGCGTCGCGCGACAGTGGCGTCCCCGGCCCGCCCGCGAGGCCCGGAAGGTAGTTCTCGTGCTGGCGCGGCCTCTGCGGGAGGGCCCGTGCGCACACCGTCGGCAGGTACTCGGACTCGCGGGGCGGCTACTGGTAGCCGCCCGCTCACCGCTGCGGGGCAGTCCCGGATTCGCACCGGGTTCCCCTGCATCGACAGCAGGATTGAGCATACATCTAGTGGTGTCTCTCTGATGCGACCCCACATGTAGTACGGCGCGGTGTGTCGGAGCGATAACCGGTGGTGCCGGGAGGGGGCGGGTCGTGGCCTTGGGGCGCCTCGGATCCGGGCTCCCGACGCCCTGATTCCGGGCCCCGGCGTCCTGGTTTCGATACGGAACGGTCACCGGGCGGACCGGTTGCCGCGGGCATGCCCTACGATCTGGGCGCATGAGCGAGCGAAGCGCCGAGGGGCGCGTTTCGCGAAGCGATCATCGAGCGAAGCGAGGGGGCGCGTGAGCGACGGAACTGGCGCACCCGGGCAGGGTCCGCAGGGAACGCCTCCCCCCGGGCCGGGGGACGCGCACGGTCAGCAGCCGCCGGTGGTGCCCGGTCCGGTGTTGCCGCCGAGCGGGGGCTTCGGGCCGCCGCCGGCCTCGTACGGGCCTCCGGTGCCGCCCGCGCAGCCGGTGGCGCAGCCCGGTCCGCCGGGGCAGCCTCCGCTGCCGCAGCCGGGACCGCCAGGGCAGCAGCTGCCGCCGCAGTGGCAGCCGAACCCCCAGGCGCACCCCCAGCCGCATCCCCAGCCGCATCCGCAGCCGTACCCGCAGCCCCAGGCGCCGCAGCGCGCCGAGCCGAACTGGGAGGCGCTGGCGGACCGCAACGCGGCGGACGGCAAGCGCCGCCGCCGACTGCGGGCCCTCGGCGTGGCGGTCGCGGTCGTCCTGGTCGGCGGCCTGATCGCGGGCGGGGCGGTGCTGCTGACGAAGGGCGGCGGCGACAAGCCGGTCGCCGGGCCGATCGCCTCGGCCTCCAACCGGCCGTCCTCCGCCGCATCGGGTGCCGCCCGGAGTGCCGCGCCGAGTGCCGCCGCAACCCCGGGCGGGAACCCGTCCGGCACCCCGGGCGGAGCGCCGGACGACCCGTCGAAGCCGATCTGGGAGGCCGCCACCGACCCGGCGCCGCAGGACGCGGGGGCACTGTTCTCCGCGCTCCAGGTGACGGTCAACGGCGCCACCTGGAACCGGACCTTCGTCTCGCTGGACTCGCCCTGCTGGGACGGGAACTCGACGACCGGCGGGCTCGGCAAGGTCCTCGGTGACCAGGGCTGCCAGAAGGTGCTCCGGGCGACCTACGTCTCCGGCGACAGCGCGGTGACCGTCGGCGTCGCGGTCTTCGACCACAAGATCCAGGCCGAGACCTCGATGAAGAGCTACACCGGCCACCTCAAGGGCGCCGTCGCGCCGGGCGCGCCGGCCTTCTGCGCCACTCCGGGCTGCACCAACACGCACAACACCCTGGGCCGGTACGCCTACTTCACGGTCGAGGGCTCGGCGAAGGGCGGCGACACCGCCGACGCCACCGCCACCGCGGCGGCCGTCGGCTTCGGCGAGCACGTGAAGGGCCAGCTGCTCCAGCGCGCCAAGGCCGCGTCCGCGGCCGCGCCGGGTGCGTCGGGGGCCGCCGCGGCCGGCTGATCCGCCGTGGCACCCCGGCCCCGGCGGGTTCGCTCGCCGGTGCCGGGGGAGTGTGGCAGGCTCTCGGGGGCAGTCATTCGCACGAGTGTTCCGGTTGTGTCCGCCTGGGCCGGTGCCGGCGAGCAACCGGAGGAGCGGTCCGTGGCCCTGCCCAGAGCCCTGCGCGGCAGGCCCGCCGTCCTGGCCGCGGCCGGGGTCGTGGTCGCCGCGGGCGCCGTGGCGCTGTTGCAGCGTGACGGCCGGGCCGACGGCGAACGGCCCGCCCGCGTCCCGGTGACGGTCGGCCTCCCCGGCCGCACCCTGCCGCCGGAGGTCGGCCGGGACCTGCTCGCCCGGGATCCGCAGGCCTCGCCGAACGCCCGGGCCGTCCAGCAGCTGCTCGCCGACCTGGAGGACCGGGCCCGCACCGGGCAGAGCGGCGGGACGGTGATCGGCCAGCACGTCGAGGCGCACAACGAGCGCAACAACCCCGAGTACGGCGACTACCGCGGCACCAAGCAGGTCGGCTACTACTACAAGAAGGCCGCCGACCTCACCGGCAAGCTGCCCGGCTTCGTCGAGACCGACCTCGGCCCCGGCTACGGCCAGACCGGCTGGGGCGTCGGCGACCCGCGCTCCTACTCGGCCGGCCGGTGGCCCACCTGCCGGGCCGGCTGGCAGTACACCGACGACGCCGTCGACCTGCTCTCCGCCGTCTGGTCCGGTCACCCGCGCGCCGACGACGGCAGCTACGGCACGGCCGGCGTCCAGCACAACTGCGACGGCACCACCACCGAACTGCCCGACAACGGCGGGGGGCCGGCCGGGATCGTCGGCATGTCCTTCCACCAGCCCTACCCGGGTTCGGACGTCAAGTCCTTCGAGCAGGTGCTCTGTTCGAACTCTCCGGCCGCCAAGGACAAGGGCTGGTTCGGCCGGGTCGTCGACAGCGCGCACGACACCCCCGAGTACCGCGCGCTGATGACCGACCTGTCCTACCTGGCCGACCACCTGGAGTACCTGGCCGCCCACGACGTGCCGGTGCTGCTGCGCCCGTACCACGAGATGAACGTGCAGGATTGCTCCCGCAGGTTCTGGTGGTCGGGCCAGAAGCCGGCCGACTACCAGGCGCTGTGGCGGATCACCTACCGCTACCTGGTGGAGACCAGGGGCCTGCACAACCTGCTGTTCGTCTGGACGCCGGTGTCCTGGGACGGAGCCCCCGGCGCGGACCCGTGGGACTACTACCCGGGCTCGCAGTACGTCGACGTGGTCGGGGTGGACGACTACAGCGGCAGCCCCGCGCACCCGATCGGCACCGGCGAGGTGTGGACCAAGCGGTACTACGACGGACTCGCCGGCTACGGCAAGCCGCGGATCCTGGCCGAGTCCTTCGCCGTCCCGGTCAACTCCCGCCAGCCGGACACGCTGCGGTGCACGCCCTGGACGATCTGGACGGTCTGGGGGCAGTCGCTCACCTCGGACAACCTGACGCTGGACCAGCCGCGCAACTCCAGCGCGGACGTCAACGCCACCTACCACAGCCCGCTGGCGCTCACCGGCGGCGCCGGCCCGTTCGGCGCGAACGTCGACTGGGGCGGCCTGCACGTTCGTTGAGCCGGTCCGCAGGGTCGTCGAGCCGCCCCCGCGCGTCCGCCGAGCCGGTCGCCGTGAGGTGCGCTACACCACCGAATTCCGTTGAACGGCCGGAATACCGTGTCCGTTGTGCCGTGTGGCATCCTGTGGCGGCGAAGCCGAGGGGCTGACGCCGGGACGGGCCCGGCGGGGCGGGGGTGCGGGATGGGACAGGCGCGTGCGATGCGCGCGGCCGGCGGCATCGCCGTCGGCTGGGGCGTGGTGCTGCTGGCTTGGGCGGCGTACAACTGCTTCGGCCAGGTCGGGTTCGCGACCTACGTCAAAGGCATCTTCTACTACGGCGGCACCTCGGTGGACGCCGAGACCGGCAGCCTCAACTACGGCCTGATCTACCTGCTTTCGGGAATCCTGCTGCTGCGCGGGCGCAGCTGGGCGCTCGGGGTGGCGGCCGGCGTCGCACTGGTCGAGGGGTACAACCGGGTGCGCAGCCTGACCGGCGCGCTCCTGGACAAGCCGCAGCGGGAGTGGTTCACCAGCACCACCGAGGGCGGGCTCAAGCTCGCGACCTTCGCGCTCGGCGTGGCCGTCACCGCGGCGCTGATCCTGCTGCTGGCCCGGCTGAAGTGGCGGGAGCCGCGGGCGCCGGAGGCCGCCGCGGCGTCGGGCGGCCAGGTGCACTGGTCGCTGCTGCGGACGATCCCGGCCGAGCCGGCCCCGGGCCCGCAGCCGTACCAGCAGCCGCCGTTCCAGCACCAGCACCAGCACCAGTCCGCCTGGCCGCAGCCGCAGCCGCAGCCGCAGGCCGCCTGGCCACCGCAGCCGCCCTTCCAACAGCAGCCGCAGCCCGCGTGGCCGCAGCAGCCCCCGGCCTCGCAGCCGCAGTCGCAGCCCGCTGCCTGGCCGCAGTCGGCGCCGGCCCAGCCGGCCCAGCCTTCGCAGCCGTCACAGCCGGTGCCGTACGCGCAGCAGGCCGCCCAGCCGGCCCCGCACCCGTCGACGCTCGCCCAGCAGCCGTGGCCCGCCGCGCCGCCGGTGACGCCCGGTCCGGTCGCCCCCGGTCCGGTCGCCCCCGGTCCGGGCGTCTCCCCGGCCGACCGTCCGCCGGCCGACCGTCCGCCGACGGACCGCCCGCCGCAGGCCTGAACCTCCGCAGCCCCGGACCGCTCGCGAACGACCCGGCTCCCGCACGGGATCGGCCCGACACCAGACGAGGAGCGACTTTCGCCATGCCATCGACATCCCCCGCACGGACGGTGCTCACCACGTCCCGCGAGGCCGCCCGGCTCGCCGAGCGACAGATGTCGTGGAAGCCCCGGGTCCTCCCGTTCTACTTCTCCTTCACGGTCATCTTCGCCTTCTCGGTCTGGGCCTACGTGCCCAACCCCACCCCGCTCGGCTGGACGATCACCATCCTGTGGGGGATGCCGGTGTTCGGCGTCCTGATCGGCTTCCAGGGCGTGCTGATGGTCCGCCGCCGGCTGCGCCAGGTGAGCCGGATGACGCCGGCCGTGCCGGTCGAGGACGACTTCCTGATCGTGCTGGTGCCGACCATCGGCCGCCACGACACCTATCCGGCGCTGGAGCGCTCGGTGCTCTCGTACGTCGAGCACCTGCCGGCCTACTTCCCGTGGATGCGGGTGGACGTCCTCACCGAGGAGGGCTGCGCGGCCGCCGAGAAGATCGACGGTCTGGCCGCCCGCAACCCGCTGATCCGGGTGGTGACCGTGCCGAAGGCCTACGAGACGGCCAACGGCACCAAGTTCAAGGCCCGCGCCAACCACTACTCGCACGAGCTGCGGATCGAGGAGGGCGAGGCCGAGGACGACGTCTGGGTGCTGCACATGGACGACGACACCGGCGTCGGCCCGGACACCGCCGCCGCCGTCGCGCAGTTCGTCAACCGGCAGCGCCGGGCCGGGGACGACGCCAAGCACATGGCGCAGGGCATCCTGACGTACCCGCGGGAGAACGCCGTCTCCACCTTCACCTGGCTCGCCGACGCGATCCGCCCGGCCGACGACATCGCCCGCTTCCGCGCGATGACCGGCACCGGCACCCCGATCGCCGGCGTGCACGGCGAACTGCTCCTGATGCGCTCCTCGGTGGAGGCCACCATCGGCTGGGACTTCGGCCCGAAGACCATCGTGGAGGACGCCCAGATGGCGCTGAACTTCTGCCAGCGCTACCCGGGCCGCAGCGACTGGTTCAACGGGCGCTGCTACGGCGCCTCGCCGGCCGGGGTCAAGGACTTCCTCAAGCAGCGCGAGCGCTGGGCCTGGGGCCTGGTCGCGCTCTGCTTCAACAGGACGATCCCGCTGCGGTACCGGCTGTTCATCGGGATGGGCATGGTCAGTTGGGTGCTCGGCCCGCTCCAGCACGTCGGCCTGGTGCTGCTGGTCGCCTGGTTCACCGGCACCTGGAACACCTCCCCGGTCACCCAGTCCGTGGTGCTGGTCTGGTCGATCAACTTCGCCTACGTCATCTGGACGTACTGGGAGGGCCTGCGCCTGAACGTCGTCGCCTCGGCGAACCACCGGCGCAAGTGGTGGGAGCCGATCGTCGTGGTGGCGGCCATCCCGCTGTTCTCCTTCCTGGAGGGCTGGGGCGGCCTGCGCGGGCTGGTCAAGTTCCTCAAGGGCGAGGAGAACAAGTTCGTCGTCATCGCCAAGCCGGCCTGATCGGAGGTCACCGCTGTGAAGCGCCCCGCCATCTTCATCCTGCCGACCGTGGTGGTCGCCATCACCGTCGCCGTCCCGGTGGTCTGGGGGGACCACCCGCTCAAGTTCGTCCACCAGCGCCCGACCGCCGTGCACTGGGCCGGCTCCGCGACCGAGCAGGGACGGGTCTGGGGCTTCGGCAAGGACGCGCCGCCGGTCGAGGACACCGGCCCCAGGGTGGCCCGCCCGTGGGCCGAGGGCAGCCCCGAGTGGGGTGTGCAGGTGTACTGGCTGGACGATCCGGCGGACCCGGACAACTTCGTCCAGGGCAAGGTCGACCGCATCGTCAAGTACGTCGTCGGGCTGAACGCCAACTCCCTGTCGGTGACCTTCCCGTACTACACGACGGGCACCAGGTCGAACGCCGTCGCCGCCCGGCCGACCACCCCCACCCCGGAGCGGCTGGCCCTGCTGCTGGACGCCGCCCACCGGGCGGGCCTGCGCACCACCATCCGTCCGATCATGGACGAGGACGTCTTCGACTACCTCAACACCCTCAAGTGGCGCGGCAACATCGCACCGACCGACCGGGACGCCTGGTTCGCCAGCTACGCCGCCTTCCTGACGCCCTACCTGAAGACCGCCCAGGAGCACTCCGCGGCCGAGGTCACCATCGGCACCGAGTTCAACTCGCTGGAGGGCGACCCGCGGTGGCCCGGTCTCATCGACCAGGCGCGGAAGACCTTCCACGGCGAGCTGGTGTACGACGCGAACTTCGACAACTGGTCCAAGGGCCCGATAGCGGTGCCGGCGGACGGCACGGGCGTGGACGCCTACCCGCCGGCCAAGTCGGCCGGTGACGACGCCCCGGTCGCCGACCTGAGGGCCAGCTGGAACGCCTGGCTCGACAAGCGCGGCAGCGGTCCGCAGCCGACCACCAAGCTCACCGAGGTGGGCATCCCGGCGCAGAAGGGCGCCTACAAGACGCCCGGCGAGTACTACAAGAAGACCGAGCTGAACGAGGCCGTCCAGGCGACCTGGTTCACCGCGGTCTGCCAGGTGGCGCAGGAGCGCAAGCTGCGCGGGCTGTACTTCTGGTCGCTGTACTTCGGCATCGACCCGAACCTGCCGACCAACCAGGACACCCCGCGGATGGACTACGCCGGGCGCCCGGCCTCCGAGCAGGCGATCCGCGACTGCTTCGCGCAGACCTACGAACTGCCGCCGTCCTAGGCTCCGGTCAGGGCGCGGTCCGGCCGGGCTTGGCCGAACTCGGCCGGCCCGTGGGCTTGGTGGTGGTCGGCGTCGTGGCCGTCGGAGTCGGCGTGGGTGTGGGCGTCGGTGTCGAGGTCGGCGTCGGGGCGGCCGTGGGCGGCCCCGTCGGCGGTCCGGTCAGTCCGTCCGCGATCTGCTGCTCCAGCCACGGCGTCACGAACCGCATGCCGGCCGGAGTGAGGTGCACCCCGTCGTTGGCGGGGGTGACCCAGTGGCCGTCGCGGTCCTTCCACGCGCAGGTCTCGTACGGGCAGAAGAAGGTGTTGAGGTCGACCAGCCGGACGGCGCCGGCGGTGGCCTTCACGTAGGCGGCGACCTGCTGGTCGTAACAGGTGCCCCAGCCCTTGTCGATGGCGCCGTTCTCGACCCGTTCGTTCATCAGCAGCACCCGGGCGCCGGGCGCGCGGCGACGGACCTGGTCCACGGCCTGGGTGAGCTGGGTGGTGTAGCGGCTCCTGTAGTCCTCCTCGCAGGGGCTGAGCCAGCTGCCGTCGAGGTACTGCTCGGCGGCGTCCCAGCCGAGGTGGATCACGACGGCCTGCGGGGCGGCGCCGGTGAGTTGCCGGTCCCACGCGGCGGCCCGGTCGCGGCACTCCCGGCTGGTGTCGAACTCCTCGCCGGAGGTGGTGCGCACCTTGTCCGGGTCGAACACGCCGCAGCCGCTGATCCCGCCGTCGACCACCCGGTAGCGGTCGCCGTGCCGGTAGAGGCCGGTGGCGAGGTCCTGGGCGAAGGAGTCGCCGAGGACGAGGACCGCGGGCTTGCCGCTCGGCCCGGACCGCATGTCGTACTGGACCCAGGCGGGCAGGTACCAGGCGCCGGTGGTGGCCACCGCCGTGGCGACGGCCAGCAGCGGGACGGCCGGGAAGGCCCGCCAGCGCAGCACCCGCAGCTTCTCGGTGCCGGTGTGCATCAGCCAGGCCAGCACCCAGGAGAGCGGTGCGCCGATGGCGAGCAGCAGTTGCGGCGAGATGTCGTCGACGTAGTGCTGGAGCAGCCAGTACACCGGCAGGTGGAGCAGGTAGAGGCTGTAGGAGATGGTGCCGGTGAGCCGCAGCGGGGGCAGTGACAGCAGCCGGACCAGCGGGCCCCGGTCGTGGCAGAGCGAGGCGGCCAGGACGGCGGCCAGCGCCGCGACCGCGGCCAGCCCGCCCTGGTAGAGCAGCGGCTCGTGGTAGCCGCTGACGGACAGGCTGGCCCAGACCAGGCCGCCGAGGGCCGCGGTCCCGAGCAGGGCGGGCGCCAGGGTGCCGGCCGCTCCGGAGCGGTCGAGCAGGCGCCGCCGGGAGCGGGTGGCGCCGTCGCCGCCGGGGGCCGCCGCGCGGACCTGGCGGCGCAGCCGCAGGTGGACGGCGAAGGCGGCGGTGGCGCCGGCCGCGAAGCCGACCGCGCGGGTCTCGGTGCCGAGGTAGAGGCGGTCGCTGTTGTCGCCGTTCCACATCAGCGGGGCGACGAGCGCGGCGACGACGAACAGCCCGGCGGTGACGACGCCGGTCGCGCGCAGCGAGCGGCGGCAGAGACCGAAGACCGCGAGCAGCAGCAGCGGCCAGAGCGCGTAGAACTGCTCGGTGATGCTGAGCGACCACATGGCCGCGAGCGGGTCGATGGAGGCGAAGTGCTGCCAGTAGGCGTCGCCGCGGGCCAGTTGGGCCCAGTTGGCGACCTGGCCGAGCGCGGCGAGCGCCTGCGGGCGGAGGTCCCTGACGTCCCGTAGCGGGCTGACCAGTGCGGACAGCGCGACGACGAGGAGGACGGTGGCGAGCAGTCCGGGCAGCAGCCGCTTGGCCCGGCGGCGGTAGAAGACGCCGAGCCGGATGCCGTCGGTGCGGTCCAGTTCGCGGATCAGCACCAGGGTCACCAGGAAGCCGGAGAGGACGAAGAAGACGTCCACGCCGAACAGGCCGTTCTGGAACCAGTTGGTGTGGTAGAGCAGGACGGAGGCGATGGCGAGGCCGCGCAGCCCGTCGACCGCCGGGAAGCGGACGGAGGGCGGCAGCGGCCCGCGCGGCCGGGGCGCCGGTGCGGGGATCGCGTAGCGGCTGGTGGCCGGGGGCTCGATGCCCCGGGACGTGCGCATGTCCTGGAGCGTGGGGCCGCTCGCGGGCGTGCCGAGGCCGGGCCCGTCGTCCATGTGGTGCGTCCCCCCGGGATCGGTCGGCTGCCGCGACGTGGCATCAGACGTGATCTGTGGTTTATATCAAAAGACGTCCGTTGATCGTCTGTCGGTCACCGGGGAGGAGGAGAGCCGACGACGCCCCGGCCGGGCTCAGAACGCCAGGCTGTAGACCATCAGGTCCATGCCCGGGTACGGGGACCAGTCGCGCTCGGGGGTGCGGCGGAAGCCGGTCCGCTCGTAGACGCGGTGGGCGGCGGTCATCTGCGGGCGGGTGGAGAACGCCATGCCGTCCAGGGCGAGTTCGCGGCTGCGGGCGATGGTGGCGCGGACCAGGGCCTCGCCGACGCCCCGGCCGCGGGCGGCCGCGGCGGTGGCGAGCATCCGGATCTCGCCCTCGCGCGGGCCGGCGATGTCGGCCCACTCGGTGCCGCCGACGGCGTAGGTCACGCAGCCGAGGACCCGTCCTTCGGCCTGGTCGACCGCGACCAGGAGCTCGGCCTCCCGGGCCCGGCGGGCGGCGTCGCGCAGGAGCTCGACGTAGCTGCTCTCGGGCGAGGTGTGGCCGTCGCCGACGAAGGCCTCGACGGTGATGCGGCCGGCGTCGTCGAGGTCCTCCGGAAGGGCCTGGCGGATGAGGATGTCCATCCCGTCAGTGTGCCGGAACCGTCCGGGGTGGTGATCTCCGGGGTGGCCCGGACCGGGAGGGTGGCCGGGTCGGCGGAGGGGCGCAGCGAGGCGGCGGGCATGGTGCCGTACAGCCGGTCCAGGCGTTCCGGGCCGGCCGGGTAGCCGCCCGGGCGGTGCCAGTTGTCGCGGCCGGTGGCGGCGCCGCGGGCGACCTCCCGGCCGATCAGGGTGCCGAGCAGGCCGAAACCGCCGACGGCCCCGACCAGGGCGATTGCGCTTGCGAGAGTGCCGCTGTCCATGGCTCCACTCTGGTCGGGCGGGGCGGCGGCCACGAGTGGCAGGAATGACTGATCTCATCGAAAAACTGCCATCCGGCCCTTCCGTCGCCGGTGCCGGCCGGGGCATCCTGGGCGGCATGCTGAAGAACGTGGTCGCGGTGGTGCTGGAGGAGATCCACCCCTTCGAGCTCGGTGTCGCCTGCGAGGTCTTCGGCCTCGACCGCACGGCCGACGGCCTGCCCGGGTACGACTTCGCGATCGCCGGCGCCCGCCCCGGGCCGCACACGACGCACGCCGGGTTCGCGGTGGACGTCCCGCACGGCCCCGAGCGGCTGGCCGGGGCCGACCTGGTGGTGGTCACCGCGACGGCGATCCGCCCGGAGTACCCGGAGCCGCTGCTGGCGGCGCTGCGCTCGGTGGTGGCGGACGGCGGCAGGGTGCTGTCCATCTGTAGCGGCGCCTTCGTGCTCGGCGCCGCCGGGCTGCTGGACGACCGCCGCTCCACCACCCACTGGCGGCACAGCGAGGACCTGGCCCGGCGCTTCCCGCGGACCGCCGTCGAGCCGGACGTGCTGTACGTGGACGACGACCCGGTGATCACCTCGGCCGGGACGGCCGCCGGCATCGACGCCTGCCTGCACCTGGTGCGCAAGGTGCAGGGCGCCGAGGTGGCCCGGGGGATCGCCCGCCGGATGGTGGTGGCGCCGCACCGGGAGGGCGGGCAGGCCCAGTTCGTGAGCCGCCCGCTGCCCGGCGGCGACGGCGACTCGCTGGCGCCGCTGCTCGACTGGATGCGCCACCACCTGGACCGGGACTGCACCGTCGAGCAGTTGGCCGCCAGGGTCCACATGTCCCCGCGCACCTTCGCCCGCCGCTTCCAGCAGGAGACCGGCACCACGCCGCACCGCTGGCTGACCGGGCAGCGGGTGCTGCTCGCCCAGCGGCTGCTGGAGTCCACCGCCGAACCGGTGGACGCGATCGCCGCCCGCTGCGGCTTCGGCAACGCGGCCGCGCTGCGGCACCACTTCGGGCGCCGGCTGGGGACCACGCCGCTGGCCTACCGGCGCTGCTTCGCCTGCCCGGACGACGAGACGTGACCGGGCGACGAGGTGTGACCGGGCGACGGGGAGTGACCGGGCGACGGGGAGTGACCGGGCGACGAGGCGCGACCGGACGAGGGCGCGTGACGGCTCGTCAATTCTCCGGGGCGAGGTGGTCGACGGTGTTCCAGCGCTCCGGGTGCAGCCGCCCGTCCTGGGCGCGCCACAGGCTGGTGGAACAGTTGCGCACCGGCGCGAGCGCGGTGAGCCGTTCCTCGGTGAGCCGCTCCAGCACGTAGCGCAGCATCAGCACCGTGCAGTCGTGCGCGACCAGCAGGACGGGCCGCCCGGCCTCCTCCTCGCAGACGTCCCGCAGCAGGCTGCGCACCCGCAGCGCGACGTCGGCCCAGGACTCGCCGCCGGGCGGCCGGTAGTACAGCTCGCCCATCTTGCGCCGCCGGGCGGACTCCTCCGGGTGCTTGGCCTCGATCGCGGCCCGCGTCAGCATCTCCAGGACGCCCAGCTCGCGGTCGCGCAGCCGCTCGTCGTGGCGCACGGCGAGGGTGACCGGGACGGCGCCGAGCCCGGCGGCCTGGGCGAGCGCGATCCGGGCGGTCTCGGTGGTGCGCACGTACGGCGAGCACCAGACGCTGCGCGGGCGGTCGGTGCTGGGCAGGGCGGCCCACCAGCGGCCGAGCGCCTGGGCCTGCTGCTGGCCGTGCAGCGACAGCGGGATGTCGGCGTCCCGGCAGCTGATCGGGACGCTGAGCGCGCCGGTGGCCTCGGCCAGCTGGAACTCGACGTTGGCGGTGGACTCGCCGTGTCGGGTGGCGATCAGCAGGGACGGCAGCCGGGTGGCCGACGCCGGGCGGTGGGTGGTGAGGTGGTGCGGGCTCTGGGTGGACTGGTGCTGGCCGTTGAGGGTGGTGCCGAGTTCTGCCATGGCCGCGTGCTCCCCGTGGGTCGATCAGTTGCCGGCCGGTCGCCGGTCCGGTCTGGTGGTGCCCTGCGAAGGCGGCTGTTCATACATATGATCGCGCCGCCTTCTCCAGTGTTCACGGAGAGGGCGGCGCGATCACAGGGCGCGTGCGGCGCGAATCAGTGCGCCGCTACGGGCTCCGGCGCGTTCTCCGGCTCCTCGTCGCCGGCCTCGGCGCTGTAGTCGGCGGGCCTGGTCTCGTCCGGGCCCTCGGGTGCCTTGACGGCGCGCAGCACCAGGGTGAGCGCCACCGCGACGATCAGGTTGAGCGCGAAGGCGGTCAGGCCGATGTAGCCGATCTCGCCGATGCCGGGGATCGCGGCCGCGTTGCCGCCGAAGTGCTTGGTGGCGGGGCTCGCGATGCCGTAGGCCTTCCAGGTGCCGTAGGCCATGCCGGCCGCCCAGCCGGCGAACAGCGCCCAGTGGTGGAACCAGCGGGTGAACAGGCCGCCGACGATCGCCACGAAGGTCTGGAGGATCCACAGGCCGCCGAGCAGTTGGAGGTTGATTGCGGCCTGCTTGTCCATGCCGAGCACGAAGACCAGCGCGCCGACCTTCACCAGCAGCGAGACCAGCTTGGCGATCCGGGTCTCGTCCGCCGGGGTGGCGGCGGGCTTCAGCCACTCCTTGTAGATGTTGCGGGTGAACAGGTTGGCCGCCGCGATCGACATGATGGCGGCCGGCACCAGCGCGCCGATCCCGATCGCCGCGAAGGCCACGCCGGTGAACCAGTCCGGGAACATGTCGGCGAACAGCTGCGGCACGGACAGCTGGGCGTTGAACTTCTTGTCGCCCTTGCCGACGCCCGCCGCGATGGCCATGAAGCCAAGCAGCGCCAGCAGGCCCAGCATCAGCGAGTACGCGGGCATGATCGCCATGTTGCGGCGCACCGTGCCGCGGGACTTGGAGGCCAGCACACCGGTCACCGAGTGCGGGTACATGAACAGCGCCATCGCCGAGCCCAGCGCCAGCGTCGCGTACGTCCACTGCTTGTCGCCCGGGAGGGTCAGCGAGCCGGCGGACTTGGGGGCGCTGAACTTGTGCGCGGCCGCGTCGAAGATGTGCCCGTAGCCGCCGAGCCGGATCGGGATGTAGATCACCGCGACGATGATCACGATGTAGATCAGGGCGTCCTTGACGAAGGCGATCAGCGCCGGGGCGCGCAGCCCGGAGGAGTAGGTGTACGCGGCCAGCACGCCGAAGGCGAGGAACAGCGGCAGGTCCTTGACGAACCAGTTGGCGTTCTCGCCGCCGCCGACGCCCAGCACGTCCAGGACCGCCTGGATGCCGACGAGTTGGAGCGCGATGTACGGCATGGTGGCCAGGATCCCGGTCAGCGCGACGACCAGGGAGAGCGGCCGCGAGCCGTACCGGCCGCGGACGAAGTCGGCCGGGGTGACGTACCCGTGCACCCGGGAGACCGACCAGAGCCGGGGCAGGAAGAGGAAGACCAGCGGATAGGCGACGATCGTGTACGGCACCGCGAAGAAGCCCGCCGCACCGGTCGCGTAGACCGCCGCCGGGACGGCGACGAAGGTGTACGCGGTGTAGAGGTCGCCGCCGAGCAGGAACCAGGTGACCCAGGTCCCGAAGCTGCGGCCGCCCAGGCCCCACTCGTCCAGGTGCGCCACGTCGTCCGCGCGCCGCCAGCGGGCGGCGAGGAAGCCCATCACGGTGACCAGGACGAAGAACAGCACGAAGACCGTGAGGGCCGGCACGTTGACGTGGCTCATCGCGCGCCACCCGCCTTCCGCGCCGCCTTGCGGGCCTTCTCGTCCCGGTTGATCAGCAGGTACGCGGCCACGGTGAACACCGCCGACACCGGCACCCAGAGCAGCTGGTACCAGTAGAAGAACGGCACCCCGCCGACGCCCGGGTCGGTCTTGTCGTACGAGGACACCCACAGCGTCGCGACGATCGGCACGAGCAGGGCGAGCCCGGCCAGCACCCGTTCGGGGGTCACTGCGGGCACCCGCTCCCCGGGTGGCTCGGGCATGACAGGTTCGACGGTATCGGGATCAGACGGCATCTTCGGCTCCGCTCCGGAGGGTTCTCCCCGTCGGCGCCGCAGCCCGCGGGGCACCGCACGCCCCCGCGAACCCGCCGAGCAGCACCATCGGTGATCGACAGTCAGTACGGCTGCGCAATCTAGGGCATGGGGTGATCCATGTCACCGGGGTCGGCGCAACTTCCCGCCATCCGGACGGCATCCGGTCGTATTCGACCGGTACTGCCCCTTCCGTGACGCGAACGGGCACCGGCGCGCGCGGGTCGCGCGCGCCGGTGCCCGTGGTGGCGGGGGGAGTGCCCCGCCCGGACTGCTTCGCCCCGGACTGCTTCGCCCGGACTACTCCGGGCGCTTGAGCCGGGTGATGAACTTGTAGCGGTCGCCGCGGTAGATCGAGCGGACCCACTCCACCGGGTCGCCGTCGGCGTCGAAGGAGTGCCGGGAGAGCTGGAGCATCGGCAGTCCGAGGTCGGAGCCGAGCAGGCCGGCCTCGCGCGGGTTGGCGAGGGTGGTCTCGATGGTCTCCTCGGCCTCGGCCACGGTGACCCCGTACACCTCGCGCAGCGCCGCGTACAGCGAGTTGTGCTTGGCGAGGTTGCGCCGCAGCGCGGGGAAGCGCTTGGCGGACAGGTGGGCGACCTCGATGGCCATCGGGTCGCCGTTGGCCAGGCGCAGGCGCTCGATCCGCAGCACCCGGCCGCCGGGCTTGATGTCGAGCAGCGGGGCGAGCCGGTCGTCGGCGGTGATGTAGCCGATCTCGATCAGCCGCGAGGCGGGCTCCAGGCCCTGGGCCCGCATGTCCTCGGTGTAGGAGGTGAGCTGGAGGGCCTGGGCGACCTTGGGCTTGGCGACGAAGGTGCCCTTGCCCTGGATGCGCTCCAGCCGGCCCTCGACGACCAGTTCCTGCAGCGCCTGGCGCACGGTGGTGCGGGAGGTGTCGAACTGGGCGGCCAGCGCGCGCTCGGGCGGGACGGGGGTGCCGGCGGGCTGGGTCTCGGTGAGCTGGAGCAGGTGGCGCTTGAGACCGTAGTACTTGGGGACGCGCGCGGTCGGGTCGGCGCCGGCCTGCGTCGGGAGGTTTTTCACCTCGGGGTCGTTGACCTGGGCGGTGGTTCCCCCGTCGCTGCTCATCGGACCTGTTCTCCCGCTTCTCGCGGGGCCTTTACGGGCCCCGCCACATAGTTAACGGGTGACATCGTTGCATGTATGGCTACGGAACGAATACCTCATCACGCGATGAACGATGTGCGGTGTCGGCTTGATAACGGGTGGTCCGGATCGGTCGAACAGCCGTTGACAGGCCCATTGGTCTAGGCCAAGCTCCAGGCATCTGGTCTACACCACTAGGCCGGTCACTATGAATCCCCCCACCCGCTCGAAGGGGTCCGCGGCACCTTTCCCCCCGCTTTACGTGGGTCTGCCGCTGCCGCCCGACGGGGGTAACCCAGGCATCCCTCAGGAGGATGGCGTGAAGCGTCAGCTCATCGCGGCGGTCGGCGTCGCAGCAATGGTCGTCGGCCTGGCGGCCTGTGGCTCGGACGGCAAGAGCAAGGACAACGCCGGTTCGAACTCGTCGTCCGCGGCGGGCGCCAAGAACTACAGCGGCAAGACGCTGAAGGTGTGGCTGATGACCGGCTCCGCCCCGAAGGGCTGGACCGACGCGGTCAAGAGCGAGTTCGAGACCACCTACCCGGGCTCCAAGGTCGACTTCCAGATCCAGGAGTGGGACGGCATCGGCCAGAAGGTGACCGCCGCGCTGTCCGAGGGCTCGGTCGACGTCGTCGAGCTCGGCAACACCCAGACCTCCGGCTACGCCGCCTCGGGCGGCCTGCTCGACATCACCAAGGACAAGTCCGCCCTGGGCGGCGACGGTTGGAACGCCAACCAGAACGAGGCCGCCCAGCTGGACGGCAAGCAGTTCGCCGCCCCGTGGTGGGTCTCCAACCGCGTCGTCGCCTACAACAAGGACCTCTGGGCCAAGGCCCAGCTGACCGACGCGCCGAAGACCCTGGACGAGTTCTACGCCGACCTGGACAAGCTGAAGGCCACCGAGGGCGTCGTCGACCCGATCTACCTGCCGGGTCAGGAGTGGTACACCTACTTCGGCCTGCTCGCCGGTGAGGGCGGCAAGATCGCCAAGAAGGACGGCGACAAGTGGGTCGGCGGCCTGTCCTCGCCCGAGGCGCAGAAGGCCTTCGAGACCTACAAGAAGCTGCAGGGCTACTCGGCCACCGGTCCGAAGGACAAGGACGAGGCCACCCCGCAGCAGAAGGACGTCTTCGGCAAGGGCAACGTCGGCACCATGATCGCCCTCGGCTGGGAGCTCCCGGCGGAGAAGGACATGCCGAAGGACAAGATCGGCTTCTTCCCGCTCCCGGGCAAGACCGCTGACAAGCCCTCCGGCGTCTTCCTCGGCGGCTCGAACCTGGCGATCGGTGCGCAGAGCAAGAACACCGACATGGCCAAGGACTTCCTGAAGATCGCCCTCAACGACAAGAACGAGGGTGCGGTCGCCGCCGCCGGCAACATCCCGAACAAGGCCGCGCTGAACAGCCAGCTCACCGGCGACTTCGCGAAGGCCGCCCAGTCCGCCTCGGCGGTCGGCGCGGTCACCCCGATCACCCCGAACTGGGCGAGCGTCGAGGACAAGCCGAACCCGATCAAGGAGTTCCTGACCGCCGCCCTCCAGGGCGGCGACTACGCGGCCACCGCGAAGAAGTACGACGACGAGATCGCGAAGCGGCTCAACCAGAAGCAGTAGGCACCGAGCGGCGTCGTGGTTCGGGTTGTGAGGAAGTGAGAACGATGGCTGTGCATTCGGAGCGGGTGCAGACGCAGTCCCCGGATTCAGGGAAGGCTGCCGTGGCCGGAATTGAGACGAGTGCCGCCGGTGGTGGCGCCAACGGCACCCCCCGCAAGGGCGCCAGACCCACGGGCGGGCCGGGCCTCGGCGCACGCCTGGCACCGTACCTGCTGCTGCTGCCCGCCACCGTGGCGACCGTCGCCCTGCTCGGCTGGCCGCTGGTGAAGACGGTCCTGCTGTCGTTCCAGAACCTCAACAAGCGCCAGTTCGTCCAGCACCTGACCGAGTGGAACGGCTTCGACAACTACAAGGAGCAGCTGACCGACCCGGACTTCTGGGCGGTCACCGGGCGCACCGTCGCCTTCACCCTGGTCAACGTCGTGTTGATCATGGCCGGCGGCACCCTGATCGGCCTGCTGCTCAACCGCCTCGGCAAGCGGATGCGGCTGCTCCTCTCGGTTGGCCTGCTGATGGCCTGGGCGATGCCCGTGGTCGCCGCGACCACCGTCTACACCTGGCTGTTCGACCAGCAGTGGGGCGTCGTCAACTGGTTCCTGGACAAGCTGGGTTGGCACGCGATGGCCGACTACAACTGGATGAGCGACCAGTACTCGACCTTCTTCGTGGTGATCCTGCTGATCGTCTGGCAGTCGGTCCCCTTCGTGGCGTTCAACATGTACGCCGGACTGACCACCATCCCCAAGGAGCTCTACGAGGCCGCCCGGATGGACGGCGCCGGCGCGTCCAAGATCTTCGGCTCGGTGATCTTCCCGAACCTGAAGCCGTTCTTCCTGGCCACGACGTTCCTGGAGATCATCTGGGTCTTCAAGGCCTTCACCCAGGTGTACGCGATCAACGGCGGCGGCCCCGAGAACCTGACCCGGACCCTGCCCGTGCACGCCTTCCTGGAGGGTTCGTCCGGGCAGCACTACGGCATCGGCTCCGCGATCGCGGTGCTCACCATCCTGATGCTGGGCGCGATGATGGCGTACTACTTCCGCATCATGATCAAGCAGGAGGACGAGCTGTGAGGCGCTCGCTCATCGGACGTACCTGGCCGAACGTGATCGCGGTCGTCCTCTTCGTCTTCTTCATCTTCCCCGTCTACTGGATGATCGCGACTGCCTTCAAGCAGGACAACGACATCATCAGCAAGACGCCGGTCTTCATCCCGTTCAACGGGACCCTGGACCACTTCACCACCGCGATCAACGCGCCCAACTTCTGGACGTACGTCACCAACAGCCTCATCGCCACCATCGGCGCGGTGCTGATCTCGCTGGTGATCGCGACCCTCGCGGCCTTCGCCATCGCCCGGATGAAGTTCCGCGGCCGCAAGGCCTTCGTCCTGGTCGTCATGGTCGCGCAGATGGCGCCGTGGGAGGTCATGACCATCGCGGTCTACATGATCTCGCGCGACAACGAGATGCTGAACAGCCTCGTGCCGCTGACCTTCTTCTACATGATGATGGTGCTGCCCTTCACCATCTGGACGCTGCGCAGCTTCATCGCGGCGGTGCCGAAGGAATTGGAGGAGTCGGCCATGGTGGACGGCTGCACCCGCTCCCAGGCCTTCGTGAAGGTGATCTTCCCGCTGCTGGCCCCCGGCCTGATGTCGACCTCGCTGTTCGGCTTCATCACCGCGTGGAACGAGTTCCCGCTCGTCCTGATCCTCAACAAGGAGGAGGGCAAGACCCTCCCGCTGTGGCTGTCGTCCTTCAAGACCGCCTTCGGCAACGACTGGGGCGCCACCATGGCCGCGTCCACGATGTTCGCCATCCCCGTGCTGATCCTGTTCGTCTTCCTGCAGCGCAAGGCGGTCGGTGGACTGACCGACGGCGCCGTGAAGGGCTGAGAAACGTGAGCATCCTCGTCCCCACCGCTCCGGTCAGCGACCAGCTGCACCGCGACGCCCTGACCGTCCTGCAGCCCGGCTTCGTCGGCACCGAGCCGCCGCAGTGGCTGCGCCGCCACCTCGCCGCCGGGCTCGGCTCGGTCGCGCTGTTCGACCGCAACGTGGTCGACCTCGACCAGCTCGCCAAGCTCACCAAGGCGCTGCGCGAGGAGAACCCCGACCTCCTGATCGCCATCGACGAGGAGAGCGGCGACGTCACCCGGCTGGAGGCGGGCTCCGGCTCGTCCTGGCCCGGCAACCTCGCGCTCGGCGCGATCGACGACCCGGCGCTGACCCGGGACGTCGCCCGCGAGCTGGGCCGGGCGCTGGCCGCGGCCGGCGTCAACTACAACTGGGCGCCCACCGCGGACGTCAACTCCAACCCGCGCAACCCGGTCATCGGCGTCCGCTCCTTCGGCGCCGACCCGGAGCTGTGCGCCCGGCACACCGCCGCCTGGGTGGAGGGCCTCCAGTCGGCCGGCGTGGCCGCCTGCTCCAAGCACTTCCCCGGCCACGGCGACACCGCCGTCGACTCGCACCACGGGCTGCCGGTCATCGACGTGGACCTGGACGTGCTGCGCTCCCGCGACCTGATCCCGTTCCAGGCGGCGATCGCGGCCGGCACCAAGGCCGTGATGACGGCCCACATCATGATCCCGGCGCTCGACCCGAAGCTGCCGGCCACCCTCAGCCCGCTCGTGCTGCGCGACCTGCTGCGCGCGGCCCCGGCCGACGGCGGCCTCGGCTACCAGGGCCTGATCGTCAGCGACGCGATCGAGATGGGCGCCATCGCCGACACCTTCGGGATGGGCGACGGCACCGTGCTGGCCCTGGCGGCCGGCGCGGACGCGATCTGCGTCGGCGGCGGGCTGGCCGACGAGGACACCGTGCTGATGCTGCGCGACGCCATCGTGGCGGGCGTGCGGGCCGGCGTGCTCTCCGAGGAGCGGCTGGCGGACGCCGCCGACCGGGTGCGCTCGCTCGGCAGCTGGGGCCGGATCTCGGCCCAGGGCGAGCGGCCGGAGCCGGACCTCGCGGTCGGCCTGCGGGCCGCCCGCCGGGCGCTGAAGGTGGTCCGGGCGCCGGGCCGCGAGCCGCAGCCGGTGTCCGAGCGCCCGTTCGTGGCCTCGTTCTCGGACGAGCCGAACATCGCCGTCGGCGACGTCACCCCGTGGGGCGTGGCCGGCATGCTGGCCGACCGCTTCCCCGGCACCCGCACCCGCGCGGTCTCGGTGGCCGAGGCCGCCCCCGAGCTGCTGGACGCCCTGGTCGCCGAGCTGGTGGCCGGCGCCGAGGGCCGCCGCCTGGTGCTGGTGGTCCGGGACGCCCACCGGCACGCCTGGATGTCCGCCGCGCTGGGCCGCCTGGTGGCGGCCCGGCCGGACGCCGCGGTGGTCGAGATGGGGCTGCCGCAGTCCGAGCCGGTCGGCGCGCTCTACATCGCCACCCACGGCGCCGCCCGGGTCTGCGGGCTGGCGGCCGTGGAGGTGCTCACCGGGCAGCCGGGAGTCATCGGCTGAGACCGAGGGGGGCGTCACCGGGAGTGTCCGGGAGGCGTCGGCCGACGGGCCCGTCATGCGCATGTCGCATGGCGGGCCCGTTCTGTTTCCCCGCCGTTGACCTGCGGATTCGTCAGGTGACCGTGCTCCCTCAAGTGGGCCTTAAATCCACCTTAAGTTCCACTTAGGGTGACGATACGGCGACTGATCGCCACGGGGTACAACAGCTCTGCAACGGCCGTGGCGACGAGGCCATTTGGCCGTTGACACCACCTATGGTCTAGGCCAGAGTCCAGTCATCCGGTTCGAAATTCAACCTCACCGGATGTGGTATCGGCCCTCCCCGAAGCTCTTCGCCCCTGCCCGGACCCTCCGTTGCGGGCGCCATCACGCTGCCGGCGGGCAACACGGCTCTAGCACCCTCGGAGGATGGCGTGAAGAAGCGTCAGCTCATGTCGACGTTCGGAATCACTGCCCTGGCGATCGGGCTGACGGCCTGTTCATCGGCCGGCACGGCGTCGAAGGACGGCAAGAGCCCCGGCGCCGACCCGAAGGCCGCGAGCGGCACCGTCACCGTCTGGCTGATGGACGACGCCCAGAAGAACTGGCCCGACCTGGTGCAGCAGGTCAACGACCAGTTCGCGGCGAAGTACCCGAACGTCACCCTCAAGCTCGCCTACCAGGGTTGGGCCGACAAGGTGACCAAGCTCGACAAGGCGATCGCCGACGGCTCCGCGCCCGACGTGGTCGAGCTGGGCAACACCGAGACCATGAAGTACGTGCTCTCCGGCGCGCTGGCCCCGGTCGACCGGACCACCTTCGACAACTCCGACAGCTGGATCAAGGCGCTCGCCAACACCTGTACGTACCAGGACAAGCTCTGGTGCGTGCCCTACTACGCCGGCGCCCGGGTCGCCATCTACAACGCCGCCACCTTCCAGCAGGCCACCGGCAGCGCCGAGTTCCCCAAGACCGAGGCCGACCTGACGGCGGCCCTGGACAAGGTCGCCGACAAGAACAAGGCCGACAAGAGCTACTCCTCGCTCTACCTGCCCGGCCCGTACTGGTACGCCGCGATGAGCTACGTGGCCGCGTACGGCGGCAGCATCGCCAAGTTCGACAGCTCCGGCAACTGGCACGGCACCCTGCACGACGCCAAGTCCCAGCAGGGCATCAGCCACTTCGTCGACCTGGTCCGCAAGTACACCAAGGGCGACCTGACGGTGAACGAGCAGAACCAGTTCGAGTCGATGGCCCGCGGGCGCGCCGCGTCCTTCTACGGCAACGGCTACGAGGCGGCCAGCGTCGTCGCGCCGGGCACCGGCGACCCGAGCCTCAAGGACACCGTCAAGATGGCCACCATGCCCGGCCCGGACGGCAAGCCGCTGCCCACCTTCATCGGCGGCTCCGACCTCGCGGTCACCGCCAAGTCCACGCAGGTCGAGCTGGCCACCGACTGGGTGCGGATGTTCACCAGCACCAAGTCCCAGCAGACGCTGGCCGACAAGGACATCCTGCCGAACAACCTCACCCAGCTGAACCCGCTGAAGAACAAGCCGACCACCGCGGCGGCGGCCAACGCCGTGCCGGACGCCTGGTTCACCCCGCTGGCCCCCGGCTGGGGCGCGATCGAGAAGCAGAAGATCCTGCCCGACATGCTGACCGGCATCCTCAAGGGCAAGTCGGTGGACCAGGCCACCAAGGACGCCGACGCCGCGATCGACCAGCTGATCAACAAGGCGTCCTGACCCCGCGCCGCCGTCCAGGTCCTAGGGCCCGTCCCGTCCGGGGCGGGCCTTCGGGTGTGCCCGCCGGGGGCGGCCCCCGTAGGATTGCGGCAGGAAACCACCGCAGCGAGTGTGCGGACTCGCCGCCGTAGAGGTCCCCGTCGGGCAACCTGCCCGGAGGGGTCGAACCATCTCATCGGAGGCACATCCTGATGTCCGACCCGCAGACTGTTTCCGTTCCCGGCCGGATCATGGCGGCGGAGATGGCCGAGCAGCCGGCCGTCCTCCAGCGCATCCTCGACGAGGGTGCCCCGAAGATCCGCCAGATCGCGGCCGAGATCGCCGCCCGCAACCCTCGCTTCGTCCTGCTGACCGCGCGCGGCACGTCCGACAACGCGGCGCTGTACGCCAAGTACCTGATCGAGATCCTGCTCGGCAAGCCGGCCGGCCTGACCTCGATGTCCACCACCACCGCCTACGGCGCCAAGCCGGACCTCACCGACGTCCTGGTCGTCACCGTCAGCCAGTCCGGCGGCTCGCCCGACCTGGTGGCCTCCACCAAGGCCGCCCGCGAGGCCGGCGCCATCACCCTCGCCGTCACCAACAACGCGTCCTCGCCGCTGGCCGAGGTCTCCGAGTTCCACATCGACGTGCTGGCCGGCCCGGAGAAGGCGCTGCCCGCCACCAAGACCTACACCGCCGAGCTGCTGGCGCTCTACCTGCTGGTCGAGGGCCTGCGCGGCGGCGACGGTGCGGCGGCCAAGGAGCTGCCCGGCCTGGCCGCCGGCGTCCTGGCCCGCCACGCCGAGGTGAAGGCGCTGGCCGAGCGGTACCGCTTCGCCCAGCGCCTGGTCATCACCTCGCGCGGCTACGGCTACCCGACCGCCCGCGAGGCGGCGCTGAAGCTGATGGAGACCACCTACATCCCGGCCTCCCCGTTCTCCGGCGCCGACCTGCTGCACGGCCCGCTGGCCATGGTGGACAACGTCTCGCCGGTCATCGCGATCGTCCCGGACGGCAAGGGCGGCGAGGCCCTGCAGCCGGTGCTGGACCGCCTGCGCGGTCGCGGCGCGGACCTGGTCGTGGTCGGCCAGCAGGCGCAGGTGGACGCCGCCTCGGCCGGCTTCGCCCTGCCGGCCGGCGTGCCGGAGGAGGTCCAGCCGATCCTGGAGATCCTCCCGCTGCAGCTGCTGGCCTACGAGGTCACCATCGCCCGCGGCCAGGACCCGGACGCCCCGCGCGCCCTGGCCAAGGTCACCGAGACGCACTGAGGCACGGCGCCACGCGATCGGGCCCCCGTCCACAGGCTGTGGACGGGGGCCCGACTCGTTGAGCGGCGGAACATGGCTTCGGCGGGGGAGCGCCCGGGGAACGCGTCGCACCCCCGGGGCTCGGCGCACCCGGAAAGCACTACGGGCCACGGCGCCGACACGGGACCCTCAACCCATGCGGCACCGCAGCCCGGAGCTGTCGTCGGTCGCCGGAGTCGATCGAGAACTGTGCGGGGTCCTCGTTCGGTGGCGTCCGACCGAGGAAAGGCCTCGCGCGGTCAGGGCAGTTGCGCGGTGGGCCTCTCCTTGGTGCCCTTTCATTGTGGACTAGACCAATCTGGGTTGTCCAGGCCGCTCCGGAAATTGGTCTGGACAACTTCGGGCAGTGGGCTCCGCCGCAGGCCCGGCGCATGATCCGTTCCCCGGTCCGCCGCGCCCCGCCCCGACCGGCGGCGCTACCCTCGCCATGTGCCCTCGCTGAACGAACTCGTCCGCCGCCACACCACCCTGACCGGGGCCGATGTGGAATGGCTCCACATGCTGGTCTCGGAGTGGCAGCTCCTCTCCGACCTCTCCTTCGCCGACCTGGTCCTGTGGATCCCCACCTGGGACGGCATCCGCTACGTCTCGGTGGCGCAGATGCGGCCCAACACCGGCCCCACCTCCTACCAGGACGACATGGTCGGCCACCTCGTCCCGCGCGGGCGCCGCCCGCTGCTGGACGCCGCCTTCGACGAGGGCCGGATCGTGCGCGAGGGCGACCCGGAGTGGCGCGAGGAGGTGCCGGTCCGGGTCGAGTCCATCCCGGTCCGGCGCGAGGGCAAGGTGCTCGGGGTGATCGCCCGCAACACCAACCTGTTGACCGTCCGCACCCCCAGCCGGCTGGAGCTCACCTACCTGCAGAGCGCCTCCGACCTGGCCCAGATGATCGCCGCCGGCAGCTTCCCCTTCCACGGCGTCGAGCAGATCGACATGGACGCCGCCCCCCGGGTCGGCGACGGCCTGATCCGGCTCGACGCGGACGGCATCGTCACCTACGCCAGCCCCAACGCCCTCTCCGCCTACCACCGCCTCGGCCTCACCACCGACCTGGTCGGCAGCCACCTGGGCCGGGCCACCGCCGAACTGGTCCCGCCCTCCCGGGCGGCCGTGCACGAGGCGCTGGTGAAGCTGGCGAGCGGCTGGGCGCCGCGGCAGACCGAGGTCGAGGTGCAGGGCGGGGTGGTGACCCTGCGGGCCATCCCGCTCAAGCCCAAGGGCACGCTGACCGGTTCGCTGGTGCTGTGCCGGGACGTCACCGAACTGCGCCGCCGCGACCGCGAGCTGATGACCAAGGACGCCACCATCCGGGAGATCCACCACCGGGTGAAGAACAACCTGCAGACCGTCGCCGCCCTGCTGCGGCTGCAGTCCCGCCGGATGGAGTCGGAGGCCGGCCGGGCCGCGCTGGACGAGGCGGTGCGCCGGGTCGGCTCGATCGCGATCGTGCACGAGACGCTGTCCCAGGCGCTGGACGAGCAGGTGGCCTTCGACGAGATCGCCGACCGGGTGCTGGCGATGGTGATGGAGCTGTCCCAGGACGGCCGGGTGGCGACCCGCCGCAGCGGCAGCTTCGGCATCCTGTCCGCCGAGGTGGCCACCCCGCTGTCGATGGTGCTGACCGAACTGCTGCAGAACGCTCTGGAGCACGCCTTCGGCCCGTCCGCCTCCGGGAACCTGGAGGTCAGCGCGCTGCGCGGGCGGGCCCCGGCGACCGGGGCGGGCTGGTCGGACAGCTGGAACGGCGGCGCCCGGCCGGAGGAGTTCCTGCTGATCACGGTGCAGGACGACGGTCGCGGCATGCCCGAGGGGTTCGACCCGCAGACGGCCGGCAACCTCGGCCTGCAGATCGTCCGCACGCTGGCCACCGGTGAGTTGGGCGGCACCTTCGACATGGTGGCCGGTCCGGACGGCGGCACCAAGGTGATCCTGGAGATCCCGGTCCGCTGATCCGCCGGCCGGTCTGCGGTGCGGGTCCGCGGTCCGGTCTGCGTGCGGTCCGCGGTGCGGTGCGCGGAAAGGTGCATCGAGGCGCGCGGTGGGGGCGTGCACTCGGCGAAAGGCGCCGGGTGCCCACCCCGCGAGCCCGGCGCGGGTCGGCCCGCGCGAGGGCGTGTCAGGGTGCGGGCGCGCCGGGGCGCGCACACGGACCGGGGCGTGAAAACAGAAACGAGGCCCTGTCGACCGGGGGGGGGTGGGTCGACAGGGCCTCTCAACCCGTTCCGGCCGTCGGGGGGAGTCGGCCGGAACGGGGGCTCTGGGTGGTGCGACACCTCGCCCGTGCGTTGCACACGGTGAGCGCCACAGCTCCACGATATTGCTCTAAGTGAACAGTATCAAGTGGCTGGACGGTCCGGTGTCGCGGGACCTCGCCAGGCAAGGCCCTTTGTGCGGAAGGCTTCACCAGGAGGTGCAGGGAAGCCTTTGATCATGTGTTGATCGGTGTTTCGGTTACTGCTGGTGTTACGGCGTGTGATCAGGCGGTGCGGGCGCGGTTGCGGGCGGCACGGCGCTTCATCGCGCGACGCTCGTCCTCGCTCATACCGCCCCAGACGCCGGCGTCCTGGCCGGTCTCAAGAGCCCACTGCAGGCACTGCTCCATGACCGGACAGCGGCGGCACACGGCCTTGGCTTCCTCGATCTGCAGCAGAGCAGGACCGGTGTTCCCGATCGGGAAGAACAGCTCCGGGTCCTCTTCGCGGCAGACAGCGCGGTGGCGCCAGTCCATGGTCGTCCAACTCCTCCTGCCGGCGGGGGGCACCCGGTCGGCATAATCGATGGCTTGTGAATGTGGCTTGTGAATGTGAACGCTTTCACGAATCCCGCAACAGCAAAAGAGACCAAAGGCCCGCCGGGGCCCGGGTGGTCTGTGCTGGGGAGGGATTCGGCGATTCGAGGGACGCCCCGCGGTCGACACCCGCCAGGTTCTGAGGTTGCCGTCGCTGCGATGCGTCCCGATCGCCATGTAGAGGTTCGCAAACCTCGGGCCCGGATACAACCCCCTTCAGGGAGGAATTTTTGATTCTTCGGTGTCGCCTAGCTCACAGCCAGTACTTCTATGGAGTGAAGGGGGCTTGTGCGTTCGAGAAGAAGGGTGAAACCCCCTTCCGGTCACACAATCACACGCAGTGCCCGCCGTACGCCTGTGAAACTGACGCGACTCCTGTCTCCAAGGTGGTCCCCGTCAACCTGGAACGGGGCCGGTTCCTCTGAAACCAAGGTGAAGTGTCTGACGTCGTGATAGGAGACGACGTGCTTGCCGGACGGGCCGGCCGGCGGGGCGCCTTCGCTCGAAGAGGCGTACGACCGCAGGATCTGACGGATCGTTCGGACGGTGCCGAACGCCGTCATCCGGGTGATCCCGAAGACGTCGAGATCGGTGTCGAAGGAGGCGAGCGGTGAGGGATACACCGGGCGGTTGCCGAGGAACGTCCACGGCGAGGTGTTGCTGACTATGGCCAGGGCCAGGCCCGGCACGCCCTCGCGGCCCGGTAGTTCCAGGGCCACCGGGCCGGAACGACGCTGCTCACGCTGGGTGACGTAGTGCCGCAGCGCCTGCCCCACGTAGAGCGCGTGGGTGGACTTGCGCCCCAACCGGCGCTGCTCCTCGACCCGGCCGACCACCCCGGCGTCGAAGCCCAGGCCGGCGGTGAAGGTGAACCAGCGGTCCGGCAGTCCGTCTGTCATCGCCTTGCCCAGGCCGACCGGCCGCTCGCTCCCGTGCTCCAGCGCGTACAGCAGGGCGCCGGTGGCCTCCACCGGGTCGTTGGGCAGGCCCAGCGCGCGGGCGAACACATTGGTCGAACCGCCCGGCACCACGGCCAGTCGCGGGACCTTCTCGCCCGGGCCGTGCGCGAGCAGCCCGTTCACCACCTCGTTCACGGTGCCGTCACCGCCGAGCGCCACCACCAGGTCGACCGTGCCGTCCTCCGAGGCCTCGCGGGCCAGGTCGCGGGCGTGGCCCCGGTACTGCGTCTCGGCCACCTCCAGCTTGAGGTCGCTGCGCAGCGCGTGGATCAGTACGTCCCTGGTGCGGCCACTGGTGGTGGTGGCCTTGTGGTTCACGACCAGGAGAGCGCGCATGGGGAAAGCCTACGGGTCGGTACGGACCAACCGGCGGCTACCCTGCTGGAGTGACCGCAGAATCCTCCGCACCCGTACCCACGGCGGGCCCGGCCCGCCCCCTGCCGCTGACCGTGGGCGCCGCCATCACCGCCCTGGAGGGCGCCGCGCTGGCCGTCGTCGGCGTCTGGGACATGGTGTCCGCGCTGTCCGGCCAGTCCAAGCAGCTCGCCCTGAACGAGTTCGGCGGCCTGGTCATCGTGCTGCTCGGCGTGCTGCCGGTGCTGGCCGCCCGCGCACTGCTCAAGGAGCGCCGCTGGGGCCGCAGCCCGGCCGTGCTCACCAACTCGATCTGCCTGCCGATCGGGTACTACATGCTGGAGAGCGGCGGCGCGATGATCGGCGTCGGCGTGCTGGTCGGCCTGCTCGGGCTGGTCGGCATCGGCGCGCTGCTGAACCCGAAGTCGACGGCGGCCCTGTACGCCTCGCACGAGGGCTGAGCGCACAGGGCCGCCGGGGGTCGGCCGCCGGCTGGGCGGCCGTCAGTCCTACTCCTCCACCAGGAGCTTCTCCCGCAGCTGGGCCAAGGTCCGGGCCAGCAGGCGGGACACGTGCATCTGGGAGATCCCCACCTCGGCGGCGATCTGCGACTGGGTCATGTTCCGGAAGAACCGCAGCACCAGGATCTTCTGCTCCCGGGGCGGCAGTTGGGCCAGCAGCGGCTTGAGCGACTCGCGGTACTCGACGCCCTCCAGCGCCTCGTCGGTGGCGCCGAGGGTGTCCGCCACGGCCGGCGACTCGTCGTCGCTGTCCGGGACGTCCAGGGACAGCGTGGAGTACGCGTTGGCGGACTCCAGGCCCTCCAGGACGTCCTCCTCGGAGATCCCCAGGTGCTCGGCGAGCTCGTGCACCGTGGGGGAGCGCCCGTGCCGCTGGGAGAGCTCGCTGGTCGCCGTGGTGAGCGACAGCCGCAGCTCCTGGAGGCGGCGCGGCACCCGGACCGCCCAGCCCTTGTCACGGAAGTGCCGTTTGATCTCGCCGACGATGGTCGGCGTGGCGTAGGTGGAGAACTCGACCCCGCGCTCGTGGTCGAAGCGGTCCACCGACTTGATCAGGCCGATGGTGGCGACCTGGGTCAGGTCGTCCAGCGGCTCGCCCCGGTTGCGGAACCGCCGGGCCAGGTGCTCGACCAGCGGGATGTGCATCCGCACCAGCTGGTTGCGCAGCTCGACGCGCTCCGGGGAGCCGTCGGGCAGCGCGGACAGCCGGACGAACAGCGCGCGGGCCGCCTCCCGGTCCGGTGCGCCCGAGCGGTGCGGGGCCGGGGCCGGCGCCTGGGTGGGCACCGCGGTGCGCAGGTCCGCGGCCTCGTCCGCCGGATCGGACGGGGGCGGGGATGCGGGCGACGGTTCAGACGTCGGCTCGGTCGGGTGGCTCATCCGGTGGGCGTCCTTCGGGTGCGCATCGTCGTTGGCGGCGAGGCCAGGAACGCTCGCCTGGGTCGGTACGGCAGGTCCCGCCGTCGCGAGGCCGGTACGGTCCAGATCACTCACGGCCATTCCCCCGTTCCGTTCCGGGAGCACCGGGGCCCTCGGGCCCCGGCATCGTCTCGTTGGTCGTACCGCGTGGGGGGCGGTACCGGGCGCCGCCCGCGCGGCCCCTGATCGGGGACCGGGCGGACGGCCCTTGTGCGGTGCTGGTCGACGCCCCGGCTAGTGGGCGACGGGGCCGCCGCGCTTCTTGTGCAGGCTGATCGACACGGTCTTGTCCTCGCCGACCGAGGAGTCGACCTCGCCGGCCAGGGCGGAGAGCACCGTCCAGGCGAAGGTGTCCCGTTCGGGTGCCTTCCCGTCGGTGGTGGGGGCGGCGACGGTCACCTTCAGCGAGTCGCCGACCAGCCGGAACTCGCAGGTCAGGACGGAGCCGGGCACCGCCTGCTGGAGCAGGATGGCGCAGGCCTCGTCGACCGCGATCCGCAGGTCCTCGATCTCGTCGAGGGTGAAGTCGAGCCGCGCCGCCAGGCCGGCCGTCGCTGTTCGCAGGACCGAGAGGTAGGCACCCGCCGCGGGCAGCCGGACCTCCACGAAGTCCTGCACTCCGGGCTCGCCGTCGATCTGGGACACCCTCACCTCCTGGGTGACGCGCTGTGCTTCCGGGCCGGTGGCCGCGGCACTGTCTGTTGCTTGGCTCAACTGCTTCGCCCCAACTGTCCAGAGGGGTGGTGCGGTACGTACCGGTCATACCCTTCGCGGGGCGACCGGACGCCGCGTATCCGCCTGAGACCTTACCGCCTTCCGCACGCCGGCCGGGGCTCGGGAGTCACTCATGGTAAGCCATCGCGACGCAGGGTGGCAGGGGTTCGGGCGGTCCGTTCAGTGACCGCCGCCGCCGCCGCCGGCGGCGGCGAGCGCCTCGCCGGTGAGCCGGTAGACGGTCCAGTCGTCCATCGGCACCGCGCCGAGGGACTTGTAGAAGTCGATCGAGGGCGTGTTCCAGTCGAGCACCGACCACTCCACCCGCGCGTAGCCGCGTTCGACGGCGATCCGTGCCAGTTCCAGCAGCAGCGCCTTGCCGTGGCCGCCGCCGCGGGACAGCGGGCGGACGTACAGGTCCTCCAGGTAGATCCCGTGGGTGCCGCGCCAGGTCGAGAAGTTGAGGAACCAGACCGCGAAGCCGACCGGCTCGCCGGTGGCGTCGTCCTCGGCGATCAGGCCGAACAGCGCGGGGTTGGCGCCGAACAGGGCGTCGCGCAGCTGCTCCTCGGTGGCCACGGCCTCCTGCGGGGCCTTCTCGTACTCCGCGAGCTCGCGGATCAGGGCGAGGATGACGGGAACGTCGGTCACGACGGCGGTGCGGATCATGCCGCGAGCCTACTGCGCGTCCCCGCCCCCGGCCCAGGCCCGGGCCGGGGCCCGGGCCGGGGGCGGGCGGGTCAGCGGGCGGGGACGGTGCGCAGGTAGTCGGCCAGCGCGGTGATCGCGGCCGGGTTGCGCGGGCTCTCCACCAGGTCGACGTAGTCCAGGACGAAGATCCGGTCGTTCCTGACCGCCGAGACGCCGGCCAGCGGCGGGAAGGACTTCAGGAAGGCGCGCTTGGCGTCGGCGCCGGTCTCGCCGTAGTTGTTGATCAGGATCACCTCGGGGTCGCGCTGGACCACGCTCTCCCAGCCGACGGTGACCCAGGTGTCCGCGAGGTCGCCCATCACGTTGGCCCCGCCGGCCTTGGCGATGATCTCGTCGGCCGCGGCGAACTTCCCGGCGGTGTACGGCTTGTCCTGCCCGCTGTCGTACAGGAACACGGACGGCCGGCGCTCGGGCTGCGGGGCGGCGGCGACCTGCGCCTTGAAATCGGCGACCAGCTTGTCCGCCCGGTCGCGGACGTCGAAGATCTCGCCGAGGTTGGCCAGGTCGGTGTAGAGCGCGTCCAGCGGGGACATCACGCCGCGCTCGGTGCCCTTGCCGCTGCGGCAGGACTCGCTGAGCACGTACGAGGGGATGCCGAGGTCCTTGAGCGCCTGCGGGGTGAAGCCGCGGCCCTCGTCGAAGCCGTAGTGCCAGCCGGCGAAGACCAGGTCGGCCTTGGCGCCCAGCACGATCTCCTTGGTGATCTCCTTCTTGGAGAGCCACGCGGTCTGCTGGTAGCCGTCCTTCCAGGCGACCTGGTCGACCCGGCCCTTGTCGTCGGGCATCACGTAGCCGGCCATCCGGTCGGCCAGGCCGAGGGCGAGCATCAGCTCGGTGATGCCGACGTCGTTGGTCACCGTCCGGGCGGGCTTCTGCGGGAAGGTGAGCTTGGTGCCGCAGTTCTCCACGGTCACCGGGTAGTGGGCGGAGGCGGCGGTGGCGTCGCCGCTCGGGGCGATCTCGGCGCCGCAGGCGGTGAGCCCGAGGGTGAGCAGGGCGGTGATGGCAACGGCCTTGGTGCGCACGGGGGTTCCTTCGGGGGGTGGGTCAGATCCGGTCGAAGAGCAGTTGGACGGCGCCGGTCACCGGGTGCCGGACGGGGGTGGCCCGGACGCCGAACACCTCGGCCAGCAGGGCGGGTCGGAGCACCTCGGCGGGCGGCCCCGAGGCGACGATCCGGCCGGCCCGCAGCACGTACAGCAGGTCGCAGTGGCCGGCCGCCAGGTTGAGGTCGTGCAGCGCGGTGAGCACCGTCGGGCCGGCCTCCCGGACCAGCGCCAGCACGTCCAACTGGTGGCCGATGTCCAGGTGGTTGGTGGGCTCGTCCAGCACCAGCAGCCGGGGCTCCTGGACCAGCGCGCGGGCGATCAGCACCCGCTGCTTCTCGCCGCCGGACAGGCTCAGGAAGCCCCGCCCGGCCAACTGTTCGGCGCCGACCTTGCGCAGCGCCTCCGTGCAGCGCGCGTGGTCGTCCGCACCCGGGCCGCCCAGCCCGCGCCGGTGCGGCAACCGGCCCATGGCGACCACCTCGGCCACCGTGAAGTCGAACTCGGCGGAGTGCTCCTGGGGGAGTGCGGCCACCCGCCGGGCGGCCTCGCGCGCGGTCAGCGCGTGCAGGTCCGCGCCGTCCAGCCGGACGGCCCCGGCGGCCGGCCGCAGCGCCCGGTAGACGCAGCGCAGCAGCGTCGACTTGCCGCTGCCGTTGGGCCCGACCAGTCCGACCACCTGCCCGGCGGCGGCGTCCAGGGCGACGTCGTGGACCAGCCGGGCGCCGGCCAGCTCGACCGAGACGGAGTCCAGGGCGAGATCCATCAGCGGCCTCCGAAGGAATAGCCGCGACGGCGCATCAGCAGCAGGAAACAGGGCACCCCGAGCACCGCGGTGACCACCCCGACCGGCAGTTCGGCGGGCGCCAGCAGGGTGCGCGAGACGATGTCCACCCAGACCAGCAGCAGCGCCCCGGCGAGCGGCGCGACCAGCAGCACCCGGCGGTGCCCGGCGCCGACCAGCATCCGGGCCAGGTGCGGCACCATCAGCCCGACGAAGCCGATCGCCCCGCTGACGGCCACCACCGTGCCGGTGACGGCGGCGGTCACCACGAACAGCTCGCGGCGCAGCCGGTCCGGGTCCACGCCCAGCGAGGCGGCCGTCTCGTCGCCCATGGCGAGCGCGTCCAGCCGGCCGGCGGCGCAGGCCAGGTACGCCAGGCCGGCCAGCACGGTGGCGGCGGCGATCGGCACCGAGCCCCAGGTGGCGCCGCCGAGGCTGCCGAGCAGCCACATCATGGCGTCCCGGGCGGCCTCGCCTCGGGCGGCCGCGAAGACCATCAGCGCGGTGACGGCGGAGAAGCCGTAGGAGAGCGCGGTGCCGGTGAGCACCAGCCGCAGCGGGGTGAGCCCGTAGGCCGTGCGCGCCGCGAGGTAGACCAGAACCATGGCGACCAGCGCGGAGCCGAACGCGGAGGCCGAGATCGCCCACACCCCGAGCGAGGCGAAGGCGCCGAGCAGCAGCACGGCGTTGGCGCCGACGGCCGCGCCGGAGGAGATGCCGAGCACGAACGGGTCGGCCAGCGCGTTGCGCACCAGGGCCTGGACGGCGACCCCGGTGGCGGCCAGCCCGGCGCCGACCACCGAGGCCAGCACGGCGCGCGGCAGCCGGATCTCCCAGACGATCGCGTAGGCGGCGGCCTCGTCCGCCTCCAGCCGTCCGCCCGTCAGCCCGGCGGCCAGCAGCCGCAGGGCGCGGGGCAGGCCGATCCCGGAGGCGCCCAGCGCCACGCCGCAGAGCAGCGAGAGCAGCAGGGCGGCGGCCAGGCCGACGGCGAGCGGGAGGGCGGGTATTCGGCGGGCGGGCGGGCTCGTTGCGCCACTGCCCGCGGCTGCGGTGCTGCTCACGGTGCGCCTTGCCTCGGGCCGCGGGTGCGCGGGGGCGGCACCGGTCGGGCGCGGGCCCGGGCGCCATCCCCTCGCAGTCCACGGCGAGTTGTCGGGAGTTCAGCGGCCGGGGGCGATCGGGCTGGCGCGGCCCCGGGGCCGTGCTCACCGTTGCGGGTCAGCGCCGGATTCACACCGGACTTCCCCCTCGGACGCCCTGGCAGCATAACAGCCACTCAGGCTAGGCAACCCTTACCGGGCTCGGATGGGGCGTGAACGCACGACCGCCCCCGTCCGGGCTCGCGGACGGGGGCGGTCGGGTGGCGACGCGTCAGGCTCAGGCCTGCTTGGTCTCCCAGAAGATCTTGTCGACCTCGGCGATCAGGTCCAGCAGGGCCTGGCCGGTGGCGGGGTCGGTGGACGCCTTGGCGGCCGAGGCGGCCTTCAGGGTGTCGTTGATCAGCTGGTGCAGCTGCGGGTACTTCTCGAAGTGCGGGGCCTTGAAGTAGTCGCTCCACAGCACCGAGATGTGGTGCTTGACGGCCTCGGCACGCTGCTCCTTGATGATCAGGGCGCGGGTGCGGAAAGCCGGGTCCTCGTTGGCCTGGTACTTCTCCTGGGTGCCCTTGACCGACTCGGCCTCGATCCGGGCCTGCGCCGGGTCGTACACGCCGCAGGGCAGGTCACAGTGGGCGTGGGCGGTGGCGCGCGGTGCAAACAGACGAGAGAACATGGGAGTCCTTCCTTAGATCGTCTTCCCGCGCCCGAGATTACCCTTCCGCACCCGGGGTTTCGCGATCGGGCGGTGGGCCTAGGGCAAAAGGCGGACCCGGAACCGGGGTAATCCGGACATCGAACGGATCGAACGGGGTGACGGTCCGTACGGCAGACTGGGACCGGGCGGTCCGGGAGGAGGAGTCGTGGCGCGGAGCACGGAACCGGCGGACGCGGAACCGATGGGCACGGAACCCCGGGGCCGGGGCGGCGGCGCGGTGCCGTTCGGGCTGGTCGACGTGGCGGGCCCGTCGATGGTCCCGACCCTGCGCGAGGGCGACCAGTTGCTGGTGCGCTACGGCGCGCCGATCCGGCCCGGCGCGGTGGTGCTCTTCCGGCACCCCTTCCAGCAGGACCTGCTGGTGGTGAAGCGGGCCGCCGAGCGGCGTCCGAGGGGCTGGTGGCTGCTGTCCGACAACCGGCCGGTGGACAGCGACAGCCGCAGCTACGGCCCGGTCCCGGACGAGCTGGTGCTCGGCCGGGTGCTGCTGCGGCTGCGCCCGCGCCCGGCCTGGCTGGCGCCGGGGCGGCGGCTGGAGCGGCTGCTGCTGGGCACCCGGCTGGCCCGGGTGCCGGGTCTGGCCCGCCGCCTGGGCGTCTGGGCGGACGAGCTCTGACCCCCTGGGCCCGGCCCGGACAGGACCTAGCCGGCGGCGCCGAGTGCCGCGGCCTCGGCCTCCTGGCGCTTGCGGGCCCGGTACGCGGCGACGTTGGCGCGGGTCGCGCAGCGGTCCGAGCAGTAGCGGCGGGAGCGGTTGGTCGAGGTGTCCAGGTAGGCGTTGCGGCAGGGCGCGGCCTGGCAGATGCCGAGCCGGTCGGCGCCCAGCTCGGTCAGGTGGACGGCCAGGCCCATGCAGGCGACCGCGCTGAAGTGCGCGGTGGCGGTGGGCGAGTTGTCGGCCAGGTGCAGGTGCCAGCGCGGCCGGCCGGCGTCGTCCAGGTAGTCGTGCCCGGAGACCAGCGGGCTGACCGGGTACTCCATCAGCAGGCTGTTCAGCAGGTCGACGCCCCGGATCTCGTCGCCCTCGGCGGCGGCCTCGAAGACCCCGCGCAGCCTGGTCCGCACCGCCCGCAGCCGGGGCAGGTCGGACTCGTCGGCCTGTGCGGCGGCCCGTGAGGAGTCGGAGAACAGGCCGCGCACCGCGTCCACGGACGTCAGCGTGTCGGTGCCGCGCCCGGGCTCCTCGGTGTTCACCAGCCGAACGGCGAGATCGGCGTACGAGGCGAGCTCCACGGAGGTCCTTCCAGAAGGTCGGTAACGGGCTGATTGCGTCCAGCCTATTACCTGGGTGGGGAAAACGTCGGCGCCCGGCAGGAGCAGCCTGCCGGGCGCCGGTCGGTACGGTTCTACAGCACCTTGGAGAGGAAGGCGCGGGTGCGCTCGTGCCGGGGGTCGGTGAGCACCTCGCGGGGGTTGCCGGACTCGACCACCACGCCGCCGTCCATGAACACCAGCGCGTCGCCGACCTCGCGGGCGAAGCCCATCTCGTGGGTGACGACCACCATGGTCATGCCCTCCTCGGCGAGGCCGCGCATGACGTCGAGGACGTCGCCGACCAGTTCGGGGTCGAGCGCCGAGGTGGGCTCGTCGAACAGCATCAGCTTGGGCTTCATGGCCAGCGCGCGGGCGATCGCGACGCGCTGCTGCTGGCCGCCGGAGAGCTGGGAGGGGTAGTTCTTCGCCTTGTCGGCGAGGCCGACCCGCTCCAGCAGGACCATCGCCCGCTCCCGGGCGGCGGCCTTGCTCTCGCCCTTGACCTGGACCGGGGCCTCCATGACGTTCTCGACGGCCGTCATGTGCGGGAACAGGTTGAAGCGCTGGAAGACCATGCCGATGTCGCGCCGCTTGACGGCGACCTCGCGGTCCTTGAGCTCGTAGAGCTTGTCGCCCTTCTGCTGGTAGCCGACCAGTTCGCCGTCCACCCAGAGGCGTCCGCCGTTGATCTTCTCCAGGTGGTTGATGCACCGCAGGAAGGTCGACTTGCCGGAGCCGGAGGGGCCGATCAGGCAGAACACCTCGCCCTGCTTGACCTCCAGGTCGATGCCCTTGAGCACGTGCACGGAGCCGTAGGACTTGTGGACGCCCTCGGCGCGCACCATCGGCTGTCCGGTGGCGGCGGCCGGGGTCTTGCTCAGGTCGGTCATACGTGACCACCTCCCTCGAGCCCCGGGACGACGTCGGCGCCGGTCTTCGGGGCGGGCTTCCCGGCGAACAGGCCCCGCAGCCGCTGCAACGGGGTGGGCGGGAGGGTCCGGTTGGAGCCGCGGGCGTAGTAGCGCTCGATGTAGTACTGGCCGATGGTCAGCAGCGAGGTGAAGAACAGGTACCAGAGGCTGACCACGATCAGCAGCGGGATGTTCTGGTAGTTCCGGGAGTAGATGACCTGACCGGCCCGGAAGATCTCCTCCAGGGAGATCACGCTGACCAGCGAGGTGGTCTTGAGCATCGAGATGGTCTCGTTGCCGGTCGGCGGGATGATCACCCGCATGGCCTGGGGCAGGACGATCCGGCGCATGGTCTGGAACCGGCTCATGCCGAGCGCGTGGGCGGCCTCGGTCTGGCCCTCGTCCACCGACTGGATGCCGCCGCGGACGATCTCCGCCATGTAGGCGGCCTCGTTGAGGCCGAGGCCCAGCAGGGCGGCGACGAAGGTCGGGATCAGGACGTTGGTGTCCGCGGACCAGAACTCCGGCCCCCACGGGACGCCGATCGACAGCTTGGCCCAGATCAGGCCGAGGAAGTTCCAGAACACCAGCTGCACCAGCACCGGGGTGCCGCGGAAGACCCAGATGTACATCCAGGCGGTGCCGGAGAGCAGGGGGTTCGGGGACAGGCGCATCACGGCGAGGACGATGCCGCCGATCACGCCCATCAGCATGGAGAGGACGGTCAGTTCCAGCGTGACGACCATGCCGTGCACGATGCTGTCGTGGAACAGGTACTGCCCGACGATGTCCCACTTGAAAGCGGGGTTGGTGAAGAGGGCGCTCAGCAGCATCGCCGCGAGCAGGGCGATGACGACGGCGCCCACCCAGCGTCCGGGGTGGCGGACCGGGACGGCCTTGATGGTCTCAGGCCGTCCCTCCTCCGCCTTCCCCTTGTCCAGAGAGTTCACGGTGTGGCCTCGGGGGAGAGATGGAGCAGGCGGACGGTCAGTTCACGGCGCCGTTGACGGTCGACTTGTCGAGGGCGCCGGACTCGACGCCCCACTTGGTGAGGATCTGCTTGTAGGTGCCGTCGTCGATCAGCGACTGGACGGCGCCCTGGATCGCGGGGGTGAGCTTGGAGCCCTTGGTGACGGCGACGCCGTAGGGGGCCACGCCGTAGGTGGAGCCGAGCTTCTCCAGCTGGCCGCCGGCCTGCTTGATCGCGTAGTCGACGACCTGGGAGTCGGCCATCATCGCCTGGTCGCGGCCGGAGACGACGGCGTTGGTGACGTCCGTCTGGAGGTCGAACTTGTCGCCGTCGTTCTGGATGCCCGGCTTCCCGTTCTTGGCGCAGTCCGGGTTGCGGGTGTCCTTGATCTCGTCGGCCTGGGTGGTGCCGGTCTGGACGGCGACCTTCTTGCCGCACAGGTCGGCGGGGTCGACCTTGTCGGGGTTGCCCTTCTTGACCGCGATGGCGCTGCCGGAGTTGAAGTAGGTCACCATGTCGACGATCTGCTCGCGCTCCTTGTTGTCCGTGAAGGACGACATGCCGAGCTGGAACTTGTTCGACTGGATGCCGGGGATGATCGCGGTGAAGCCGGAGTCCTGGACGTCGGCCTTCAGTCCGAGCTTGGCCGCGATGGCGTTGGCCAGGTCCACGTCCATGCCGATGACCTTGCCGCTGTCGTCCTTGAACTCGTCCGGCGCGTACGAGGCGTCCGCGCCGACCACGAGCTTGCCGGAGGACTTGACGTCGGCAGGGACGAGGGCGGCGAGCTTGTCGTCGGCCTTGACCGCGTTGACGGTCGCGGAGGCGTTGGGCGCGCCGCTGCCACCGTCGCTCTTGCTGCTGCTGCAGCCGGTCAGGACGAGGGTGACGGAGGCGGCAACCGCGCCGGCCGCGAGAAGCCGGGTGCGCTGGGTACGGGCGGTCATGAGGGGGATCTCCTCCTGAGGGAGAGGGGCGGGCGGAGCGCGCCGCGGGGGCGGCACACCGGGGTGGCAGGGCCGTGCGGCGCTGTACGGGTGTATTTCGCTGTACGTCGTCGTACGTGCAGGGCCGGGTGGTGCGATGCCTGCGCGGCAGGGCCGCCCAGGTTGCTACGGGGTACTGCTTCCGCCACCCTCCGCCGAGGTGGACGTCGAGCGAACCGCCTCGACCAGTGGCCGGCTCGATCCGAGATGGGGGGAATCCTGCCATCTGTGGACGGTCGGATGGCCCTCATCCAGATCAAAATCGGATAACGAGGGCCCGGGCTGTCCGCTATTCGGACTTATTCCGTGTTCCTGTCACTCCGTGCATAAGTATGCAGATCCCCCCGCCCGGTGCCCGGAGGCCCGCCGCCCCGGCTCGGATGCCGCCGTCGACCACGGCGCAGGGGTGTGCGGCCGCCACGGTGACGCGCGGGTGTACGCGAAATGGCGGACACGCGATCCGGCCATCCCGCCCTGCCGGGCCCGGCGGCGGGTGTGTCAGAATTCGGTACCGGGTGACCCCCGAACGCTCGAACCAGACCGACGAGTCCCGACAGGCTCGGGGTGTCCGGGAACGGAAGTCATCACGTGGCTCCGTATCCGGGACGCCGACTCCCCAGCGCGTCTGCGTTCACTCCTGCGGGTGCGCGTGCCGCCATCACCGTTGCCGCCGCCGGAGCCCGGCGCTTCCGACGCCGGGCCCCAGTGACGCGACAGCTCGGCGATGAACTGCACGTGACGAGGACGAAAAGGCATAGGTGCGATGCCTTGGTCCGTCCTACGCTCGGCCCGGAAGCACTACGCGGACCAACAAGACCCATAAAACCCTCATCCGAGGGCGCCGCCCGACGGCAGCGCCCCGACCCAGCCCCCGGGTCCGCTTCGGCGTACCCGGTTTCCGGTTTCCGGACGGGTCGTCCTGTCCGTCGGTCGCGCACCCTCGCCAGATCAATGACGAAGAGGTCATCGTGGCAGCGGAGATCATCAGCAGCACCCAGGACACCGTCGATCCGGTCGACGCCGTTTTCGCGCTCCACCGCGGCGGCAAGATGGAGATCCGGGCGACCGTCCCGGTGCGCGACGCGGACGACCTGTCCCTCGCCTACACGCCCGGTGTCGCCCGCGTCTGCACGGCCATCGCCGAGCAGCCGGAGCTGGTCAACGACTACACCTGGAAGTCCAACACCGTCGCCGTGGTCACCGACGGCACCGCCGTGCTGGGCCTCGGCGACATCGGCCCGGAGGCCTCCCTGCCCGTGATGGAGGGCAAGGCCATCCTGTTCAAGCAGTTCGGCGGCGTGGACGCGGTGCCGATCGCGCTCGCCTGCACCGAGGTCGACGAGATCGTCGAGACCGTGGTGCGGCTGGCGCCCTCCTTCGGCGGCGTCAACCTGGAGGACATCTCCGCCCCCCGCTGCTTCGAGATCGAGCGCCGGCTCCAGGAGGCCGTGGACATCCCGGTCTTCCACGACGACCAGCACGGCACCGCGATCGTCACCACCGCCGCCCTGTGGAACGCGGCCAAGGTGACCGGCCGTGAGATCGGCTCGCTGCGGGCCGTCATCTCCGGCGCCGGCGCGGCCGGCATCGCCATCGCCAAGATGCTGGTGGCGGCGGGCATCGGCGACGTCGCGGTCTGCGACCGCAAGGGCGTGGTGTACGACGGCCGCGGCGACCTCACCGACGTCAAGGCCGAGATCGCCGAACTGACCAACCGCACCGGGCTCAGGGGCACCCTGGCCGACGCGCTGGCCGGCGCCGACGTGTTCATCGGCGTCTCCGGCGGCACCGTGCCGGAGGAGGTCGTCGCGACCATGGCCGCGGGCGCGTTCATCTTCGCGATGGCCAACCCCACCCCGGAGATCCACCCCGAGGTCGCGCACAAGTACGCGGCGGTCGTCGCCACCGGGCGCAGCGACTTCCCGAACCAGATCAACAACGTGCTGGCCTTCCCCGGCATCTTCGCCGGCGCCCTCCAGGTGCGGGCCAGCCGGATCACCGAGGGCATGAAGCTGGCCGCCGCCAAGGCACTGGCCGGTGTCGTCGCCGACGAGCTGACGCCGCAGAAGGTCATCCCCTCGCCGTTCGACGAGCGGGTCGCCCCGGCGGTCACCAAGGCCGTCGCCGAGGCCGCCCGGGCCGAGGGCGTGGCCCGGATCTGACGATCCGGTCGCCGCTGCCGGGCAGGACCCGGCGGGAGCGCCGCCGCCGACACGGCCGGGGCCGGGACACGCGTCACACCCGCGCGTGGTTCCCGGCCCCGGCCGGCGCGGCTATCGTCCGCAGCATGTTTGCTGCCTACGCCGCACGTATCGACGCCGATGACCCGCTCAGCGGACTGGAGTTGGGTGAACTCCCCGAGCCGCAGGCCCGCCCCGGATGGAGCGTGGTCACGGTCAGGGCCGCCAGCCTCAACCACCACGACCTGTGGTCGCTGCGCGGGGTCGGCCTGCCCGCCGGACGGCTGCCGATGATCCTCGGCTGCGACGCCGCCGGTGTCGACGAGCACGGCAACGAGGTCGTCCTCCACTCGGTGATCGGCCAGAGCGGCCACGGGGTGGGCCCGGACGAACCCCGGTCCATCCTGACCGAGCGCTACCAGGGCACCTTCGCCCAGCAGGTGGCCGTGCCCACCTGGAACCTGCTGCCCAAGCCCGCCGAACTCAGCTTCGAAGAGGCCGCCTGCCTGCCCACGGCCTGGCTGACGGCCTACCGGATGCTGTTCACCAACGCCGGGGTCAAGCCCGGTGACACCGTCCTGGTGCAGGGCGCGGGCGGCGGCGTGGCGACCGCGCTGATCGTCCTCGGCAAGGCCGCCGGGCTGCGGATCTGGGTCACCGGCCGGGACGAGGCCAAGCGCCGCCGGGCGGTCGAACTCGGCGCCGACGCCGCCTTCGAGAGCGGCGCCCGGCTGCCCGCCCGGGTGGACGCGGTGATGGAGACGGTCGGCGCCGCGACCTGGGCGCACTCGGTGAAGGCGCTGCGCCCGGGTGGCACCGTCGTCATCTCCGGTGCCACCTCCGGCCCCAACCCGAGCGCCACCGAGCTGAACCGGATCTTCTTCCTGGAGCTCAAGGTGGTCGGCTCGACGATGGGCACCAAGGAGGAACTGGCCGGGCTGCTCTCGCTGTGCGCGACCAGCGGCGTCCGGCCGGTGATCGACTCGGTGCTGCCGCTGGCAGAGGCCCGGGACGGCTTCGCGCGGCTCGCCAAGGGCGACGTCTTCGGCAAGATCGTGCTGACGCCGTGACGCCGTGACGCCGTGACGCCGTGACGCCGTGACGCCGTGACGTCTTGCGGCCCTGGCGCCGTCCGGCCCTGGCGCCGTCCGGCTCTGACGCCGGTGCGGCCCTGACGCGGACCGGCCCCGGCCCCGCCGGGGGGCGGGGCCGGGCGGGGGGGGGGGGGGGGCCGGGGCGGCGCGCCGCGCGGGGGGGGCGCGGCGGGGGGGGGCGGGGGGCCCCCCCCCCGCGCCCCGGCCCCCCCCCCGGGGGGGGCGCGCCCGGGGCCGGTGGTGGTCCGGCGGCCTGCCGGTCAGCCGAGCAGGCGCTTCAGCCGCTCGCCGGCCGAGCCCAGCACCGAGCGGGCCTCGGCCAGCTTGTCGCTGCTCACGCCGCCGTCCCGGGCCGCGTCGCGGACCTGGTCGCGGAAGCGGTCGAGCAGCCGCTCCAGTTCGCGGGCCGGGTCGCCGGCCGGGTCGGTCCGCGCCCACGGCGGCAGGTCGGCCGGGGCGGTCGGCGTGGTCGGCTCGTCCTTGTCCAGGTCGATCCGGGTGACGGTGACCTCCTCGGCCGGCCCGTCGGCCGACTGGCCCCAGCGGGCCGCGTCGGCCAGCCCGGACAGGCCCTTGGTCAGCTCGGCCAGGCCCTCGGCCAGGCCGGTCGGCCAGTCGCCCTTCGCGGCGTGCTCGCGCACCTGCTGCTCGACCCGGCGCTTGATCCGCAGCGCCTCCTGCTGAGCGGCCGTCCGCGAGGCCTTGGCCTGCTCGCGCAGCCTGCGGGCCTCCTCCTCGGCGGCCTTCGCCTTGGCCTTGGCGGCCTTCTCCTGCTCCCGGGCGCGCTTGGCCTGGTCCTTGGCCTGCCGCTTGAACTGGGCGAACTCCTCCTTGGCGCGCTGCCAGGACTCGTTGTCGCCCCACGGTCCGGACCACGGGTCCCCGCCCTCGGCGCGGTCCGGCCGGGGGGCCTGCCGGGCGGCCTGCCACAGCTCCTCGCGCAGGTCCTTGGCGCTGTCCCGGACGTCCTCGCGGATCGCCCCGGCCAACTGCGCCACGGAGTCGTGGATCTCCACTTCCAGGTCGTCCAACTCGCCCTGTCGGGCTTCCAGTTCGGCGCGCCCGGCGTCGGTCAGCCGGTAGACCTTGCGGCCGCCCTCGGTGCTGTGGGTGACCAGGCCCTCCTGCTCCAGCTTGGCGAGCCGGGGGTAGACCGTCCCGGCGGAGGGCGCGTACAGGCCCTGGAAGCGCTCCTCCAGCAGGCGGATCACCTCGTAGCCGTGCCGCGGGGCCTCGTCGAGCAGCTTCAGCAGGTAGAGCCGGAGCCGGCCGTGGCCGAACACGGGCGTCATCTCACGCCTCCTTGGTGAGGTCGGGCTTGCCGAGTCCGGCCGGGAGCTCCTTGACGACCACCGGCGCCTCGTCCTCGGGGTCGGGGCGGCGCAGCACGGTGACGCCGCCGGAGACGGTGGTCACGGCGAGGCTGCCCCGGCCGTCGCCGAGCTGGCCGGACAGGCGCTTGGCGCCCCAGCTGCCGCTGAGCTTGAGGCCGTCGAAGGTGCTGGAGATGTCGCCGCTGGTGGAGCCGGCCTCGACCTTGGCGTCGGCCAGCGAGGGGATCCGGATGACGACCGGGCCGCTGACGGTGGTGACCTTGACGTCGGCCGGGTTGGCGACGTCGAGGTCCAGGGTGACGGCGCCGGTGACGGCGTTGGCCTGGACCCGGTCGGCGGTGCCGGCGACGACGGTGAGCTGGCCGGAGACGGTGTTGACCTTGAGCTGGCCGGCCACCGACTGGGCGTCGACGTCGCCGGTGACGGTGTTGGCCTCGGTGCGGCCGGTCAGGCCGACCAGGGTGGCGTCGCCGCTGGCGCTCTGCACCGAGACGTGGCCGGTGATCCCGGAGACGGTGGCGTCGGCCGAGACGGTGCCGACCTTGACCTCGGCGTCGGCCGGAACGGTCAGGGTGACGCCGGCGACGCGCTTGCGCTTGAAGGAGCTGAAGAAGCCCTTGACCGCGTCGACCGACTTGAGCCGGTCGCCGAACTCGCCCCAGCTGTTGATGTCCTTGTAGGTGACCGTCAGGACGCCGTCCACCAGGGTCACGTGCAGCGGCTCGCCCTGGAGCTCGGTGACCTCCAGGCGGGCCGGGCCCTCGGCCGCCACCACGTTCACCGTGCCCTCGATGATCCGCACGTGCAGCGCCCGGACCGCCTCGTCGATGGTGATCCTCTCGGGTCCCTCGACCGTCCACTGGCTCATCTCTGCCGCCTCCCGTTGCCGATCGCGATGTATCGCGTTCTCTTCCAAAGACGATATATCGCGTGACGCGCAAGTCAAGCGCGCCGTCCCGGATCCCATCCCTGAGCCGTCCCGGAGCCGCCCCCGAGGCGCCCCCTACGGGCGGGCGCGGATACGTGAGGGGCCCGGCAGGCGATCGCCTCCCGGGCCCCTCATCAGCGGTTCAGTGCGACGGCACCGCACCGGTCACTCGTCGTCCTCGTCGTCGAGCCGGGCCAGCCAGGTGGCCAGCCGCTCGACGGGGATCTCGAAGTCCGGGTTGAGGTCGACGAACTCGCGCAGTCGCTCGGCCAGCCACTCGAAGGTGACCTCCTCGTCGCCGCGCCGGTTCTGCAGCTCCTCGATGCCGCGGTCGGTGAAGTACACGGGTTCACTCCGGTCCGATGGGGATTGACCTGGTCAGGATAGTCGGGGACGCCCGCGGCCCCCGTCTCCCAGGGGAGGACGGGGGCCGCGGGCGTCGGTGCTCCAGCGCCTCGGGGCGTCAGGGCCTCAGAGCGAGTAGACCTCTTCGATCAGCGCCTGCTGCTCGGCGGCGTGCCGCTTGGCCGAGCCGACCGCCGGGGACGAGGCCGTCGTGCGGGCGACGCGGCGCAGCCGCGAGCCGTTGGCGCTGCGGCCGACGACGACCTGGAGGTGGTCGACCAGGTTCATCGCGATGAACGGCCAGGCGCCCTGGTTGTCCGGCTCCTCCTGCGCCCAGACGAACTGGACGTCGTCGCCGTAGCGGGCGAGCTCCTCCTGGAGCTCGGCCACCGGCAGCGGGTAGAGCCGCTCGACCCGGACGATCGCGGTGTCGGTGACGCCGCGCTCGGTGCGGGCCGCCGCCAGGTCGTAGTAGAACTTGCCGGCGGTGATGACGACCTTGCGCACCTGCGCCGGGTCGACGGTGTTGTCACCGATGACCGGGCGGAAGGAGCCGGACAGGAACTCCTCGGTCGCACTCGCCGCGGCCTTGAGACGCAGCATCGACTTCGGGGTGAAGACGACCAGCGGCTTGTGGTGCGGGTTGTGCGCCTGCCAGCGCAGCAGGTGGAAGTAGTTCGACGGCAGGGTCGGCATGGCGACCGTCATGTTGTTCTGCGCGCACAGCTGCAGGAAGCGCTCCGGGCGGGCGGACGAGTGGTCCGGGCCCTGGCCCTCGTAGCCGTGCGGCAGCAGCAGGGTGACGCCCGAGTGCTGGCCCCACTTCTGCTCGGCGGAGGCGATGTACTCGTCCACCACGGTCTGCGCGCCGTTGACGAAGTCGCCGAACTGCGCCTCCCACATGACCAGCGAGTTCGGGCGGGTCAGCGAGTAGCCGTACTCGAAGCCCATCGCCGCGTACTCCGACAGCAGGCTGTCGTAGACGGTGTAGCGGGCCTGGTCCTCGGTGAGGTACTGCAGCGGGGTGTAGTCCTCGCCGGTGTTGCGGTCGATCAGGACGGCGTGCCGCTGGCCGAAGGTGCCGCGGCGGCTGTCCTGGCCGGCCAGGCGGACCGGGTGGCCCTCCATGAGCAGCGAGCCGATGGCGAGGGTCTCGCCCGTCGCCCAGTCGATGGTGTTGTCCTCGACGGAGGCGGCGCGGCGCTGGAGCTGCGGCAGCAGGCGCGGGTGGACGGTCAGCCAGTCCGGCAGGTTGACCTGCGAGGCGGCGATCCGCTTGACCATCTCCTGGGAGATGCCGGTCTGGATGTTGACCGGGAAGTCGGCGACCGGCTTGCCGGCGGTGGCCGGGGCCGGGGTCTGGGCGGCGTCGCGGACCTCGGCGAAGACCTTCTCCAGCTGGCCCTGGAAGTCCTGGAGCGCCTGCTCCGCCTCTTCCATGGTGATGTCGCCGCGACCGATCAGGCCCTCGGTGTACAACTTGCGCACCGAGCGCTTCTTGTCGATCAGGTCGTACATCAGCGGCTGGGTGAACGACGGGTTGTCGGCCTCGTTGTGACCGCGGCGGCGGTAGCAGATGAGGTCGATCACGACGTCCTTGTGGAACGTCTGGCGGAACTCGAAGGCGAGCCGCGCGACGCGGACCACGGCCTCCGGGTCGTCGCCGTTGACGTGGAAGATCGGGGCCTCGATCATCCGGGCCACGTCGGTGCAGTACATCGAGGAGCGCGAGGACGCCGGGGCGGCGGTGAAGCCGACCTGGTTGTTGACCACCAGGTGGATCGTGCCGCCGGTGCGGTAGCCGCGCAGCTGCGACATGTTCAGGGTCTCCGCGACGACGCCCTGGCCGGCGAAGGCCGCGTCGCCGTGGATCTGGATCGGCAGCACCGGGAAGGTGGTGCCGCCCTGGTCCAGGATGTCCTGCTTGGCGCGGGCGATGCCCTCGACGACCGGGTCGACCGTCTCCAGGTGGGAGGGGTTCGCGGCGAGCGAGACCTTGATGGTCTCGCCGTCCAGGCCGGTGAAGGTGCCCTCGGAACCGAGGTGGTACTTCACGTCGCCGGAGCCGTGCATCGACTTCGGGTCGAGGTTGCCCTCGAACTCGCCGAAGATCTTGCCGTACGGCTTGCCGACGATGTTGGCCAGCACGTTCAGGCGGCCGCGGTGGGCCATGCCGATGACGGCCTCGTCGAGGCGGTGCTCGGCGGCGGCGTCGATGGTGGCGTCCAGCAGCGGGATGAGCGACTCGCCGCCCTCCAGCGAGAAGCGCTTCTGCCCGACGTACTTGGTCTGCAGGAAGGTCTCGAAGGCCTCGGCCGAGTTCAGCCGGCGCAGGATGCGCAGCTGCTCCTCGCGCTCGGGCTTGGAGTAGGGCTTCTCCAGGCGCTCCTGCAGCCACTTGCGCTGCTTCGGGTCCTGGATGTGCATGTACTCGACGCCGACGGTGCGGCAGTACGTGTTGCGCAGCAGGCCGAGGATGTCGCGGAGCTTCATCATCTTCTGGCCGCCGAAACCGCCGACCGCGAACTCGCGCTCCAGGTCCCACAGGGTGAGGCCGTGGGTGGTGACGTCCAGGTCGGGGTGCTTGCGCTGCTTGTACTCCAGCGGGTCCGTGTCGGCCATCAGGTGGCCGCGCACGCGGTACGCGTGGATCAGCTCCATGACGCGGGCGGTCTTGTTGACCTCGTCGTCGTGGGTGGTGGCGACGTCGGTGGCCCAGCGGACCGGCTCGTACGGGATCCGCAGCGACTCGAAGATCTCGTCGTAGAAGCCCTTCTCACCGAGGAGGAGGCGGTGGATCTCGCGCAGGAACTCGCCGGACGCCGCGCCCTGGATGACGCGGTGGTCGTAGGTCGAGGTCAGCGTCATGATCTTGGAGACGCCCAGGCGGGACAGGGTCTCCGGGGCGGAGCCCTGGAACTCGGCCGGGTACTCCATGGCGCCGACGCCGACGATGGTGCCCTGGTTCTGCATCAGGCGCGGCACGGAGTGCACGGTGCCGATGCCGCCGGGGTTGGTCAGCGAGACCGTGACGCCGGTGAAGTCGTCCATGGTCAGCTTGTTGGCGCGGGCCCGGCGGACGATGTCCTCGTAGGCCTGCCAGAAGCCGAAGAAGTCGAGGGTCTCGGCCTTCTTGATGGCCGCGACGACGAGCTGGCGGTCGCCGTTCGGCTTGACCAGGTCGATGGCCAGGCCGAGGTTGACGTGCTCGGGCTTGACCAGGAAGGCCTTGCCGTTCTCCACCTTGTAGCTGTAGTTCATGCCCGGGGCGGCCTTGATGGCCTGGACCAGGGCGTAGCCGATCAGGTGGGTGAAGGAGACCTTGCCGCCGCGGGCGCGCTGCAGGTGGTTGTTGATGACGATGCGGTTGTCGATCAACAGCTTCGCGGGTACCGCGCGGACCGAGGTCGCGGTCGGCACCTCCAGCGAGGCGTCCATGTTGGTGGCGACGGCCTTGGCCGGGCCGCGCAGCTGGATCAGCTCGGGGCCGGCGGGCGCGTCCGCCGCGGCGGCGGCCGGAGCGGTCGGGGCGGCGGCCTTGGGGGCCGGGGCCGGGGGCGCGACGGGAGCTGCGGCGAGCGGCGCGGGGGCCGGCGCCGGAGCGGCCGGGGCGGCCGGTGCGGCGGGGGCGGTCGCGGCCGGAGCAGCAGCAGCGGGCGCGGGGGCAGCGGCAGGGGTCGGCGTGGGGCCGGCCTGGGTCGCGGCCTGGGTCACTGGGGTCACCTCGGTACCGGGCTTGTAGTCGGCGAAAAAGTCCCACCAGGCTCGGTCGACCGAGTTCGGGTCCTGGAGGTACTGCTGGTAGATCTCATCGACGAGCCACTCATTGGGACCGAAGCCAGTGGAGCTAGCCGAGCTATTGGGGGTTTCAGGGGACTGTGGCGACACGGCGGCAACCGCCCTCTTCCGCTTCCTTTTGGGATGTTTGGACAGCGGGGATTAAGGCTACGCCCCTGACCAGTGATCGCGCAGTCCCCGGGACCCAGGCGTCGCCCAGATCACAGTCCTGACCTGCAGTTTGGCTGAAAATGTGCGTTAGAAAGCCGTATCTGAGGGGAAGCGATCGCCTCCACCCATAGGGCATATCCGGGCAAAACCGGACAAAGCCCCATGCGGATCATCCAATGATCTTCGTGTACGTCTGTGTCGCTTCTGTGACACATCCGACCCTCAGCGCTGCCCCGGCAGCCGGACCTCGATCCGGCAGCCGCGCGGCGACTCGGCGACCGCGATCCGACCGCCGTGCAGGTCCACCGCCCAGCGGGCGATGGCCAGGCCGAGGCCGGTGCCGCCGTCCGAGCCGGGCCCCTGGGCGGTCGCGGTGCCGCTGCGGCTGAACCGCTCGAACACCCGGCCGCGGTCGGCCGGCGGGATGCCCGGGCCCTCGTCCTCGACCTCCAGCAGCAGGCCGCCGGGCCCGCCGTCGGGCCGCGCGCGCACCGTCACGGTCCCGCCGGGCGGGGAGTGCTTGCAGGCGTTGTCGACCAGGTTGGCGACCACCTGGTGGAGCCGTTCCGGGTCCGCCACGCCGGTCAGGCCGGTCGGGCTGACCTCCAGCGCCAGCCGGACGTCGCCGCGCCGGGAGAACGCCCCGCCGGCCGTCGCGCCGTCCACGGTGACCCCGCGCAGCACGCCGTCCAGGAACTCGCGCACCTCGAAGGGGCGGGCGTCCAGGTCGACAACGCCGTCGTCGATCTTGGAGAGGTCCAGCAGGTGGGTGACCAGGCGGCCGAGCCGCTCGGTCTGCTCCAGGGCGGCCCCCAGGGTCGCCGGATTGGGCTGGACGACGCCGTCCACCACGTTCTCCAGCACGGCGCGCAGCGCGGCGATGGGCGTGCGCAGCTCGTGCGAGACGTTGGCGACCAGCTCGCGGCGGTGCCGGTCGGCGGCCCCCAGATCGGCGGCCATCTGGTTGAAGGTGGTCGCCAGTTCGCCGATCTCGTCGCGCGAGTTCACCTCGACCCGGCGGCTGTAGTCGCCGGAGGCCATCGCGCGGGCGGCGGCCGTCATCTCGCGCAGGGGGGCGGTCAGCCCGTGCGCGAGGAACTGCATGAAGAGCAGCGAGGCGATCATGGAGAAGACCATGATGATCCGGATCTGGGTCTCGGACCGGATCGCCACGACCACCATGCCGGTGGCCAGGAAGACGGAGACGATCACCAGCAGGGCGAGCTTGCCCTTGATCGAGCGGACCGGGTCGAGCGGCCGGATGTCGGCCCAGACCCGGCGGGCGGCGCGGGCGGCCAGCGTCTGCGACCGCGTGCCGCCGGTGTCCCCGTTGCGTTGCTGTGGAAAGGTCATTGGTCCCCTGTGATCCCCGCGTACGTCCCCCGCGTGGTGCGCGGCAGTTCGGGACACGGGCCCCCCGGAGGCCCGTCGCCCGAGGCTCGCCGCTAGGAGAGCGGGGCCTCCAGCGCGTACCCGACGCCGTGGACGGTACGGATCCAGCTCGCGCCGATCTTGCGGCGCAGCGCCTTGACGTGGCTGTCCACGGTGCGGGTGCCGGACGCGTCCGTCCAGTCCCAGACCTCGGCCAGCAGCTGCTCGCGGGTCAGCACGGCGCGCGGCTGCGCGGCCAGGCAGGCGAGCAGGTCGAACTCGGTGGGCGTCAGGTGGACGTCGCCCGAGGCGAGCCGGACCCGGCGCTGCACGTGGTCGATCTCCAGCTCGCCGAAGCGCAGCGAGCCGAGCGCGGGCGTGCGGGCCGCCTGCTGGGCGCGCTCGACGCGGCGCAGCAGCACGTTGACCCGGGCGGCCAGTTCGCGCATCGAGAACGGTTTGGTCATGTAGTCGTCGGCGCCCACGCCGAGGCCGACCAGCAGGTCCGTCTCGTCGTCGCGCGCGGTCAGCATCAGCACCGGCACCGGGCGCTGCGCCTGGATCCGGCGGCACACCTCAAGGCCGTCGAAGCCGGGCAGCATGATGTCGAGGACCACCAGGTCCGGCTGCCAGGTGTGGAAGCCGTCGACCGCGCCCGGCCCGTCGTGGGCCACGGCGACCTTGAAGCCCTCCGCGCCCAGCCGGGCCGCGATCGACTCCGCGATCGTCGGCTCGTCCTCCACCACCAGCACTCTGCGTTGGCTGCTCACCGTGCCGCCGCTGTGGTTGTTGTCCTGCTGAAGTTCTGTCACGGTCACGCCACCGCCCCCAGGGCTGCGGGCCGGCCACCTGTGGGGATGGCGGGACTCCGCTCGTAGTCTTGTTCCGTCGTGGACTGTGCCGGGTCCGCCGTCCCGTCGTGCGTGCGGGTCGGCGGGCGGATTGTCGCCCGCCCACTTCTCCCGCGCACTTCGCAGCGTACGGACAGCGGATGCCTCCCGGCAGGTGGACCGGACGTTTCCGGCCCGTGGGCCGGCTGTCGGGCCGCCCTCGGAGCCCACTGCACGAGTGGGCACGGGCCGATACCTTACCCGGCGATTTTTCTCTGCGTAACGGTACGTATGCAGTCGAGTTGACGCCAAGTCGCCGGTCAGAGCCCCTGTCGGCGCGCTCGCCGAAAGAAGGTCTGGACCAATATCAGGAATCCGGTCGACCGGTTTCCTGACGGTCTTCACCGGCTTTTCTCAGATGCCTCTCAGAACCTCGACGTAACGTGGCCACGACAACGCCCCCGCAGGGCGGGATCCGCGGCGCGCGCCGGTACGTTGGGCACCTGGGTGAGGGGCCGGTGGCTGCCGGCGTGGAGCGGAGGGCGGCATGGCTGGACTGCGGCGAGGTGCCGGACGGGTCGGGGCGCCGCCCGCCGGCCCGCCGTACGGGATGCTCCGGCACGGTCTGCGCACCGGCGTCGTCGAGTGGCTGCTGGCGCGGGTGCCGACACCCCGGCGAAACCCCTTCACCCTCGGCTATCTCGCCGTGGTGGGCGCCACCACGACCTTTGCCAAACTCGCCGATCCGGAACTCGTGCAGCGGCTGCAGGAGGCCTCCAGTTCCGACGGCCACAACCTCCTGCAGCACCCCCTGCGCGCGCTGGTGCTCAGCGGCTTCTGGGTGGCCGGCGAGGTGTGGATGCCGTACCTGTGGGGATTCGCCGTCACCCTCGCGCCGCTGGAGCGCCGGATCGGCCCCGCCCGGGCGGCGGCGGTCTTCGCGATCGGGCACGTCACGGCCACGCTGCTGTCCCAGGGCGTGGTGATCACCGCGGTGGAGACCGGGCGGATGGAGGCCGGGGCACTGGACTACCTGGACATCGGCGTCAGCTACGGCGTGCTCACCTGTCTGGGCGCGGTGGCCGGGCTGCTGCCGTGGCGCGGGCGGCTGGTCGCGCTCGGCGGCGCCGGGCTGCTGATCGCCGAGCAGATCCTCACCGAGCGGGACCTGGTCACCGCCGTGGGGCACCCGGCCGCGGTGCTCACCGGGGTGGCGCTGTGGCGCTGGCTGCGCCGGGCCCAGGCCCGCCGGCCGCGGCCGAAGCCGCGGACGCGCCGGGTCGAGGCGCCGGCCGCGGGCTCCTCGCCCGCGCCGGGCGGCGCTCCGGTCCTGGACGTGCGCTGACCCTTCCGGGTGTCGCCCCCGGGCGCTTTTGACGGCACTTCCCTCGCCCTCCCCCTGCTCGCTCCACACCCGCTCCTGTTCGCTCACGGCGAACGCCGCCCCGGGAACATCCGGCGCGCGCCAGGCCTTAGTCAGGTCGACTCAACTTCACTGACTGGGGAGAGATCATGGCATCGACGTCCACACCGCTCACCCTGCCCGTGCTGCCGCTCGACGACGAGGTCGTCCTGCCGGGCATGGTCGTCCCGCTGGACCTCAAGGACACCGAGGTGCGCGCCGCGGTCGAGGCCGCCCGCGCGGCGGCCACCGGCACCGGCAAGCCGCAGGTCCTGCTGGTCCCGCGGGTGGACGGCTCGTACGCGGCGGTCGGCACCCTGGCCACCGTCGAACAGGTCGGCCGACTGGCCGACGGGGAGCCGGCCGCGCTGGTGCGCGCCGTGCGCCGGGTCCGCATCGGGGCCGGCACCACCGGCCCCGGCGCCGCCCTCTGGGTGGAGACCACGCCCTTCCGGGAGTCCTCGGTGGACACCCCGGTGGCCGGCCGGGCCGCCGAGCTGGTCAAGGAGTACAAGGCGCTGTCCACCCAGTGGCTGCGCAGGCGCGGCGCCTGGCAGATCGTCGACCGGGTGGCCCAGATCGAGGGCGTCGGCGAGCTCGCCGACAACATCGGCTACGCGCCCTTCGCCACCGCCGAGCAGAAGCTCAAGGTGCTGCTGGAGGCCGACCAGGTCGCCCGCCTGGAGTACGCGCTGACCCTGCTGCGCGACCACCTCGCCGAGGAGGAGGTCAACGACACCATCCGCAAGGACGTCGAGGAGGGCGTGGCCAAGCAGCAGAAGGAGTTCCTGCTCCGCCGCCAGCTGGAGGCCGTCCGCAAGGAACTGGCCGAGCTCAACGGCGACCCGGCCGACGAGGAGGGCGACTACCGCGCCCGGGTCGAGGCCGCCGACCTGCCCGAGAAGGTCCGCGACGCGGCCCTCAAGGAGGTCGACAAGCTGGAGCGGGCCTCCGAGCAGTCTCCCGAGGGCCCCTGGATCCGCACCTGGCTGGACACCGTCCTGGAGCTGCCCTGGAACGAGCGCACCGAGGACGCGTACGACATCGCCGGCGCCCGCGCCGTGCTGGACGCCGACCACGCCGGCCTGGCCGACGTGAAGGACCGCATCGTCGAGTACCTCGCGGTGCGCAAGCGCCGGGCCGACCAGGGGCTCGGGCTGGTCGGCGGCCGGCGCGGAGGGGCGGTGCTGGCGCTGGTCGGCCCGCCCGGCGTCGGCAAGACCTCGCTCGGCGAGTCGGTGGCCCGCGCCATGGGCCGCACCTTCGTCCGGGTCGCGCTCGGCGGCGTCCGGGACGAGGCCGAGATCCGCGGCCACCGGCGCACCTACGTCGGCGCGCAGCCCGGCCGGCTCGTGCGGGCGATCAAGGAGGCCGGCTCGATGAACCCGGTCGTCCTGCTCGACGAGATCGACAAGGTCGGCTCCGACTACCGGGGCGACCCGGCCGCCGCCCTGCTGGAGGTGCTGGACCCGGCGCAGAACCACACCTTCCGGGACCACTACCTGGAGGTCGAGCTCGACCTCTCGGACGTCGTCTTCCTCGCCACCGCCAACGTGCTGGAGGCCATCCCCGAGCCGCTGCTCGACCGGATGGAGCTCGTCCGCCTCGACGGCTACACCGAGGACGAGAAGGTCGTCATCGCCCGCGACCACCTGCTCCCGCGCCAGCGCGAGAAGGCCGGACTGGGCGGCGACCAGGTCAGCGTCGACGAGGCGGCGCTGCGCCGACTGGCCGGGGAGTACACCCGGGAGGCCGGCGTGCGGAACCTGGAGCGCTCGATCGCCCGGGTGCTGCGCAGGATCGCCGCCCAGGCCGAACTCGGCGAGCGCGAACTGCCCGCCGCGATCGGCCCGGACGAGCTGCGCGCCCTGATCGGCCGGCCCCACCACGTGCCGGAGGCCGCCCAGGCGCCGGCCGAGCGGCGCACCGCCGTCCCCGGCGTGGCCACCGGCCTCGCCGTGACCGGCGCCGGCGGCGACGTCCTCTACATCGAGGCCTCGCTCGCCGACGCCGAGACCGGCGGCACCGGACTCACCCTCACCGGGCAACTGGGCGACGTGATGAAGGAGTCCGCGCACATCGCGCTCTCCTACCTGCGCTCGCGCGGCGCCGAACTGGAGCTGCCGGTCACCTCGCTGCGCGACCGCGGCGTGCACCTGCACGTCCCCGCCGGGGCCGTCCCCAAGGACGGGCCGAGCGCCGGCATCACCATGACCACGGCGCTCGCCTCGCTGCTGTCCGGCCGCAAGGTGCGCACCGACCTGGCGATGACCGGCGAGGTGTCGCTGACCGGGCGGGTGCTGCCGATCGGCGGGGTGAAGCAGAAGCTGCTCGCCGCCGACCGGGCCGGCGTCACCACGGTGATCATCCCCAAGCGCAACGAGGCCGACCTGGACGACGTCCCGGCCGAGGTGCTGGAGCGGCTCACCGTCCACCCGGTGGCGGACGTGCGGGAGGTGCTGGAGCTGGCCCTGGAACCGGCCAAGGTCCTGGCCGCGGCGGCCTGACCCGGCCGCGCCGGGTCGACGGGCGGACCGACGGGAGGATCGACGGGAGGATCGACGGGAGGACGGCGTCTGCGCGTGCCACACTGCGGAGATGCCGTCCCCCACGCAGCGCGCCCTGGCCCGGGTGCCGGCCCGGCTGCGTCCGTTCCTGGTGCGGCACCGCAGGCTGGTGAAGTTCCTGCTGGTCGGCGGCGCCTGCTTCACCCTCACCCTGGTGATCGACTTCGAGCTGAAGTTCACCGTGCTGGAGCGCAAGCCGGTGGTCGCGCTGACGATCGCGACCGTGATCTCGACCGTCGTCTCCTACGTGCTCAACCGTCGCTGGGCCTTCCGGACGGCCGGGCACCCGCGCGAGGCACTGCTGTTCTTCCTGGTCAGCGCCATGGCGATCGCCGTCAACGACCTGCCGCTGGCACTCTCCCGCTACGCCCTGGACCTGCGCGAGCCGTACGTCGGCCCGTTCGCCCAGGAGACCGCGGACTTCCTCAGCGGGATGGTCGTCGGCACCTTCGCCGCGATGCTGTTCCGCTTCTGGGCGATGCAGCGGTGGGTCTTCACCCGGCCCGCCGAACGGGCGCACCCTAGGTACGAACCCGGTTACGCTGCACCCGAGATGCCACGGGATGCGCCATAAGGCCGTGAGGTGAGGGTTATGCGCGGGGAACCGGACGCGGTTCGGAGCGGGCCCGCCAGCCAGCAGGGGATGCGCCGGGCCAACCTGGCCCTGGTGCTCGGGGTGATCGCGCGCGCCCCGCGATCCCGGGCCGAGGTGGCCGCCGAGACCGGCCTGACCAGGGCCGCCGTCTCCTCGCTCGCCGAGCAGCTGATCGCCGGCGGCCTGGTCGTCGAGGAGGGCCCGGCCGCGCCCAGCGGCAAGGTCGGCCGCCCCGGCACCGCGCTCGGGCTCAACCCGCTCGGGCCCGGCGGCCTCGGCGCCGAGATCGGCGTGGAGCACCTCGGCGCCTGCGTGGTCGACCTGAGCGGCGAGGTCCGGACCTGGCGCCGCCGCGAGGTCCGCAACCGGGGCCGCCGGCCCGCCGCGGTCATGGCCGACCTCGCCGAACTGCTGCACGCGGCCGTCGCCGAGTCGGGCCTGCGCCCGGCCGGGCTGACCCTGGCCGTCCCCGGGCTGGTCGGCACCTCCGGCGGGGTGCTCCAGCGGGCCGCCAACCTGGGCTGGCGGGACGTCCCGCTGGCGGCCGAACTGCGCCCCGCGCTGCGCGCGGCCGGCGCGGCCGAACTGGCCGAGCTGCCGGTCGAGGCGGACAACGAGGCCAACCTGGGCGGGCTGGCCGAACGGTGGCTGGGCGGCGGCCCGGAGGACTTCCTGTACGTCTCGGCCGAGGCCGGCGTCGGCGCGGCGATCGTGGTCGGCGGGCGGCTGCTGCGCGGGGCGCGCGGCTACGCGGGCGAGTTCGGCCACGTACCGGTCCACCCGGACGGCCACCGCTGCGCCTGCGGCGCGCACGGCTGCCTGGAGCAGTACGCGGGGGAGGCGGCCGTGCTGCGGGCGGCCGGGCCGGCGGGCGCGCGGGGCGACTGGGTGACGCTGCTCGCCGGGCGGGCCGGGGCCGGGGACGAGGCGGCCCTCGCGGTGCTGGCCGGGGCCGGTTCGGCGCTGGGCATCGCGGCCGCCGGGGCGGTCAACCTGCTGGACCCGGCCGAGGTGGTGCTGGGCGGCGGCTACGCCCGGCTGGCGTCCTGGCTGCTGCCGGCGATGCGGGCCGAGCTGGCCGCCCGGGTGACGGTGCGGCCCTGGTCGGACGAGCGGCTGACGGTGTCCCGGCTGGGCCGGCGCGGGCCGCTGCTGGGCGCCGCGGTGGGCGTGGTGCGGGCGGTCGTCGCGGACCCGGGCCGGTTCGCCGGCGGCTGACTCCCGGCCCGGGACGCACCGGAGCCCCCGGCCGGGCGGCAGGGGGCTCCGGGTGAGGAACGCGGGGGATCAGGCCTCGGAGGACGCCTCGGCGGCGACGATCTCGCGGCCGCCGGAGCGCGGGCCGCGCAGCACGGCCAGGTAGGCGACGCCGATGCCGATCAGCGCCCAGACCACCAGGACCACGATCGGCATGCCCAGGTTGGTGGAGCCGAAGTAGGCGATCGACTTGGTGGCACTGGTCCCGGCGCCGTTCGGGATCAGCGAGCCGATGGCCCGCCAGAACGGCGGCATCATCGGTGCCGGGTAGACGCCGCCGGCGCTCGGGTTGCCCAGCACCACGAAGATCAGCACCGCGACGCCGATGCCGATGACGTCGAACAGGCACTGCAGCGCCATGGTGAACGCGCCGACCGTGAACACCACCAGGGCGCCGATGCCGGTCAGGGCCAGGATCGAGCCGGGCAGCGCGTCCAGCACCGGTCCGGCGATGATCGTGCCGCCGAGGCCGGCGCCGACCGAGTACAGCGCCAGCACGCCGAGGCGGATCAGCAGGCGGTGGACGTTGGCGGGCTTGGAGCCGGCGCTGATGCCGAGGATCGAGGCGACCAGGTAGCCGCCGACGCACCAGCCGATGACCAGGTAGAACGCGGAGAGGCCGTTGGTGTCGCCCTTGGCGAGCGGCACGACGTCCTCGACCTTGACGGTGCGGCCCTGGGACTTGTCCAGCGCGGTGGTGATGGACTCGGCGGCCTTGGCGGCGGAGGTGCCGCGGGCGCCGCCGACCAGCAGGGTGTCCTCGGTGCCGGTCGGGTTCACGACCAGCGCGGCGTAGATCTTCTGGTCCTTGATCTGCTGGGTGGCCGTCTCGGCGTCCGGGGCGGTGACGGCCTTGACGGCGTCGTCCGGCACGGATTCCAGCCCCTGGACCAGCTTGGGGGTGACCTGCGGCGGGGCGACCACCGCGATCGACAGCTCGTGCGGGGCCGGGTGGTGCAGCGCCCCGACGTACGAGGTGATGAAGCCGAGCTGCAGCAGCAGCACGCCGATCACGAGCAGTGCCGCACGCGGTGTGACCGCGCCCTTCAGTTCAGCGACGAAACCCTGCCCCGGGGCGGCCATCCACATCTCCTTGTGTATTGGGGGAAAACGGATACTTCATACCATGAACTAGTTGGCTTGTCGCACCCCGCGCGCCGCGTTCCGGCCAACGCGGCTGCGGGATACTGGCGCGGTGAGTGACGAGGAATCCCTGCTGGCGGTGGAGCGCGAGGTCGCGCTGATGTTCCGGCGGGGCCGGGCCCGAGTGGCGGAGCTCTCACGCCGGGTGCACCCCGAGCTGGAGGGGATGGCCTACAGCATGCTCGGCTACATCGAGCAGGCCGGGCGGGTGCGGGTGACGGACGTCGGCGTGCACTTCGCGGTCGGCAAGGCCACGGTGAGCCGGCAGATCCGGGCGCTGGAGGAGCTGGGTCTGGTGGCCCGGGAGACGGATCCGCTGGACCGTCGGGCCGCGCTGGTCTCGCTGACCGAGGACGGGCGGCGGCGCTACCTGGCGGCCCGGGACGTCCGGATGCGGCGGGTGCGGGAGCTGCTGGGTAGCTGGTCGCCGGAGGACGTGGACCGCTTCGCGGTGCTGCTGCACCGCTTCAACGACGTGATCGGGGATCCGCCGGCGGAGTGACCGGTGGCCGGGCCCCGGGGCGGGGCCGGTCCGCGGCGGTTGGGGCCGGGCCCGGGGCGGCGGCTGGGGCGAGGCCTTTACTTGGGCTTGAAGAAAGTTGCCTTAGTCAACCATCGGGCCTATGGTTGCGTAAGGCAACGATTTTCCCTGCCCGCGCACCCCCGCCCCCCGCTCACTCCTCCCGCCGAAGGACCCAGATGACCGTCACAGCCGAGGCGACCGTCGGAGCCGCCGTCGACGATCAACCGATGACCCACCGGCAGGTGATGGAGGCGCTGTCCGGCCTGCTGCTCGGCCTCTTCGTGGCCGTGCTCTCGTCGACCGTCGTCTCCAACGCCCTGCCGCACATCCTCACCGACCTGCACGGCGGCCAGTCCGCCTACACCTGGGTGATCACCGCGGCCCTGCTGACCCTGACCGCCTCCACCCCGATCTGGGGCAAGCTCTCCGACCTCGTCAGCAAGAAGCTGCTGCTCCAGATAGCCCTGCTGATCTACATCGCCACCTCCGCCCTGGCCGGCCTCTCCCAGAACACCGCCGAGCTGATCGCCTGCCGCGCCCTCCAGGGCATCGGTGCCGGCGGTGTGGTCGCACTGGGCCAGATCTGTCTGGCCGCGATGGTCCCGCCGCGCGAACGCGGCCGTTACAGCGGCTACTTCGGCGCGGTCTTCGCGCTGGCCACCATCGGCGGACCGCTGATCGGCGGCGTCATCGTGGACACCTCGTGGCTGGGCTGGCGCTGGTGCTTCTACGTCGGCATCCCGTTCGCGCTGGCCGCGATCCTGGTGGTGCAGCGCACCCTCAAGCTGCCGGTGGTCAAGCGCAAGGCGAAGATCGACTACCTGGGCGCGCTGGTCATCACCGGCGCCGTCAGCCTGCTGATGATCTGGATCACGCTGGCCGGCACGAACTACGACTGGCTGTCCTGGCAGACCGCCGCGATGGTCGGCGGCGGCCTGCTGCTGGGCGCCCTGGCCGTGGTGATCGAGCGCCGCGCCGCCGAGCCGATCATCCCGCCGGACCTCTTCAAGTACCGCACCGTCACCCTGGCCGCGGTGGCCAGCGTGCTGGTCGGCGTCGGGATGTACGGCGCGACCACCTTCCTCAGCCAGTACTTCCAGCTGGCCCGCGCCAAGTCCCCGACCATGGCCGGCCTGATGACCCTGCCGATGATCCTCGGCCTGGCGCTCGCCTCCACCGTCGCCGGCCGGCTGATCACCAAGTACGGCAAGTGGAAGGCCTACCTGGTCGCCGGCACGGCGCTGCTCGCGATCGGTTTCGGCCTGCTCGCCACCGCCCGCGCCGACACCGACTACAAGCTGCTCTGCGTCTACATGGCGATCACCGGCATCGGCCTCGGCCTGACCAGCCAGAACCTGGTGCTCGCGGTGCAGAACACGGTGCCGCGCCACGAGCTCGGCGCGGCCAGCTCCGTGGTGACCTTCTTCCGCACCATGGGCGGCGCGATGGGCGTCTCCGCGCTCGGCGCGCTGATGAACAGCAAGGTGACCCACTACCTCGCGGAGAACCTGGCCGCCGCGCACATCCCGGCCGCGAGCGCGGCCGGCGGCGGGGGCATCCCGGACCTGCACAAGCTGCCCGCCCCGATCGTCCCGCTGGTGACGGACGCGTTCGGGCACGGCGTCGGCACCGTCTTCCTGTGGGCCGCGCCGTTCGCGGCGCTGGCCTTCGTCACGGTGCTGTTCATCCGGGAGACCGCGCTGAAGACCAGCCAGCAGGGCTGACTCCGGGCGGGGACGCGCGAACGGGCCGGGGAGTGTGGATCACACTCCCCGGCCCGTTCGGTTCGTCCCGCGCGCGGACGGCGGGAACCGTCGGACCGCGCCTACGGCGCGGCGATCAGGACCAGGCCGTAGACGACGGCCGCGGCGCAGAGGCCGAAGCAGGCGTAGGCGCCGGCCAGGGCCAGCCGGCCGCCGCCCGGCTCCTGGGCGGCCTCGCCCTCGCGGGCGCTCAGCGCGGCCTCGCGGCGGGACAGGGCCAGGATGCCGAGCGCGAAGACGGAGACCACGGCGACGGTGATGCCGAAGCTGGCACCGGCGGTCTGGGCCAGGGCGTTCCACTTGATGTGCATGGCGGGTGCTCCTCAGCCTGCGGCGCTCAGGCCGCGACCGTGGTCGAGGCGGGGGTGGGGGTGTTCGCGGGGGCGGCGGTGGCGGGGATCTCCACCGGGGTGACGTCGTTGACGTCGTTGACGTTGTCCGCGCTGATCGGCTGGCGGCGGGAGATCAGCCACATCGCGCCGGAGCCGGCCACCAGCACGGCGCCCACCAGGACGATGCCCCAGGTGCCCTGGCGGACCAGCAGCGCGGCACCGCCCGAGACCAGCGCGGCGGCCGGCAGGGTCAGCGCCCAGGTGTAGACCATGCGGCGCACCAGGCTCCAGCGCAGCTCGGCCTTCGGGCCGCCGAGGCCGGCGCCCATGATGCCGCCGGAGCAGACCTGGGTGGTGGAGAGGCCGAAGCCCATGTGCGAGGAGGTCAGGATGACGGTCGCGGCGGCCGACTCGGAGGCGAAGCCCTGCGGCGCCTTGATGTCGGCGAGACCCTTGCCCATCGAGCGGATGATCCGCCAGCCGCCCATGTAGGTGCCGAGCGCGATCGCGGCGCCCGCGGAGATGATCACCCAGGTGGGCGGCAGCGCGCCGTGCGGCAGGGCGCCGACCGACACCAGGGTCAGGGTGATGATGCCCATCGTCTTCTGGGCGTCGTTGGTGCCGTGCGCGAGCGAGATCAGCGAGGACGAGAAGATCTGGCCGGTCTTGAAGCCCTTGGTGGCGGTGGCCTCGTTGCCCTTGCGGGTGATCGCGTAGGCCAGCTTGGTGGCGCCCCAGGAGGCCAGGCCGGCGACCAGCGGGGAGGCGATCGCCGGGATCAGGATCTTGGAGAGGACGGTGTCGAAGTTGACGCCGTTCATGCCGACGCCGACCACGGTGGCGCCGATCAGGCCGCCGTACAGCGCGTGCGAGGAACTGGACGGCAGGCCGCGCAGCCAGGTCAGCAGGTTCCAGAGGATCGCGCCCGCCAGTGCGGCGAAGATGATCTCGGGGTGGATGCCGCTCTTCTCGTTGACGATGCCGCCGGAGATGGTGGTGGCGACCTTCACGGACAGGAACGCGCCCGCGAAGTTGAGGACGGCCGCGATGGTGACCGCGACCTTCGGCCTGAGGGCTCCCGTCGCGATGGAGGTGGCCATCGCGTTGGCGGTGTCGTGGAACCCGTTGGTGAAGTCGAAGGCGAGCGCCGTGATGATCACAACGGCTACCAGGAACGAGATGTGTTCCATACCCAAACAATCGTCGTAGTTGTCGCACGGACGTTGGTGTCGTCGCGACCGTAGGTCTGCTTGGTAAACGGAAGGTGAACTGAGCCGGGAATCGTGGTTCCGCTGGTGTCCCAGTGGTGTCCGGAAGCTTTCGGAGGGGTGTCGGCGGTCGCGCTGAGCTGGACATTAGCGAAGTTCGCCCCGGTTCGCTCCGGTTTGCTGAGAGCTGTCTCACAGATCAACCGAGAATTAACCTCCCAGTCCGGATGCGCCCTGTTTCCGGTGAGTAACCCGTGGGAGGATCTGCGGGATCCGGGGACGCCGGTGACAGGCTGGGGCGGGGAGGACCAACCCATGGGCGGGGCTGCACAGCGCACTGAATCGGCAGTCGTACGGCCCTGGCTGCGGGCGGCACTGCGTTGCGGAGCCGCCCTCGCGGCCGCCGCGCTCGCCCTCCCGCTCGCCGCGCAGGCCGCGTACGCCGCCCCCGATCCGGGCGCCTCGATCACCGCGGCCAGCCCGGGCGACGACCCGCTCGCCGCCGCCAAGGCCACCCTCGGCCCGCTGCTCGACCAGCTGCACACGCTCTACCAGAGCGCCGAGACCGCCACCGAGCAGTACAACGGCGCCGTCGCCAAGGTCGCCGAGCAGCAGGCCGCGCTCACCGACCTCCAGGGCCGGCTGGACCGCCAGCAGAAGCAGGTCGACGCCGGCACCGACATCGCCTCCCAGCTCGCCGCCGCCCAGTACCGCAACGGCGCCGCCTCCGCCTACGCCGAACTGCTGCTCTCCAAGGACCCGTACGAGGCCGTCACCATCGCGGAACTGCTCACCGCCGCCAGCCGCTCGCAGTCCGAGTTCCTGGACCGGCTGAAGACCGACCGCGAGGCCCTCGCCGGCCTGACGAAGCAGACCGAGGACGCGCTCAGGACCTCCCAGACGCTGGTCACCCAGCAGGACGCCGCCAAGGCCAAGGTCGCCACCGACCTCGCCTCCGTCGAGCAGCTGGTCTCCTCGCTCACCGGCGCCCAGCGCACCGAACTGGAGAAGCTGGAGAAGGCCAAGGCCGACGAGGCCCAGCTCGCCTTCCTCGCCTCCGGCGCCCTCGGCAAGGGCGAGCGCACCCCGTCGGCGGCCGGCCGCACCGCCGTCGCCTTCGCGCTCGCCCAGCTCAACAAGCCGTACCTGTGGGGCGGCGCGGGGCCGGACTCCTACGACTGCTCGGGCCTCACCTCGCAGGCCTGGCTGCACGCCGGGCTGCCGATCCCGCGCACCAGCCAGGAGCAGTGGGCCCAGCTCCCGCACATCGCGCTGAACCAGCTCCGCCCCGGCGACCTGGTCATCTACTTCGAGGGCGCCACGCACGTCGCGATGTACATCGGCGGCGGGCTGGTCGTCCAGGCACCTCGGCCGGGCGCCGTCATCAAGGTGTCGCCGATCGGCTCGATGCCGATCCTCGGGGCGGTGCGGCCCGACCCGTCCGGCGCGGCGGACGAGGCCGGCGGCAGCTGGAAGGTGCCCGACCTGCCCGCCGGCTGGGACACCGTCACCCCGATCGCGCCCAGCCCGGCCAACCAGGTCCCGACCGCCCCGGCCCCCGGCACGCCCGCCGACCCGCCGGCCACCCCGGGCACGCCGTCCACCACCCCGGGCACGCCCGCGGACACCGGCACCGGCACGCCGTCCGGCACCGGAACGCCCACCGACCCGGGGACGCCGTCCGGCACCGGCACCACCGCCCCCGGCACGCCCACCCCGACGCCGACCGGGACCGGCACCGGGACCGGCACGCCCGCCCCGACCGGGACGGGCACCCCGGCGCCGACCGGCACGGGCCCGGCGACGCCCATCCCGACCGGCGCCGGCACCCCGGGTTCCACCGGCACCGCCGCCTCCACCACCACCGGCTCGGCGAGCGCCGGGGCCCCGGGCAGCGCCACCGCGACACTGCCGCTCGGCACCAACTGAGTCATGAGGAAGGCCGCCCGGCGTCCGCGGACGCCGGGCGGCCTTCGCGTGCGTCACGCCGGGGCGCCGGTGTCCGGCTCGAAGCGGACGACCACGGCCTTGGAGGTCGGCGTGTTGCTGATGTCGGCGGTGGAGTCCAGCGGGACGAGCACGTTGGTCTCCGGGTAGTAGGCCGCCGCGCCGCCGCGGGCCACCGGGTAGTGGACCACCCGGAAGTGCGGGGCGCGCCGCTCGACGCCGTCCCGCCACTCGCTCACCAGGTCGACGAAGTCGCCCTCGGCCAGGCCGAGTTCGGCGGCGTCGGCCGGGTTGACCAGGACCACCCGGCGGCCGCCCTTGATGCCCCGGTAGCGGTCGTCCAGGCCGTAGACGGTGGTGTTGTACTGGTCGTGCGAGCGCAGCGTCTGCAACAGCAGGCGGCCCGGCGGGACCTCGGGGGCGGTGAGCGGGTTGACGGTGAAGTTGGCCTTCCCGGTCGCGGTGGGGAAGGTCCGGGAGTCGCGCGGGCCGTGCGGCAGGGTGAAGCCGCCGGGGCGGCGGACCTTCTCGTTGTAGTCCTCGAAGCCGGGGACGACCCGGGCGATCCGGTCCCGCAGGGTGTCGTAGTCGGTGGCGAAGTCCTCCCACGGCACGGTGTCCCCGGGGCCGAGGACGGCGCGGGCCAGCCGGCAGACGATCGCGGTCTCGGAGAGCAGGCCGGGGGCGGGCGGGCGCAGGCCGCCGCGCGAGGAGTGCACCTGGCCCATCGAGTCCTCGACGCTGACGAACTGGGCGCCGGCGCCGGTGACGTCCCGGTCGGTGCGGCCCAGGGTGGGCAGGATCAGTGCGCGGGCGCCGGTGACCACGTGCGAGCGGTTGAGCTTGGTGGAGACGTGCACGGTCAGCCGGCAGCGGCGCATCGCCGCCTCGGTGACGTCGGTGTCCGGGGTGGCCGCGACGAAGTTGCCGCCCATCGCGAAGAACACCCCGACCCGGCCGTCGCGCATCGCCCGGATGGTGTCCACCGAGTCGAGGCCGTGCGCGCGCGGCGGCTCGAAGCCGAACTCCTCGCCGAGCGCGTCCAGGAAGGCCGTCGAGGGCCGCTCGAAGATGCCCATCGTCCGGTCGCCCTGGACGTTGCTGTGCCCGCGCACCGGGCAGACCCCGGCGCCCGGGCGGCCGACGTTGCCGCGCAGCAGCAGGAAGTTGACCACCTCGCGGATGGTCGGGACGGCGTGCTTGTGCTGGGTGAGGCCCATCGCCCAGCAGACGATGATCTTCCGGGAGCCCAGCACCAGCCGGCCGAGCTCCTCGATCTGCTCCCACGGCAGGCCGGTCGCGGCGAGCACCTCGGCGCGGTCGGTCGTTTCCGCCTGCGCCTCGAACTCCTCGAAGCCGTGGCAGTGTTCGGTGACGAAGGCGCGGTCGACGCCGTCCTGCTCCAGGATCATCCGGTTGAGCGCGCGGAACAGCGCCAGGTCCCCGCCGAGGCGGATCTGTAGGAACAGGTCGGTCAGCTTGGTGCCGTGGCCGACCAGGCCGCGCGCGTGCTGCGGGTTCTTGAAGCGCTCCAGGCCGGCCTCCGGCAGCGGGTTCACGCTCACGATGGTGGCGCCGGCCCGCTTGGCGCGCTCCAGCGCGGAGAGCATCCGGGGGTGGTTGGTGCCCGGGTTCTGGCCGGCCACGATGATCAGGTCGGCCTGGTAGAGGTCCTTGAGGCTGACGCTGCCCTTGCCGACGCCGAGCGTCTCGGTGAGCGCCGAACCGGACGACTCGTGGCACATGTTGGAGCAGTCCGGCAGGTTGTTGGTGCCCAGCCGGCGGGCGAACAGCTGGTACGCGAAGGCGGCCTCGTTGCTGGTCCGCCCGGAGGTGTAGAAGGCGGCGCCGTCCGGGGTGTCCAGGGCGCGCAGTTCCTCGGCGATCAGCGCGAAGGCGTCGTCCCAGGAGACCGGCGTGTAATGGGTGGCGCCCTCGTCGAGCAGCATCGGCTGGGTGAGGCGGCCCTGCTGGCCCAGCCAGTAGCCGGAGCGCCCGGCCAGCTCGGCGACCGGGTGGGCGGCGAAGAACTCGGCGCGGATCCGGCGCTCGGTGGCCTCCTCGGCGACGGCCTTGGCGCCGTTCTCGCAGAACTCCGCCGTGTGCGTCTTCCCCGGCTCCGGCCAGGCGCAGCCGGGGCAGTCGAAGCCGTCCGGCTGGTTGACCTTGCGCAGCGTGGCGAGGGTGCGGAGGGGGCCCATCTGCTCGGCGGCCATCCGCAGGCTGTGGCCGACCGCGGGCAGCCCGGCCGCCGCGTGCTGGGGCGCGGACACCTCGGGGGCGTCCTGCGCCGGGTCGCTCTGCGGGGCCTGCTTGGCCATGACCGCTTCTCCTCGGCTCTGCTCGTCCGGCGGCCGCGACACCGGGGCCGTCGGGCCCGCCGCTTCGTCGCGGGGGCTCAGGGCCCATCCTTCCATCCGGGTGAAGGCGGGGGGAGGGGGGCCGAACGGGCGTCGGTGGAGTCGGAGAGGCCGGGGTGGGCCCTGGAACCCGCTGCCGGGCCCACCCCGGGGCCCGCCCTCAGGCCCCCCTCGTCCGGCCGGAGGGCGGGCGCGGCGGTGGCGGGGTGCGCTGACCGCACGGCGGAGCAGGGGCGGCGACCGCCGACAGCGCGGCGAGGCGGGTGCCCTGGCGGCGGCGGGCGGGCGGGGGATCGTCGACGGGCCCCGGGGCGGCGGCCGGGAGCGCGGCCAGCGCCCGCAGCAGCGCGCGGGCGGCGGCGTCGTTCTGCCGGAATCCCGGGGAGTTGGTGCGGGGCCGGGCGAAGGCGGCGGCGGCGCGCAGGCTGGTGTGCGGGCCGAGTGCGGTGCGCCGGGGGTGCGGGGCGCCGCCCAGGGCCGGGTCGAGCAGCCGGCTGTCGCCGGGGGCGATGGTGACCAGGCCGGAGCGGTGGGTGTAGTCCTCGTCGGCGACCACCTCCTCCACGAGTCGCCCGGCGCGGTGCAGTTCGCGTAGCACCGGGTCGAGGGTGCGGGTCAGCTGGTGCTTGGGCAGGTACGCCTCGACCAGGGCGGTGGCGGCGACGGTGTGGCCCGGCACGGTGTCGCCGCCGGCCCGCCAGGTGCCGGTGGCCTCGTCCCGTTCGACCCGGACGCCCGCGCCCAGGAAGCGCACGATCCCGGCCTCGGAGAGGGCGAGCAGCTGGCGCAGCCGGAAGCCGGGCGGGCCGGAGGCGAGGTAGCTGAAGTAGCCGAAGAACCACCCGTCCACCTCCTCGGCGACCGAGCGGGCGGTGAGCCGGCCGGTCGCGAGGATGCGCGGGAGCTGGCCGAACAGCGAGAGCAGGGCGAGGAAGGCACCGAGGTCGGCGCTGTGCGCGGGGTCGGCGCGGCGGTCGGCGTCGGCGGTGACGTAGGCGCGCAGGTGCTGCTGGAGCTCCTCGGCGGAGCCGAGTTCGAGGCCGGCCAGCGGGTGGTCGAGCCGTTCGAAGTCGATCCGGTCGGCCGGGTCGGGTACGGCCTCGGCGACCAGGGCGGCCAGGGCGGGGGAGTACCAGTCGTGCCGGTCGAACCGGGCCAGGAACTCCGGCCAGGGCAGCGCGGTGCGCTCGGGGTGGGCGTGGAACAGCTCGTGGTAGTGCCCGAAGGCGGTCTCCTTGGCCATCAACGGCCAGAAGTCGCGCCGGAGTTCGAGCGAACCGCCGGTGGCGAGGACGGTGTCCACGGCGGTCGCGTCGAAGTACCGGGGGAGCGGGGCGGGCGGCCCCTGGAGGCGGTAGCCGGTCTTGGAGTGGTACGGGACTCCGCGCCGGGAGCCGAGGTGCAGCACCGGTTCGCGGCCGGACGGGCGGTAGCGCAGCCCGTCCCCGGTGGGCTCGAAGCGGCCGCCGCGCCCTTCGGTGAGCAGGGCGACCAGGTCGACGGAGGCCAGGCCGAGGCCGCGCAGCACGACGTGCTCGCCGGGGACGATGCCGTCCAGGTCGGCGTCGGCGGAGTAGGCGGGCGGGAGGTGGAAGCGGCCGTGCCGGGCGGCGAAGTCGGCGTCGGCGGCGTACCGGGGGTGCGGGGTGGAGTCGAGGTGGCCGAGGGTGAGGGCGACGTGGTCGGCGGTGAGCGTGCGGCCGGTGAGGTGGACGGTCTGCGGGCCGTCGGGCGGGCCGTCGATCCGCCGGACGGTGTCCCGGTGCACGGTGACCGTGACGTGCGGGGGCAGGTCGGCGACGGCGCGGCGGAACGCCCAGTCCAGGTAGGCGCTCTGGGCCCGGCGGGTGGGGAAGTCGGTGGGCGCGAGGGCGTCCAGTTCGGCCCGGACGGCCGGGTCGGCGACCTCCCGGTAGGGCGCGAACTCCCGCCGCCGGAGCGCCCATTCGGCCAGCGAGGGGCCCGGGCGGACCGGCCCGTCGATGGTCGAGCGCTCGTCGGTGAACATGGTGACGTCCTCGGCCATCGAGTTCATCCGCAGCAGCGGGGACTGTTCGTGGCGCCAGATCCGGCCCGCGCCGGGCGGGTGCGGGTCGACCAGGTGGACGTGCAACGGCCGTTCGGCGGGCAGGAGTTCGGCCGCGTTGGCGGCGATCCGCTCCAGCAGCCCGGTGCCCCGCGGGCCCGCGCCGACGATCACCAGAAGACTCATGCCGCCACCTCCCGCAGCCGCCGTAGGGCGGCCCGGGCCCGCTGGAGCGGGGTGGGCGGCAGGCCGTCCCGGGTGGCGCCCTTGGCGTAGTGGCGCTCGACGTAGTACTGGCCGACGGACAGCAGGGTGGTGACCACCAGGTACCAGATGGTGGCGACCACCAGCATCGGGATGACCCGGTACGACTGCAGGTAGACCAGCTGCACCGAGTAGAGCAGGTCGGAGACGGCCAGCACGCTGACGATGCTGGTGCCCTTGAGCGCGCTGATCAGCATGTTCCCGGCGGTCGGCACGATCGAGCGCATCGCCTGGGGGACGACGATCCGGCGCAGCACCCGCCACCGGCCGAGGCCGAGCGCCGAGGCGGCCTCCAGCTGGCCGCGGTCGACGGACAGGATGCCGCCGCGGATCACCTCGGCGGCGTACGCGGTCTCCAGCAGGGTGAGGCCGATGACGGCGGTGAGGGTGGGGCCGATCAGGTTGACGGTCTTGACGGTGACGAACTCGGGGCCGAACGGGATGCCCAGGCCGAGGGTCGGGTAGAGCGCGCCGATGTTGAAGAAGAACAGCAGCTGCACCAGCGGCGGGGTGGAGCGGAAGATCCAGATGTAGCCCCAACCCAGGGTGCGCAGCACCGGGTTGCCGGACATTCGCATGACGGCGAGGCCGGCGCCGAGGACGAAGCCGAGGGCGAGGGTGACGGCGGTGAGCCAGAGGGTCAGGGTGAGGCCGTTGAGCACCGACCCGGCGGTGAACCAGTCGGCGACCACGTCCCACTGGAAGGCCTTGTTGCGCACCACGGAGTTGACGGCCATCGCGGCCAGCAGCAGCGCGATCCCGGCGCAGACCCACTGCCCGGGCCGGCGGCGGGCGACGATCCGGGCGGCGGGGTCGGGCGGCGGGCCGGGGCGGTCGGGGCGGTCGGGGCGGTCGGGGGCGGTGGCGCCCGCGGGGGCGGGGGTGGAGCGGGCGGGGAGGAGGTCCTGCGGGGTGGCCATGGCGGCGGCTCCTGGCGGAGGTGCGGGCGGGCGGGAGGTACGGGTGTGGTCACGTACGGCCGTCGCACCGGCCCGCGTCCCTCAACACGGCCGGCGCTGTGCACTGCACTCCGCCGTGATCGTACGCATGCGCGATCGACGGCTGTCAAGGGTGGTCCGGGTCCCGACCGGGGCCCGGCGCGGACCGGTCGCAGGGCGACAGGAGATCGCAACAGAGCGGCAATGATGGGTGGTTGACGGACCACTTGGCGGGCTGTTCAACTTGAGGCCATGTACGCCGAGCAGCCCCTGGTCACCCGCGACCACATCGACTTCGGTCGGGTGTGGTCCGCGGCGTGTCGCGGCTGACCCGGCAGCGGGCCGCCCGTCCGGCCCTGATCTCCCGCGGGGAGCCCTCCCTCGGTCTGCCCCGCCGCGGGCCGGGACCAGCCGTCCGCAGCTGACGGCGTCCCAGGCGCACGCTGCCGTCCGACGACCTCGCACTGAACTCCGGCAGTACTCCCTCGTCCACGCCTGCCTCCCACCTCCTCCCGCCGCGCGCGCCGACCCCACCGTCGGCGCGGCCGCCGCGCACCCGTGTCCACGGCCGCCCCGCCCCGGCCGGCTCCGGCCTGCCCACCCGCAGTCCACCGGACTCCGCTCACCCCGAAAGGTTCCGCCATGCCCGTCGAATTCCTCGGTATCGCCGCCACCGGCGACGGCTCGGAGACCACCCCCCGCTCCACCGCGGCCTTCGACCGCGACTACACCCTGCGGCTGGCCCGGGCCCACGAGGACCACGGCTGGGACCGGGTGCTCTTCGCGTACGGCGCCGGCTCCCCGGAACCCGCGGCCGCGGCGGCCTTCCTCGCCTCGCACCTGGACCGGCTGCAGATCCTGCTGGCGCACCGGCCGAACGTCTCCTACCCGACCTTCGCCGCCAAGACCTTCGCGACCCTGGACCAGATCAGCGACGGGCGGCTGACCGTCCACTTCATCACCGGCGGCAGCGACCACGAGCAGCAGCGCGAGGGCGACTTCCTGTCCAAGGACGAGCGCTACGAGCGCACCCGCGAGTACATCGGCATCGTCAAGAAGGCGTGGACCAGCCGGGAGCCCTTCGACCACGAGGGCGCCCACTACCGCTTCAACGACTTCGTCTCCGACGTCTTCCCCGTCCAGCAGCCGCGCCCCGGGGTCTCCTTCGGCGGCTCCTCGGACGCCGCCTACGCGGCCGGCGGCGCCGAGGCGGACGTCTACTGCCTGTGGGGCGAGCCGCTGGCCCGCACCGCCGAGCAGATCGAGCGGGTGAAGGAGGCGGCCCGGGCCGCCGGGCGCACCGACGTGCCGCGGATCCAGGTGGCGTTCCGGCCGATCATCGCGCCGACCGAGGAACTGGCCTGGGAGAAGGCGCACCGGACGGTGGCCGCGATCAAGGCCCGCCGGGAGTCCGGGGAACTCGTCCGCCGGGGCCGCCCGCTCGGCGCCGCAGCGCCCGAGAACACCGGCTCCCAGCGGCTGATCGAGATCGCCGAGGCCGGCGAGCGCTACGACCGCGCGCTGTGGACCCCGACCGCCGCGGCCACCGGCGGGGCCGGCAACTCCAACGCCTTGGTCGGCACCCCGGAGACGGTCGCGGAGGCGCTGCTCGACTACTACGACCTCGGCGTGGACATCCTCTCCGCCCGCGGCTACCACCTGCTCGACGACGCGATCGACTTCGGCCGCCACGTCATCCCGATCGTCCGCGAGGAGGTCGCCAAGCGGGACGCCGCCAAGGCCGCGGCGGCGGCCGAGCGCGCCGAGCGGGACCGGCACCAGCTGATCGCGGTGCAGGCGTGAGCGCTCCGGACCGGTGGGTCGGCCCGGCGGCCGGGTTCCGCCGGGTCACCATCGACGACCCGCTGGTCGAACCGCTGCTGCGCGAGCTCACCCACGAGTACGTCAGCCGCTACGGCCCCGAGGCGCACCAGGAGATGACCCGCTACCCCCGGGACGCCTTCGCCGAGCCGCACGGCGTCCTGCTGCTCCTGCTGGAGGACGGCGAGCCGGTCGCCGGCGGCGCGTACAAGCGGTACGACGAGCGCACCGCCGAGCTGAAGCGGATGTGGACGCACTCCGCGCACCGCCGCCGCGGCCTGGCCCGTCGGGTGCTGGCCGAGCTGGAGCGGACGGCGGCCGCCGCCGGCTACGCCCGGATCTACCTCACCACCGGTCCGCGCCAGCCCGAGGCCAGGGGCCTCTACCTGGCGTCCGGCTACACCCCGCTGTTCGACGTCGCCGCCGATCCCCTGACGATCGGCCCGCTTCCCTTCGAGAAGCACCTGCCGGTGCTGGCTCCGACCCCCTGAAAGGCCCCCCGTGAGAAGCACCACCGTCCGCCGCCGCCTGCTCGCGGCCACCGCCCTGCTGCCGGTGCTGGCGCTGGCCGCGTGCGGCTCGGACCCGAAGATCGCGGGCCCGGCGGGGGCGAGCGGGCCCGCCGCCACCGCCGTCTCCCAGGACGTCGTCTCCGGTCTCGCGAAGTCGGACGCCGCCGCCGCGCTGCTGCCCGAGGAGGTCCGCAAGGCCGGCACGCTGACCTTCGGCGCGTCCTTCGGCTCGCCGCCCACCGCCTTCTACGCCGACCAGGCCACCAAGAAGCCGGCCGGGATCGACGTGGACTTCACCGATGCGGTGGCCAGGCTGCTCGGGCTGACCGTGCAGCGCCAGGAGGCCGCCTTCGAGACCATCCTGCCCGCCCTGGACAGCGGCAAGTTCGACGTCGGCACCGGCAACTTCGGGGTCACCACGGCCCGGTTGAAGACCATCGACTTCGTCACCTACATCGACGACGGCCAGGGCTTCGCCGTCCGCAAGGACAACCAGGCCGTCCAGCCGGTCACCGACCTGCTCCAGCTCTGCGGGCTGACCATCGGCACCGGCGCCGGCACCACCTTCGAGACCACGCTGAACGCGAAGCGCAACGCCTGCACCGACGCCGGGAAGAAGCCGTACGAGGTCAGGGCGTTCAGCGACCCCGGGGCCGTGCTCACCGGCCTCCAGCAGGGCCGGGTCGACGTCCTGATGTCCACCATCAACGGCCTGCGCTACCAGGCCGCGCAGGAGGCCTCCGGGACGCGCTTCCTCGGCGAGTTCCACCGGCTGGACGTCGGCTTCGCGTTCAAGAAGGGCTCGAAGCTCACCCCGGCCTTCCAGGCGGCGGTCAACCAGCTGATCAAGGACGGGACGTACGAGCGGATCCTCAAGAAGTGGGGGGTCGCCGAATCGGCGATCAAGGAGTCCCTGATCAGCCCGCCCGAACACCAGTGATCCCCGGGTCTGCCGAAGGAGCCCCCCGATGACCGCCAGCACCACCGCGACGTCCCAGGCCCAAGCCGAGGCTCAAGCCGAGGCCCAGGCCCAGGCCCAGGCCCGGGTCGAGCGGGCACCGGCGTCCGGACCCGATCCCGGTCCGGGCACCGGCGCCCGTCTGGACCTCGACGAACTGGCCGCTCTGCGGGCCGTCCCCGCCCGGCACCCCTGGCGCTGGGGGATCGGGGTCGCCGCCCTCGTCGTGCTCGCCCAGTTCGCCCACGGCCTGGCCACCAATCCCGGCTGGGACTGGGCCACCTTCCGGGTCTACTTCACCGCCGACACGATCGTCCAGGCGGTCGGCCGCACCCTCGAACTCACCGTCTACGGCACCGGGCTGGGCTTCCTGCTGGGCGCCGTGGTGGCCGCGATGCGGCTGTCCCGCAGCGCGATCCTCCAGTCCATCGCCTGGGCGTACGTGTGGGTGTTCCGCTCGATCCCGCTGATCGTCCAGCTGGTGTTCTGGTTCAACCTGTCGTACCTCTACAAGCGGTTCGGGATCGGCATCCCGTTCGGCCCGACCTTCGGGGACTTCGAGACGGTCGGCGTGCTGAGCGCGCTCGGCGCCGCCGTGCTCGGCCTCGGGCTGCACCAGGCCGCGTTCGCCGCCGAGATCATCCGCGGCGGCGTCATCGCGGTGGACGCCGGCCAACGGGAGGCCGCCACCGCGCTCGGCATCCCGCGCTGGCGCCAGGGCTGGCGGATCGTGCTGCCGCAGGCGATGCGCGGCATCCTGCCGGCCGCCGCCAACGAGGTGATCTCACTGCTCAAGGGCACCTCGGTGGTCTACGTGATGGCCATCGGCGAGCTCTTCTACCAGGCCCAGGTGGTCTACGGCCGGACCGGCCGGGTGGTGCCGCTGCTGATGGTCGCCACCGTCTGGTACGTGCTGCTGACCACGGTGCTGTCCATCGGCCAGTACTACGTCGAGCGCTACTTCGCCCGCGGCGCGCAGCGCACCCCGCCGCCCACCCCGCTCCAGCGCGCCCGGGCCTTCGTCCGGAGCCTGCCCGCCCGCACGCCGACCGCCCGCACGCCGACCACTCGCGCAGCGACCGCGCGCACCACCGGAGGACGTCGATGACCACGCTCACCAGGACCGAACCGGCGGCCGCACCGATGGTGCAGGTCCGCGGCCTGCACAAGAGCTTCGGGCCACTGGAGGTGCTGCGCGGCGTCGACCTGGACGTCCCGGTCGGCTCGGTCACCGTGGTGCTCGGCCCGTCCGGCTCCGGCAAGTCCACGCTGCTGCGCGCGATCAACCACCTGGAGAAGCTCGACGGCGGCTACGTCGCCATCGACGGCGAGCTGATCGGCTACCGGCGCTCCGGCGACCGGCTGTACGAGCTCAAGGAGCGCGAGGTGCTGCGCCAGCGCACCCACATCGGCTTCGTGTTCCAGAACTTCAACCTGTTCCCGCACCTCACCGTGCTGGAGAACCTGGTCGAGGCGCCGATCGCCGCGCTGCGCCGCCCCAGGGCCGAGGCCAGGGCGACGGCGCTGGCGTTGCTGGAGCGGGTCGGGCTGGCCGACAAGGCCGCCGCGTACCCCCGGCAGCTCTCCGGCGGCCAGCAGCAGCGGGTGGCGATCGCCCGGGCGCTGGCCCTGGAGCCGAAGGTGCTGCTGTTCGACGAGCCCACCTCGGCGCTCGACCCGGAGCTGGTCGGCGAGGTGCTGGACGTCATCAAGGACCTCGCCCGGACCGGCACCACCATGATCGTGGTCACCCACGAGATCGGCTTCGCCCGCGAGGTCGCCGACACCGTCGTCTTCATGGACGGCGGCGTGGTGGTCGAGCAGGGTCCGCCGGCCGAAGTCCTGGACCGCCCCCGGCACGAACGCACCCGGGCCTTCCTCGCCAAGGTGCTCTGAGCCGAGGTGCTCTGAACCGAGGTGCCCTGAGCCGAGGTGTCCTGAACCGAGGTGCCCTGAGCCGAGGTGTCCTGAACCGAGGTGCTCTGAACCGAGGTGTCCTGAACCGAGGTGTCCTGAGCCAAGGTGCTCCAGCCCTCCCCGCCGCACCGAAACCCCCTTCACCGAGCAGGAGTTCCGCCATGCCCCTACCCCGTCGCGCCCTGGTGACCGCCGCCGCCGCCGCCCTCGCCGCCGCCCTCGCCCTGACCGCCTGCGGCGGCGCGTCCTCGGGAGCCACGGCGGAACTCGCCCCGGCCAAGGGCAGCACCGCGCCGAACGGCGCCGTGGTGAACCTGACGGCCGAGCAGAACCGGGTGACCACGGCCAAGGTCGACGCGATCGCGGCGCTCGTCCCGGAGGAGATCAGGCGGAGGGGGACGCTGGCCGTCGTCGACTCCCTCGGCACCACCCCGCCGCTGGACTTCTACGCCAACGACGACAGGACCATCATCGGCGTCGAGCCGGACATCGCCACCCTGGTCGGCAACGTGCTCGGCCTCAAGGTCGAGTTCAACCCGGTCTCCTGGGAGAACATCTTCGTCGGCCTGGACAGCGGCAAGTACGACGTCGGCCTCTCCAACATCACCGTCACCGAGGCGCGCAAGGAGAAGTACGACTTCGCCACCTACCGGCTGGACGTCCTCGGCTTCGAGGCCAGGAAGGGCAGCGGCCTCAAGGTCGCCGGCGCCAAGGACCTGGCGGGCAGGTCGGTCGGCGTCTCCTCCGGCACCAACCAGGAGAAGCTGCTGATCTCCTGGAGCGAGGAGAACACCAGGAACGGCCTCAAGCCGATCGACATCAAGTACTTCCAGGGCACCGAGTTCTACCTGGCGCTCTCCTCCGGCCGGATCGACGCCTACGTCGGCCCCAATCCCAGCCTGGCCTTCCACGTCGCGCAGACCGGCGAGACCGAGATCGTCGGCACCTACTCGGGCGGCGGCGCGGACGTCCTCGGCAAGATCGCCGCGACCACCCGCAAGGGCAACGGGCTGGTCCGGGCGCTCAACGAGGCGCTGAACGAGGTGATCAGGAACGGCAGCTACGGCCAGGTGCTCAAGCGCTGGGGCCTGGACAACGAGGCCGTGCCGACCTCCGAGGTCAACCCGCCCGGGTTGCCCAAGCAGTAGGGCCCGTCCGTTCACCCGTTCGCCGCCCCCCGCCGCTATGGTGACCCCTCCGGCGGCGAACACCGCCCGGACGCGGCGGACTTGGGGGAGGACATGCAGCAGGGGGAGGTGCTCGACGGCCGGTACCGGCTGGACGAGTGGCTGGGCAGGGGCGGCTTCGGCGTGGTCTGGAAGGCGACCGACCGGCGGCTCGACCGCGAGGTCGCGGTCAAGCTGCTGCTGGCGGAGCACGCCGCCGACCGGGAGGCCGTCGGGCGGTTCGTCCGCGAGGCCCGCACGGCCGGCGGTCTCTCCAATCCGCACATCGTGACGGTGTACGACTACGGACTGGTCACGACCGCCGCCGGGGGGACCCACTACCTGGTGCTGGAACTCGTCCGCGGCCGGGCCCTGTCCGACATCCTCAAGGACGGCGCCCCGGACCAGGAGGCCGCGCTGAAGTGGATGCGCCAGGTCTGCAAGGCACTGGACGCCGCGCACCGCTCGGGCGTCGTCCACCGCGACATCAAGCCCGAGAACGTGATGGTCGACGCGGGCGGCAAGGCCAAGGTGCTGGACTTCGGCATCGCCCGGCTGCTCACCCAGTCCGCGGTGCTCACCTCCACCGGCAGCGTGGTCGGCACCGTCCCGTACCTGGCGCCCGAGTGCTGGTCCGGCGCCGCCGTGGACGGCCGGGCCGACCTCTACGCGCTCGGCGTCATGCTGTACGAACTCTGCACCGGGCGGCGCCCGTTCCGCGCCTCCTCGGCCGCCGAGTACATGTACAAGCACCTGGAGGAGACCCCGCCCCGGGTGCGCAGCACCGATCCGGCGCTGGCCGACCTGGTCGCCGGGCTGCTCGCCAAACGGCCCGCGGACCGGCCGGCCACCGCCGCCGAGGTGCTGGAACGGCTGCGCCGGATCCGGCCGGGGGTGCTCCGCCCGGACGACCCCAGCCCGGAGCAGCTGCGCCGCCGGGCCGACCAGGCCTGGCGGCGCGGCGCGCAGGGCGCCCCCGGGGAGGCCGTCGAGATGCTCACCGCGCTCATCCCCGACCTCGCCCGGATCTGCGGCCCGGCCGACCCGCGCACCCTGCGCACCTGCCACGACCTGGCCCTCTGGCTGGCCCAGGACGGCAGCCCGGGCGCCGCCGTCGCGCTGCTGCGCGAGCTGGCCGCGGAGCCGACCGCCGAACCGGACGTCCGGGCCGACGCGCTGCGCGACCTGGACCGCTGGCACCGGGAGGCCGCCCGGAGCGGGCCGGGCCGGCCGCGGGCGCTGAGCCTGGCCGGCCTGCTCGGCGGCGGCCCGCAGGGCGGCTGAGGGCCCTCGGCGCCGCACGGACGGGAGGCTGTCAACCGTGCGGGCCGCTGATTCGCCGCCTGCGGCGACTGTGGGAATTGATAGGAATCCGCCCATCGGGACTGTCTGGTCCACCGACCGGTGGCGTTGATATACCTCGTTGCCGGAGTCGGGCGCGGTGTCTTCGGCCGCCCCGGCGAGCTACGACGAAAAGGCTGGTGACGGATCGATGAAGCTCCTCCGCGTCGGACCCCCGGGCGCCGAGCGCCCGGTCGTGCTGGGCCAGGACGGCATCGGGTACGACCTCTCCGGGCGTGCCCGGGACATTGACGGGGCCTTCCTGGCCGGGCTGGACGCCGCCGCCCTGGCGCGGGACGTGGCCGCCGGGGCGCTGCCCCGGGTGGACCTCGCCGGGCAGCGGGTGGGCGCGCCGGTCGCCCGTCCGGGCAAGGTGGTCGGCATCGGGCTCAACTACCGCGACCACGCCGCCGAGGCCGGGGTCGCGGCCCCGGACGAGCCGGTGATCTTCCTCAAGCCGAGCTGTACCGTGGTCGGCCCGTACGACGAGGTGCTGGTGCCGCGCGGCGGCGAGAAGACCGACTACGAGGCCGAGCTGGCCCTCGTGATCGGCCGCACCGCCCGCTACCTGGCCGGGCACGAGGAGGCCGCGGCGGTGATCGCCGGCTACACGATCGCCAACGACGTCACCGAACGGGCCTTCCAGTTCGAGCGCGGCGGCCAGTGGGACAAGGGCAAGTCGGCGGAGACCTTCACCCCGCTGGGGCCCTGGCTGGTCACCGCGGACGAGGTGGCCGACCCGCAGCAGCTGCCGCTGCGGCTGTGGGTCAACGGCGAGCTGCGGCAGGACGGCAACACCGGCGAGATGATCTTCCCGGTGCTCGAACTGGTCCGCTACGTCAGCCAGTTCATGGTCCTGGAGCCGGGCGACGTGATCGTCACCGGAACCCCGGCCGGCGTCACCCTGGGCCACCCCGGTACGCCGTTCCTGGCCCCGGGCGACATCGTCGAGATCGAGATCGAGGGCCTCGGCCGCCAGCGGCAGGTCCTCGGCACGGCGTAACGCCCCGCCGGCGCGGCACCGGCCGCCCCGACCCCGGGCACGGGGGTCGGGTCACCGGGCCGCCAGCACCTCGCGCAGCCGCTCGGCCCGCGACGCCTGCGGCCCCTCCAGCGCGAGCAGCAGGGCCAGCACCTGCGCGGTCTGCGGGTCGTGCAGCGCGGTCGCCGCCGCCATCGCCGTGAACTGGTCCACCAGCCAGTCGCGCAGCTCGCCCACCGGCAGCGTGCGCCCCTCGTCCAGCCAGGTCAGCGACGCGCCCTCGACCACCGCGATCCACGAGCGCACCAGCAGCGTCAGCCGGGGCCCGGCCTCCCGCACGCCGAGGTGCCGCAGGGTCCGCTTGAGCGCCGCCCGCCGGACGTCGTCGACGATCGCCGAGGTGCGGGCCGTCTCCACCACCGAACCGCCGCGCAGCAGCGCCGAGTAGCCGGCGTCGTGCTCGGCCACGAAGGCGAAGTAGCCGTCCAGGACGGCCGCCAGCTGCTCGGACGGGGTCCCGGCCAGCGGGACGGCGAAGCGGCTGGTCAGCTCGTCGGCCGCGCTGCGCAGCGCGGCCTCGTACAACTGCTGCTTGCCGCCCGCGAAGTAGCGGTAGACCAGCGGGCGGGAGGCTCCGGCGGCCTCGGCGACGTCGTCCAGGCCCACCTCCTCGGGCGGCCGGGCGGCGAACAGTTCCAGAGCGACCGCGATCAGCTGTTCACGACGCTGCTGCACCGGCAGTCGCCGGTAGCCGGTGCGGCGCGGGCGGGGGCCGGGTGCGGCCGGGGCGGGCACCTGGTCGGTTGCCGTGGTGGGGCGGGCTTCCATGGCGGTCAGCGTAATGGGCGTGGGCCCGATCGGATCCTGTCGCGCGCGGCGGTTTCCCGAACGTGTGTTTGTCCGGGCCCGCCCGGCGGCGGTCGGCCGGTGCATGTCACCGATCGCCCGGTAAAGGCTTGCAATCGGCCCTCGCCACGCCATGATGTCCGAATGGTTGAAGAACTGATCACCTCCGACGCCACCACCCCGCGTCGCATCGCCGACGGTTACGTCCGGGCCCTGGCCGAACTCGACCCGCTGACCGCGGTCTACCTGGGGTTCAGCCCCGAGGACGACCGGCTGCCCGACCTCTCGCCGGCCGGTGCCGAGGCGATCGCCGACCTCGGCCGCCGCACCCTGGCGGCCCTTGCCGAGGCCGAACGCTCCGACGCCGCGCAGGACGAGGCGGAGCGCCGCTGCGCCCGGCTGCTGCGCGAGCGGCTGACCGCCTCCCTCGCCGTCCACGAGGCCGGGGAGAACTTCCGCGCGGTGCGCAACCTGGGCTCCCCGGTGCACGAGGTCCGGGACGTCTTCACCCTGATGGGGACCGACACCGAGGCCGAGTGGCAGGTGGTCGGCCGCCGGCTGGCCCGCGTCCCGCTCGCGCTGGCGCAGTACCGGGAGACGCTGGCCGCCGGCATCGAGCGCGGCCTGCTGTCCGGCCCGCGCCAGGTGGCCACCGTGGTCGGGCAGCTCGGCGAGTGGCTGGAGGGGGACGTACCCGGCGGCTGGTTCGGCGAGTTCGTCCAGGGCGCGCCGGAGGGCCTGCGCGCCGAGCTGTCCGGGCCCGCGCTGGCCGCCGGGGAGGCGCTGGCCGCCCTGCGCGACTGGCTGCGCGACGTCTACGGCCCGGCCGCCGCCGACACCCCCGACACCACCGGCCGCGAGCGCTACCGCCGCTTCGTCCGCTTCTGGACCGGCTCCGACCTGGACCTGGACGAGGCCTACACGTGGGCCTGGGGCGAGTTCCACGACCTGCTCGCGCAGATGGAGGCCGAGGCCGAGAAGGTACGCCCGGGCGCCGGCCCGATGGCGGCGATGAAGTGGCTGGAGGCGGACGGCCCGGCCGTGGAGGGCGCCGAGGCCACCCGCGTGTACCTCCAGGAGCTGATGGACCAGGCCGTCCGGGACCTCCAGGGCACCCACTTCGACCTGGCCGAGCCGATCACCCGGGTCGAGTCGAGGATCGCCCCGCCCGGCAGCGCGGCCGCGCCGTACTACAGCGCGCCCTCGCTGGACTTCAGCCGCCCCGGGCGGACCTGGCTGCCGGCGCTCGGCCGGGAGCGCTTCCCGGTCTGGGACCTGGTCTCCACCTGGTACCACGAGGGCGTCCCGGGCCACCACCTGCAGCTCGCGCAGTGGAACTACGTCGCGGACCGGCTCTCCACCTACCAGGTCAGCCTGGGCGGGGTGAGCGCCAACCTGGAGGGCTGGGCGCTGTACGCCGAGCGCCTGATGGACGAGCTCGGCTACCTCACCGACCCGGGACACCGCCTCGGCTACCTCAACGCGCAGATGATGCGCGCGCTGCGGGTGATCGTCGACATCGGCATGCACGCGGGCCTGGACTTCCCGGCCGACTCCCCGTACCTGCCGGGCGAGCCGGTCAGCCCGGAGGCGGCCCGGGAGTTCTTCGGCCGGTACTGCGGCCTGACCCCCGACTACCTGGACAGCGAACTGGTCCGCTACCTGGGCATGCCCGGCCAGGCGATCGGCTACAAGCTGGGCGAGCGCGCCTGGCTGCGCGGCCGGGCGGCGGCGCGGGCGGCGCACGAGGCGCGCGGCGAGGAGTTCGACCTCAAGGCCTGGCACATGGCGGCGCTCTCGCAGGGCTCGCTGGGGCTGGACGACCTGGTCGAGGAGCTGTCCGCGCTGTAGGGCGGCCGTCGGCCCCGGGCCTCGTCCGCGAGTCCCGGGGCCGCTGGTCCTTTGGCCCGAAAAGGTCGATTTGGCGAGGTTTTTCCTTGCCATCCGCCCGTGCGGGAGCTTCGCTTGAAGGCGACTGCGTGACATCCCCGACTGCGTGACCCCTCCGTACCCCTCCGGAAGGCTGACCAGTGTCTGCGCAAACCGCCACCGGTCATGAGAACGCGGACAGCCGCCGCTGGTGGGTGCTGGTGGTCATCGCCATCGCCCAGCTCATGATCGTCCTCGACGTCACCATCGTGAACATCGCGCTGCCGTCGGCGCAGCGGGACCTGGGCATCTCCGACGCCGACCGGCAGTGGGTGATCACCGCCTACACGCTCGCCTTCGGCGGCCTGCTGCTGCTCGGCGGACGGCTGGGCGACCTCTTCGGCCGCAAACGCGTCTTCACCGTCGGCCTGCTGGGCTTCGCCGCCGCCTCCGCCCTCGGCGGCTCGGCGGACGGCTCCGCCATGCTCTTCGGCGCCCGCGCCCTCCAGGGCGGGTTCAGCGCCCTGCTCGCCCCCTCGGCCCTGGGGCTGCTCTCCACCACCTTCACGGACCCCAGGGAGCGCAGTACGGCCTTCGGCGTCTTCGGCGCGATCGCCGCCGGCGGCTCCGCACTCGGCCTGATCCTGGGCGGGCTGCTGACCGAGTACCTGGACTGGCGCTGGTGCCTGTTCGTCAACGTCCCGATCGCCGCCGCCGCGGCCCTCGCGGCCACCGGCCTCCTGGAGCGCGACAACGCCGCCGGGGGGCGCCGGGTCCGGCTCGACCTGCCCGGCGCGCTGCTCGGCTGCGGCGGCCTGCTGGCGATCGTCTTCGGCACCTCCGAGGCCGTCACCCGGACCTGGGGCGACGGGCTGGTGCTCGGTTCGCTGGCCGTCGGTCTGGCGCTGCTCGCGGTGTTCGTCCTGGTCGAGAGGCGCACCGCGCACCCGCTGCTGCCGCTGCACATCGTCGCCGACCGCAACCGCGGCGGCGCCGCCCTCTCGGTCGGCCTGGCCATGATCGGCATGTTCGGCCTGTTCCTCTTCCTCACCTACTACCTCCAGGTCATCAAGCACTTCTCACCGGTGCTGTCGGGCGTCTCCTTCCTGCCCATGACGGCCGCCATCGTGCTCAGTTCGACCGGCTTCGCGGCCCGGCTGATGACCAGGGTGCCGACCCGGAACCTGGTCTGCCCAGGGCTGCTGCTCGCCGCGGCCGGCATGGCCTGGCTGACCCGGATGACGGTCGACAGCCCGTGGGCCGGCACGGTGCTGCCCGCCGAGCTGCTGCTCGGCTCCGGCATGGGCCTGGTCTTCATGCCGTCGATGAACCTGGCCACCCTCGGGGTCTCGCCGCGCGAGGCGGGCGCGGCTTCGGCCACCATCAACTCGGCCCAGCAGGTGGGCGGTTCGTTCGGCACGGCGCTGCTGAACACGGTCGCGGCCAGTGCCACCGCGTCGTTCCTGGCCACCCGGATCGCCTCGTCGCCGGCGGTACGGGCCCAGGGCACGGTGCACGGCTACGTGGTCGCCACCTGGGTGTCGACTGGCGTCCTGCTGCTGGCCGCGCTGATCGCCTTCCGGGTGATCGACCACCGGCCGGCGCCCGCTGTGACGACCGTCGTCCCGGGCGGGGCGCAGGCCCACACGGCCGTCCCGGCGGAGCCCCGACGAGAACCCTGAAATTTTCAGCAAGACCTTGCAGTCAACCTCCGGCGCCTGCTTGACTCCTGGCCACCGTCCAGGAACCGAGGAGGCGCCGTCGTGCTGCCCGAGTTCGACCTGCTCGTCGTCGGCGGCTCCGGCGTCGACACCATCGTCCGGGTGGACCGGCTGGAGGTCCCGCCCGGCGACTCGCTGTTCGTCGGACCCGTCCGCGACTACGTCGGCCACGCCGGCAACGGCGTCGCCCTCGGCGCCCACCACCTCGGCCTGCGCACCGCCTTCCTCGACTTCCTCGGCGACGACCCGCAGGGCGCCCTGGTCCGCGCCTCCTACGAGCGCCACGGCCTGCACTTCGCGCACCTGGTGAGCCCGCACGGCACCCCGCGCGGGGTCAACCTGGTGGACGCCGCCGGGCGCCGGTTCTCCTTCTTCGACGGCCGCCACCCCGCCGACCTGCGGCTGCCGCCCGAGTTCTACCTGCCGTACGCGCGGCGCAGCCGGCACGTCCACCTCTCCATCACCGGCGTCAACCGGGACATGTACGCCGACCTCCACCGGCTCGGCCGCACCACCTCCACCGACCTGCACGACTGGGACGGCACCAACCCGCACCACCGCGACTACGCGCTCGGCTCGGACCTGGTGTTCCTCTCGGTGGCCGGCTGCCGCGGCCGGCACGAACAGGTGATGCGCGCGATCCTCGCCGAGGGCCGCGCCGGTGTCGTCACCGCCACCGCGGGCGCCGACGGCTGCTACCTGCTCACCCGGGACGACGACGAGGTGCACCACCTCCCGGCCGTCGACCCGGGCCACCCGGTGGTGGACACCAACGGCGCCGGGGACGCCTTCGTCGCGGGCTTCCTCGCCGCCTGGTTCCGGGGCCGCCCGCCGCTGGAGTGCGCCCGGGCCGGCTCGGTCGCGGGTGCCTTCACCTGCACCGTCGCCGGGACGCACACCGCCTTCGTCGGGGCCGAGGAGTTGGGGAGCGCGCTGGACCGCTTACTCGCCGACGGGTGAGGTTTTTCTCATGGATATCCCAGCCACCGGTAACGACCTTTCCAGGCTGAAACGGCATAGTCGTTGATCGCACGCAGCCCCCGGGAAACCGTCGATCACTGGCAGGAGAGACAGACATGGGTCAGCACCGCCGCCCGACGTCGCGCCGCCGCCGCAGCCTTCTGGGGCCGACCCTGTTCACCGCGCTCTCGGCGGTGGTGGTGGCCGCCGTGGTCACCGGCACGCACGGGCTGAGCCTGTCCGACGCGACGGCCGCCGGGAAGGCGGCCCGCAGCTCCCGGGCCGCCGTCGCGCCGGCCGCGACCGGGCCCGCGTCCGAGGCGCCCGCCGCACCCGCACCGGTCGACGCCCCCGCTCCGACCGACAGCCCCTCCGCCGCCCCGGCCGACAGCCCGACCGACAGCCCGACCGACAGTGCGAGCGCCGACCCCGGCAGCGCCCCGGCGGCCACCCCGACGCCCTCCGCGCCGGCCACCCCCGACACCCGCGGCGCCGTCCTCGGCACCACCGCCACCGCCGCCGCCACCCCCGAAGCGGCCACCGTGGGCGCGCTGTTCAGCGGCACCGTGGCGGCCGGAAACCACTTCTGCACCGCCAGCGTGCTGCACAGCCCCGGCGGCAACCTGCTGCTGACCGCCGCGCACTGCCTCAGCAGCGCCGGCGGCGTCACCTTCGTCCCCGGCTACCGCGACGGCTCCGCCCCGTACGGCAGCTGGCAGGTCACCGCGGTCCACACCACCACCGGCTGGTCCCAGAAGGGCGACCAGGACGAGGACTTCGCCGTCCTGGAGACGGCCCCGAGCAACGGCCGCAACGTCGAGGACGTGGTCGGCGGCAACCGGCTCGGCGCCGACGAGCCCTTCGGCGCGACCGTCCGCCTCTACGGCTACCCCGGCGACGCCGAGGAGCCCATCCTGTGCACCAACACCACCGGCCGGCAGAGCACCTACCAGCGCGTCATCGACTGCCCCGCCTACCCGTCCGGCACCAGCGGCGGCCCCTGGATCAACGTCGCCACCGGCGACGTGGTCGGCGCCATCGGCGGCTACCAGCAGGGCGGCGACACCGACGACGTGTCCTACAGCGCCTACTTCGACCACACCATCGCCGGGCTGGTCTCCCAGGTCGAGGGCGCCTCGTCCTGAGCCCGGCCGGGCCCGCGCCGCGCGCCGCCAACCGGGCCCGGACATGACGAAGGCCCAGATCCGTGGATCAACTCCATTGATCTGGGCCTCAGTTGCACTCCTTGCGAAGTGCCCCCGGTAGGATTCGAACCTACGCACCCGCCTCCGGAGGGCGGTGCTCTATCCCCTGAGCTACGGGGGCCTGCTCGGTGTCGTCGGCGTTTCGGCCTCCGACGTGAAGAACACTACCAGGCTCCGGGCGTGGTCCGTGCACGGGTTTCCGGCGGGGGCGGCCGAGCAGCTGTGGGGTGCGCCGGCGGCGGGCGGCGGGGGTCGGCGGAAGTGCCCAAAGGCCGGACGGGGCGGCGGGGGCGCCGATACCCTCGGTGAGGTGTCGGGAGTGTCCGGGCGGGTCCTCGTGGTGGACGACAGCGAGGTGATCCGCCAGCTGATCAGGGTCAACCTGGAGCTCGAGGGCTTCGAGGTGGTGACCGCCGCCGACGGCGCCGAGTGCCTGGAGGTGGTCCGCCGGGTGAAGCCGGACGTGGTGACGCTGGACGTGATGATGCCGCGCCTGGACGGCCTGCGGACGGCGGCCCGGCTGCGCGCGACCCCGGGGACCAGCCGGTTGCCGATCGCGATCGTGAGTGCCTGCACCCCGGCCGATCTGGACCTGGGGGAGGCCGTCGGGGTGGACGGCTACCTCGGCAAGCCCTTCGACCCGGCCGATCTGGTGGCGCTGGTGCGGCGGCTGATGGCTCTGGGGGGACAGCCGGGCGGGTTTCGCCCTGAGCGAACAGAGCGGACCGATCGAGGCTGACACCGCTGACGGGAGGGCTCGCGGGCGTCCCGACCGGCAAACCGGGTGGCGGGCGGGCACCCCGTCTCGCCTACGCTTGGCGTCGTGACACCCGCAGAGCTTTCCCAGGCAGTCCAGGCCGCAGTGAGCGCCGCCGTCGAGGCGGGCGAGCTGACCGTCGCCGTGCCCGAGCACGTGACGGTCGAGCGACCCAAGAACAGGGACCACGGCGACTACGCGATCAACGTGGCCCTCCAGCTCGCCAAGGCGGCCGGCCGCCCGCCGCGAGCCGTGGCGGAACTGCTGGCCGACCGCCTGCGAGGGATCACCGGCGTCGCCAAGGTCGACATCGCCGGGCCGGGCTTCCTGAACATCACCATGGACGCCGCGACCCAGGGCGCGCTGGCGCGCACCATCGTCGAGACGGGCGAGGCCTACGGGCGCAACGAGGCGCTCAAGGGCCTGAAGATCAACCTGGAGTTCGTCTCCGCCAACCCGACCGGCCCGATCCACATCGGCGGCGTCCGCTGGGCCGCCGTCGGCGACTCGCTGGCGCGCGTGCTGCGGGCCAGCGGCGCCGACGTCACCACCGAGTACTACCTGAACGACGCCGGCGTGCAGATCTCCAAGTTCGCCGGCTCGCTGAAGGCCGCCGCGAACGGTCAGCCCGTCCCCGCCGACGGCTACGTGGGCGAGTACATCGGCGACATCGCCAAGGCGATCACCGACGGCGTCCCGGGCGTGCTCGACCTGCCCGACGCCGAGCAGCTGGAGGCCTTCCGCACCGAGGGCCTCAAGCTCATGGTGGCCGAGATCCAGCGCTCGATGCAGGAGTTCGGCACCCACTTCGACGTCTGGTTCTCCGAGAAGACGCTGCACGAATCCGGCGCGGTCGAGAAGGCCATGGACCGGCTGCGCGAGCAGGGCCACGTCTTCGAGCAGGACGGCGCGGTCTTCCTGCGCACCACCGACTTCGGCGACGACAAGGACCGCGTCCTGGTCAAGGCCGACGGCGAGACCACCTACTTCGCCGCCGACGCCGCGTACTACCTGTCGAAGCGGGACCGCGGTGCCGAGGTCTCCGTCTACATGCTGGGCGCCGACCACCACGGCTACGTCAACCGGCTGAAGGCCATCGTGGCCTGCGCGGGCGACGACATGAACCGCAACATCGAGGTCAAGATCGGCCAGTTCGTGAAGATGCTTCGCGACGGCGAAGAGGTCCGCATGTCCAAGCGGGCCGGCAACATCATCACGATCGACGACGTGATCGAGTGGATCGGCGTGGACGCCGCCCGCTACACCCTGACGCGGTCCCCCACGGACTCCACCATCACGCTCGACATCAACGTGCTGACCAGCCAGTCCAACGAGAACCCGGTCTACTACGTCCAGTACGCGCACACCCGGATGTGCGGCGTGGCCCGCAAGGCCGCGCAGCTCGGCGTCGACAAGGGCGCGGCGGAGGACTTCAAGCCCGAGCTGCTCGCCACCGTGTGGGAGAACGACATCCTCGGTGCCCTCGGCGAGTTCCCGCGGATCCTGGCCACGGCCGGCGAGCTGCGCGAGCCGCACCGGGTCGCCCGCTACCTGGAGGACCTGGCGGGCAAGTACCACCGCCTGTACGAGAACTGCATGTTCCTGCCCAAGGGCGACGAGGAGCTCACGGACACGCACCGCGCCCGGCTCTGGCTGGTCGAGGCCACGCGAACGGTGATGGCCAACGGCCTGACGCTCCTGGGCGTCACGGCGCCCGAGCGGATGTAGGCACCACCCCCAAGTGCGCAGCGGGGGCGGCTGACGGTCAACGGAGACCGTCGCCGCCCCTCGCCATAGGTCAAGGAAGCAGGACATGTCTCGCTCCGCACACCCCGCAGGCCCCCGTCACGGTGACGTGCTGCCCGAGGGCCACTACGCCGCCCCGCCGGCCGACCTGAACGCGCTCGACCCCAAGGTCTGGTCGCGCACCGTCGCCCGCGACGCCGAGGGCGTGGCCACCGTCGGCGGGATCGACGTCAAGTCCCTGGCGGCCGAGTTCGGCACGCCGGCCTACGTGCTCGACGAGGACGACTTCCGGGCCCGGGCGCGGGCCTGGCGCGACGCCTTCGGCACCGAGGCGGACGTCTTCTACGCCGGCAAGGCGTTCCTCTCCAAGGCGATCGTGCGCTGGCTGCACGAGGAGGGCCTGAACCTCGACGTGTGCAGCTCCGGCGAGCTGACGGTGGCGCTGGCCGCCGGGATGCCGCCGCAGCGGATCGCGCTGCACGGCAACAACAAGACGGCGGACGAGCTCGAACACGCGGTGAAGACCGGCGTCGGGCGCATCGTGGTCGACTCCTACGAGGAGATCGAGCGGCTGGCCGCGATCACGGCCCGCCAGGGCGTCCGCCAGCAGGTGCTGATCCGGATCACCGTCGGCGTCGAGGCGCACACCCACGAGTTCATCGCCACGGCGCACGAGGACCAGAAGTTCGGGCTGTCCCTGAGTCTGGCCGCGCCGCGAAGCGGCTCGGTCGAGGGTGGTGGTGGGCGACGGGAGGGCGGCTCGGCCGCCGAGGCGGTGCGCCGGGTGCTCGGGCACGAGGGCCTGGAGCTGCGCGGCATCCACTCGCACATCGGCTCGCAGATCTTCGACACCGCCGGTTTCGAGGTGGCCGCCCGCCGGGTGGTCGGCCTGCTGGCCGAGATCCGCGACGAGCACGGCGTCGAGCTGCCCGAGATCGACCTGGGCGGCGGCCTGGGCATCGCGTACACCAGCGAGGACGACCCGCGCGAGCCGGCCGAGATCGCGGCCGCGCTGGCCGACATCGTGCGCCGCGAGTGCGCCGCCGCGAACCTGAACACCCCCCGGCTGAGCGTGGAGCCGGGCCGGGCGATCGTCGGCCCGACGGCGTTCACGCTGTACGAGGTCGGCACCGTCAAGCCGCTGGAGGGCCTGCGCACCTACGTCAGCGTGGACGGCGGGATGTCCGACAACATCCGGACCGCGCTGTACGACGCCGAGTACTCGGTGGCCCTGGTGTCGCGCCGCAGCGACGCCGAGCCGATGCTGGTGCGGGTGGTCGGCAAGCACTGCGAGTCAGGCGACATCGTGGTCCGGGACGCCTTCCTGCCGGCCGACCTGGCCCCGGGCGACCTGATCGCGGTGCCCGCAACCGGCGCGTACTGCCGCTCGATGGCGAGCAATTACAACCACGCCCTGAAGCCTCCCGTGCTGGCCGTCAAGGACGGCGCCGCGCGGGTGATCGTCCGGCGCGAGACGGAGGAGGATCTCCTGCGTCTCGATATCGGATGACGAAATCCTTGTCTCAGATCATGGAACGACCGTAGATCCGTGCGGGAAGTCCCCGAGACTGGTACGGACCGAAGTTCCCGGCGGCCCCCAGAATCCCGCCGGAATTACCGAAGCACGAAGAATGCAGAGCGGAGTCGGATGATGCGTACGCGCCCGCTGAAGGTGGCGTTGCTGGGTTGTGGTGTGGTGGGCTCCGAGGTGGCGCGCATCATGACGACGACGGCCGACGACCTCGCCGCGCGCATCGGTGCCCCGGTCGAGCTCGCGGGGATCGCGGTCCGCCGGGCCGGCCGGGTGCGCCCGGGCGTGCCCGAGCACCTGATCACCACCGACGCCGAGGCCCTGGTCAACCGGGGCGACATCGACGTGGTGGTCGAGGTCGTGGGCGGCATCGAGCCGTCCAAACACCTCATCCTGTCGGCGTTCCAGCGGGGCGCCTCGGTGGTCAGCGCCAACAAGGCGCTGCTCGCCAAGGACGGCACCGAACTGCACGCCGCGGCCGCCGCGGCCGGGGTGGACCTGTACTACGAGGCCGCGGTGGCGGGCGCGATCCCGCTGCTGCGCCCGCTGCGCGAGTCCCTCGCGGGGGACAAGGTCAACCGGGTGCTGGGCATCGTCAACGGCACCACCAACTTCATCCTCGACAAGATGGACACCACCGGCGCCGGCTACTCGGAGGCGCTGGAGGAGGCCACCGCGCTGGGCTACGCCGAGGCCGACCCGACGGCCGACGTCGAGGGCTTCGACGCCGCCGCCAAGGCCGCGATCCTGGCCGGCATCGCCTTCCACACCAAGGTCACCGCGGCGGACGTCTACCGCGAGGGCATCACCGAGGTGACGGCCGCCGACATCGCCTCCGCCAAGGAGATGGGCTGCGTGGTCAAGCTGCTCGCGATCTGCGAGCGGGCGGCGGACGGCGAGTCCGTCACCGCGCGGGTCCACCCGGCGATGATCCCGCTGTCGCACCCGCTGGCCTCCGTCCGCGAGGCGTACAACGCGGTGTTCGTCGAGGCCGAGGCGGCCGGCCGGCTGATGTTCTACGGCCCGGGCGCGGGCGGCTCGCCGACCGCCTCCGCGGTGCTCGGCGACCTGGTCGCGGTCTGTCGCAACAAGCTGGCCGGTGCCACCGGTCCCGGTGACTCGGTGTACACGCAGCTGCCCGCCAAGCCGATGGACGAGGTGGTCACCCGCTACCACGTCAGCCTGGACGTGGACGACCGTGCGGGTGTCCTCGCCCAGGTCGCGTCCGTCTTCGCGGAGCACGGCGTCTCCATCGACACCGTGCGCCAGCAGGGCCGCGACGGCGACGCCTCGCTCGTCGTGGTCACTCACCGTGCCACCGACGCCGCGCTGTCGGCGACGGTCGACAAGCTCCGCGCGCTGGACAGCGTGCGGGACGTGGCCAGCATCATGCGGGTCGAAGGGGAGTAAGGAACAGCCATGAACGCCGTTGCCGAGAACGTCGTCCGAGGCGCGCACACCCACCAGTGGCGCGGCCTGATCGAGGAGTACCGGGACCGCCTGCCGGTCACCGCGGCCACCCCGGTGGTCACCCTGCTGGAGGGCGGCACGCCGCTGGTCCCCGCCCAGGTGCTGTCCGAGCGCACCGGCTGCGAGGTCTACCTCAAGGTCGAGGGTGCCAACCCGACCGGCTCCTTCAAGGACCGCGGGATGACGATGGCCATCTCCAAGGCCAAGGAGGAGGGGGCGCAGGCCGTCATCTGCGCCTCCACCGGCAACACCTCGGCCTCCGCCGCCGCGTACGCGGTGCGGGCCGGGATGGTCTGCGCGGTGCTCGTCCCGCAGGGCAAGATCGCCCTCGGCAAGATGGGCCAGGCGCTGGTGCACGGCGCCAAGATCCTCCAGGTGGACGGGAACTTCGACGACTGCCTCACCCTCGCGCGTGAGCTGTCCGAGAAGTACCCGGTGGCGCTGGTCAACTCGGTGAACCCGGTGCGGATCGAGGGCCAGAAGACCGCGGCCTTCGAGATCGTCGACATGCTCGGCGACGCCCCGGACATCCACGTCCTGCCGGTCGGCAACGCGGGCAACATCACCGCGTACTGGAAGGGCTACCGCGAGTACTCCGCCGACGGCCTGGCCACGCGCACCCCGCGGATGTGGGGCTTCCAGGCCTCCGGCTCGGCCCCGATCGTGGACGGCGCGCCGGTGCTCAAGCCGCAGACCATCGCCACCGCGATCCGGATCGGCAACCCGGCCTCCTGGGACTTCGCGCTCGCCGCGCGGGACGAGTCGGGCGGCCTCATCGACAAGGTGACGGACCGTCAGATCCTTTCCGCCTACCGGCTGTTGGCCGCGCAGGAGGGCGTCTTCGTGGAGCCCGCCTCGGCCGCCTCGGTGGCCGGCCTGCTGGCCAAGGCGGAGGCCGGCCTGGTCGACCCGGGCCAGCGCATCGTCTGCACCGTGACCGGCAACGGCCTCAAGGACCCGGACTGGGCGGTGGCCGGCGCGCCGCAGCCGCAGATCGTCCCGATCGACCCGGAGGCGGCGGCGCAGCGCCTGGGCCTGCTCGACTGACCTGCCGTCGGGCTCCACGGGCGCCCGACGCCTCGACGGGCCGACCCTTTCGGGGGGCGGCCCGTCGATGTTCTCCGGTGACACTTTTGTGTCAATTACGCCGCGCATTCCGATCCGATTCCGGTACGCATTCCGGCCAGAAGCGGCAACACACCAGATCGGAGGACCACGGGGTGTACCACTGGGGAACCTCTCTTCGATACTCTGGGTTCGGCCGTGTGGCACATGCCCCGGGTCCGGCCTTCTCCAGGCCGCGCCAACGACCGTGACCGCCCGCCCCGCCGGGGCCTGTGGTCCATTCCCCGCCTTCGCACCGACGACGCGATCCGCGCCGCCCGATTTCCCCAGGAGAGTCCACCGCATGGCCGGTCCCGCGTTCCGTGCCGCCGCCGTCCGGGTCCGGGTTCCCGCGACCAGTGCCAACCTCGGCCCGGGCTTCGACGCCTTCGGCCTCGCGCTGGGCCTGTACGACGACGTGGTCGTCCGGGTCGCCGACTCCGGGCTCTCCATCGACATCGCCGGCGAGGGTGCCGACACGCTGCCCCGCGACGAGCGCCACCTGCTGGTCCGCTCGATGCGCGCCGCCTTCGACCGCCTCGGCGGCCAGCCGCGCGGCCTCGAAGTGGTCTGTGCCAACCGGATACCGCACGGCCGCGGCCTCGGCTCCTCCTCGGCCGCGATCTGCGCCGGCATCGTGGCCGCCCGCGCGGTCACCATCGGCGGCCCGTCCGCGCTGGACGACGACGCGCTGCTGGCCCTCGCCTCCGAGCTGGAGGGCCACCCCGACAACGTCGCGGCCTGCCTGCGCGGCAACTTCACCATCGCCTGGACGGACGAGGAGTCGGCCAAGGCGGTCAGCCTGGAGCCCTCCGACCAGGTCGTCCCGGTGGTGTTCGTCCCCGCTGACGAGGTGCTCACCGAGACCGCCCGCGGCCTGCTGCCGAAGACCGTGCCGCTGACCGACGCCGCCGTCAACGCCGGCCGCGCCGCGCTGCTGGTCGAGGCGCTGACCAGGCGGCCCGAGCTGCTGCTCGCCGCCACCGAGGACCGCCTGCACCAGGACTACCGCTCCTCCGCCATGCCCGACAGCGCCGCCCTGGTGGGCGCGCTGCGCGCGGAGGGCGTCCCCGCGGTGATCTCCGGGGCCGGCCCGACCGTCCTCGCGCTCACCGACGAGGCGGGCGCCGACAAGGTGCTCTCCTTCGCCGGGCACCACGGCCACGGCGGCGACCCGGCGTTCGCCGCGCACCGCCTGGAGCTCGACCGGATCGGGGCCACCGTGCTCCCGCTGGACGGCTGAACGGCCCGTCCGGGCTGCTCGTCCGGCCCGGCCCGGCCACCTGAGAGCCGGGCCGTCCGGACACGATTGGCAAGCGCAAGGCTGGGGAATGTCTGAGGGGGTCGGTAGTGTTAACCTCATTGCTGCACCAGGTGCCCTCCGGGGCTCGGTGCGCCGCGTCCCGATCCCAGCACTCCACTGCCGTGGAGTCGCGGCGATGCACGGGGCGACGATTCTCCGGGAGCCCACCGCAGCGCGTACGCAGCCTGCCTGCGCGACACGCGGCCGCATCCCGAAGCCGTGACGGCACCTGACTCCCACCCGCGGCCTCCCACCTTGAGGCCAGGACGGGCGGAGCGCGGTCCACCGTCACGCGACGGGGGCCCGGGATTCGCAGGCAAGCGTGGGGGTACGCCCGGTCGGCACACGACCGACCGGCCCGCCGCGCCACTCAGCACCACCGTGCTTCACGCACCGCACCTCGCAGCTCTCCCTCGACCGGCTTCCGCCTTTCGGGGGATCACCGCCTCGGACCGACGCAGTCGAGCGTCGGTCAGGACAGCACAACCGGTCGCCGAGCCAGACAGGCCGACGTCCGCTCCAGGGAAGGACCCTTAGTGAGCGACTCCACCGATCTGATGGGCGCGCGCCCGGACGCCGAGGCGTCGGACGCAGCCGCCGCCCCCGCGGCCCCGGCGCGGCGCCGCCGTACCGCCGCCGCCGGCCTGGACGGCATGGTCCTGGCCGAGCTGCAGAAGCTCGCCGGGGACCTGGGCATCACCGGTACCGGACGCATGCGCAAGAGCCAGCTGATCGAGACCATCAAGGAGAAGAGCGGCGGAGACCCGCTGCTCGCCGCCGGTGGTGCTCCGGCCGCCGCCAAGCGCACCGCCGCCAAGGCGGACGCCGCCGAGGCGCCGGCCGAGAAGCCGGCCCGCCGCACCAAGGCCGCCGCCGCTGCCGCTACCGCCGCCGCGGCCCCGGCCGCCGCCGAGTCGCAGGCCCAGATCGAGATCCCGGTCCAGGCCGCCGCCGAGACCGCCGCGCCTGCCCGTGCCGAGCGCACCCGCCGCCGCGCCACCTCGGCCGCCGGTGCCCCGACCGCCGACGCCACGGCCGACGCCGCCGTTGCGGTGGCCGAGCCCAAGCAGGCCGAGACCCGCCAGGCCGAGACCCGCGCCTTCGAGGGCCGCGAGGAGGGCCGCACCGAGACCCGTCGCGACCGCCGGGACCGCCGGGACCGCGGCGACCGCCCGGAGCGGGCCGACCGCCCCGAGCGCGCCGAGCGCCAGGACGGCGGCGAGGCCCAGGACGGCGACTCCCGCGAGTCGCGCCGCGACCGCCGCAACCGCCGCGAGCGCACCGACCGCCAGCCCCAGCAGGGCGGCGGCCAGCAGCAGGCCGGTCAGGGCGACGGCCAGCAGGCCCGCCAGGGCGGCCAGCAGACCCAGCAGCCGCAGGTCCAGCAGGGCGGCTACGACGACGACGAGTTCGGTGACGGCCGCCGTGGCCGCCGTGGCCGCTACCGCGACCGCCGGGGCCGTGGCGCCCGCCGCGAGGGCTTCGAGGCCGGCCCCGCCGAGCCGCAGGTCGGCGAGGACGACGTCCTGATCCCGGTCGCGGGCATCCTCGACATCCTCGACAACTACGCGTTCGTGCGCACCTCCGGCTACCTGCCGGGCCAGAACGACGTCTACGTCTCGCTCGCCCAGGTCCGCAAGAACGGCCTGCGCAAGGGCGACGCCATCACCGGCGCGGTGCGCCAGCCCAAGGACGGCGAGCGCCGCGAGAAGTTCAACGCCATGGTGCGGCTGGACTCCGTCAACGGCATGGACCCGGAGAGCGGCCGCGGCCGCCCCGAGTTCAACAAGCTCACCCCGCTCTACCCGCAGGACCGGCTGCGTCTGGAGACCGACGCGGGCATCCTGACCACCCGGATCATCGACCTGGTGTCGCCGATCGGCAAGGGCCAGCGCGGTCTGATCGTCGCGCCGCCGAAGACCGGCAAGACGATGGTGCTGCAGGCGGTCGCCAACGCGATCACCCACAACAACCCCGAGTGCCACCTGATGGTCGTCCTGGTCGACGAGCGTCCGGAAGAGGTCACCGACATGCAGCGGTCGGTGAAGGGCGAGGTCATCTCCTCGACCTTCGACCGCCCGGCCGAGGACCACACCACCGTCGCCGAGCTGGCCATCGAGCGCGCCAAGCGCCTGGTGGAGCTGGGCCACGACGTGGTCATCCTGCTGGACTCGATCACCCGCCTCGGCCGCGCCTACAACCTGGCGGCGCCGGCCTCCGGCCGCATCCTGTCCGGTGGTGTCGACTCGACCGCGCTGTACCCGCCGAAGAAGTTCTTCGGCGCCGCGCGCAACATCGAGAACGGCGGCTCGCTGACCATCCTGGCCACCGCGCTGGTCGAGACCGGCTCGCGCATGGACGAGGTGATCTTCGAGGAGTTCAAGGGCACCGGCAACATGGAGCTCAAGCTCGACCGGAAGCTCTCGGACAAGCGCATCTTCCCGGCCGTCGACGTGGACGCCTCCAGCACCCGCAAGGAGGAGATCCTGCTCGGCAGCGAGGAGTTGGCCATCGTCTGGAAGCTGCGCCGGGTGCTGCACGCGCTCGACTCGCAGCAGGCGATCGAGCTGCTCCTGGACAAGATGAAGCAGACCAAGAGCAACGCCGAGTTCCTGATGCAGATCGCCAAGACCACCCCCGGCTCCAACGACTGACCGTAGCCGGACGGTTGTCGCCCACCGAACCCCGGACCGCGCGAGCGGTCCGGGGTTCGGTGCGTCCACTCGGCTTTGTTCCAGAGTTGGGACATCATGAGGCTTTTTGATCATCTTGTCCGTTTTACTCTGGACCGTATGGCCGAGCACAAGAGGGTCCTGACCCGCCGCCGCAAGATCCTGCGGGCGGCCGCCTGCACGTTCGCCGCGCTCGTCGTCCTCGGCGCCGGAGCGGCCGGGTACGCGTACGTCGAACTCAACGGCAACATCAAGAGCGTCGACATCAACGCCCGCCTCGGCGACGCCCGCCCGCCGGCCGCCACCGACGGCTCGTTCAACGTCCTGGTGCTGGGCTCCGACTCGCGCAACGGCGAGAACGGCGACCTGGCCGGCGGCGACACCGGCGACACCGCCCGCTCGGACACCGCGATGGTGCTGCACGTCAACCAGGACCACTCGCACGCCGAGGTCGTCTCGATCCCGCGCGACACCCTGGTCACCCGGCCCGACTGCACCGACGCCGCCGGCAAGGCGGTGGCCGGCGCCAAGCGCGCGATGTACAACAGCGCCTTCGAGGCCGGCGGCGCGGCCTGCGCGGTCAAGACCACCGAGCAGCTCACCGGGCTGCGGATGGACCACTACGTGCAGATCGACTTCGCCGGCTTCGCCCGCGTCGTGGACGCGATAGGCGGGGCCACCGTGAGCACCGCGGTGGCCATCCACGACAAGGACAGCGGGCTCGACCTGCCGCCGGGCGAGCACCACCTCGACGGGCAGCAGTCGCTGGCCTTCGTCCGCACCCGGCACGGCGTCGGCGACGGCAGCGACCTCGGCCGGATCGAACTCCAGAAGCAGATGGTGAAGTCGCTGCTCCAGCAGGCCGGCGGGATCGGGCTGTTCTCCAACCCGGTCAAGCTCTGGTCGATCGGCGACACCATGACCCGCAGCATCACCACCGACTCCGCGCTGGGTTCGGTGAACGCCCTGGTGGGGCTCGTCCAGGAGCTCAAGGGGATCGGGCCGGACCAGCTCGGCATGGTGACCCTGCCGGTGATGACCGCCCCCGGTGACCCCAACCGGGTGGTCGAGCAGCAGCCGCAGGCGGACCAGCTCTGGGCGGCCCTCAAGGCCGACCAGCCGGTCCCGCAGGCGATCGTCTCGGCGCAGCCCGAGAACCCCGCCCAGGCCGCCCCCACGGCCGCCCCCACGGCCGCCCCCACGGCCCCGGCGAAGGCTCCCGCCAGGCGCTGAGCGGTGCCCGGAATATCCCGGAACACGACCCGGTTTGGGAAGATGCGGCCGGTCCTGGCAGACTGGTCCGTCGGTCCCGGTTCACGTGCGGCGCTCCAGCCGCCGACCCGGTGCCCTCCCGAAACCTAGGAGAACCCCTTGAAGCCCAACGTTCACCCCGAGTACGTGGTCACCCGTGTGACCTGCACCTGCGGCGCCGAGTTCACGACCCGCTCGACCGAGACCAGTGGCGAGATCCGCGCCGAGGTCTGCTCGCAGTGCCACCCGTTCTACACCGGCAAGCAGAAGATCCTCGACACCGGTGGCCGCGTGGCCCGCTTCGAGGCCCGCTTCGGCAAGCAGCACAGCGCGAAGGCCTAGCGCTCCCACGGCGCCGGTTCCCGGTGCCCCCGTACTCGTTCCGGGGGCGCTGGGGGCCGGCGCCGTTCGCATCCCCCAGCACCCCCTCCAGCGGTTCGCACGACCGGCCGGTCCTCACCGGCTTCCAACGGTTCTCACGGGAAGAAGGCCCACTCCATGTTCGAGGCAGTCGAAGAGCTCCTCGTCGAGCACGCCGACCTCGAGAAGAGGCTGGCCGACCCGTCCGTCCACGCCGACCAGGCCAACGCTCGCAAGCTGGCCAAGCGGTACGCCGAGCTGACCCCGATCACCCGGGTCTACCGGCAGTGGCGACAGGCCGGCGAGGACATCGAGGCCGCGCGCGAACTCGCCGCCGAGGAACCGGAGTTCCTCGCCGAGGTGAAGGAGGGCGAGCAGCGCCGCGAGGGGCTGACCGAGGAGCTGCGGCTGCTGCTCGTGCCGCGCGACCCGAGCGACGACAAGGACGTCATCCTGGAGATCAAGGCGGGTGAGGGCGGCGAGGAGTCCGCGCTGTTCGCCGGCGACCTGCTCCGGATGTACCTGCGCTTCGCCGAGCGGATCGGCTGGAAGACCGAGATCATCGACGCCAACGAGTCCGACCTCGGCGGCTACAAGGACGTCTCGGTGGCCGTGAAGACCAAGGGCAACGCCGAGCCCGGGCAGGGCGTCTGGGCCCGGCTGAAGTACGAGGGCGGCGTGCACCGCGTGCAGCGCGTCCCCGCCACCGAGTCCCAGGGCCGCATCCACACCTCCGCGGCGGGCGTGCTGGTCACCCCCGAGGCGGAGGAGGTCGAGGTCGAGATCGTCGCCAACGACCTGCGGATCGACGTCTACCGCTCGTCCGGCCCCGGCGGCCAGTCGGTCAACACCACCGACTCCGCGGTCCGGATCACCCACCTGCCGACCGGTATCGTGGCGTCCTGCCAGAACGAGAAGAGCCAGCTGCAGAACAAGGAGCAGGCGATGCGCATCCTGCGGTCGCGCCTGTTGGCCGCCGCGCAGGAGGAGGCCGAGCGCGAGGCCTCGGACGCGCGTCGCAGCCAGGTCCGTACGGTGGACCGCTCCGAGCGGATCCGGACGTACAACTACCCGGAGAACCGCATCTCGGACCACCGCACGGGGTTCAAGTCGTACAACCTGGACCAGGTCCTGGACGGCGAACTGAACGCGGTGATCCAGTCCTGCGTCGACGCGGACGCGGCGGCCAAGCTCGCCTCGGCCCAACAGAACTGAGACCGGCGCGCCCAGCCCGAGCGACGGCGCGAGCCGGAGCGCAGAAACAAGAGGTCGTACGGATGAACCTGCTGCTCGCCGAGGTGGCCCAGGCCACCCAGCGGTTGGCCGCGGCCGGCGTGCCGTCGCCGCGCTTCGACGCGGAGGAACTCGCCGCCTACGTCCACAACGTCAAGCGCAGCCAGCTGCACTCGGTGAAGGACGCCGACTTCGACGCCCGCTACTGGGAGGCCGTCTCCCGCCGCGAGGCGCGCGAACCGCTCCAGCACATCACCGGGCGGGCGTTCTTCCGCTACCTCGAACTGGAGGTCGGCCCCGGGGTGTTCGTACCCCGGCCGGAGACCGAGACGGTCGTCGAGTGGGCCATAGACGCCGTCCGCGACATGGACGTGGCCGAGCCGCTGGTCGTCGACCTGTGCTCCGGCTCCGGCGCCATCGCGCTCGCCCTGGCCCAGGAGCTGCCGCGCTCGACCGTGCACGCCTTCGAACTCGACGAGGGCGCGCTGCAGTACACCCGGCGCAACATCGAGGCCAGCCCCGACCGCGCCCGGGTCACCCTGCACGCCGGTGACGCCACCCGGGCCTTCGCCGACGACCGCTCCTGGGACGGCCGCTTCGACCTGGTGATCTCCAACCCGCCGTACATCCCGCTCACCGAGTGGGAGTACGTCGCCCCGGAGGCCCGCGACCACGACCCGCAGATGTCGTTGTTCTCCGGCGAGGACGGCCTGGACACCATCCGCGGCATCGAGCGGGTGGCCGCCCGGCTGCTGCGCCCCGGCGGCGCGGTGGTGATCGAGCACGCCGACCAGCAGGGCGGGCAGGTCCCGTGGATCTTCAACGAGGAACGCGGCTGGACGGACACCGCCGACCACCGCGACCTGAACAACCGACCGCGCTTCACAACAGCCCGCAGGGCGTCGTTGTGAACGATCGAGCACAGTACGACAGCCCGCAGGGCGTCGTTGTGAGCGGTCGAGTGCCGTACGCCCACCCGAGGGGCGTCGTCGTGACCGGCCGGGCCGCGGTACCGCCGCTCGCCCGGCCGCGCCGTGAAGACCGTGCTGTGAACGCTGTGATGAGCCATTCCGGAAGGGGACCGCACCGATGAGCCGCCGTTACGACTGTGCCGACGCCGGGGACCGCGCCACCGGCCTGCGCGAGGCCGCCTCGGCCATTCGCCGGGGCGAACTCGTCGTGCTGCCCACCGACACCCTGTACGGGGTCGGAGCGGACGCCTTCTCGCCGGAGGCCGTCGGCGACCTGCTGGCCGCCAAGGGCCGCGGCCGCAACATGCCCTCGCCCGTGCTGGTCGGCTCGCCGACCACCCTGCACGGCCTGGTCACCGACTTCTCCGAGCAGGCCTGGGAGCTGGTCGACGCGTTCTGGCCGGGCGGGCTCACCCTGGTCGCCAAGCACCAGCCCTCGCTGCGCTGGGACCTCGGCGAGACCCGCGGCACCGTCGCCGTCCGGATGCCGCTGCACCCGGTCGCCATCGAGCTGCTGAACGCCACCGGCCCGCTCGCCGTCTCCAGCGCCAACAAGACCGGCGGCCCGTCCCCGGCCACCTGCGACGAGGCGCAGGCGCAGCTCGGCGACGCCATCTCGGTCTACCTGGACGGCGGACAGGCGGACCACGCGACCGCCTCGTCCATCGTCGACGTCACGGGCAAGGTCCCGGTCCTGCTGCGGGCGGGCGCGATCAGCGTCGAGCAGCTGAGGGAGGTCGTCCCCGACCTGGAGGCCGGCAGTTGACGCCCATCGCCTCGCTCCATGCCGGGCCCGGCATAGCGCCGTACCTGAGCGTGGGTCCCAGGCCGCTGGACCACTTCCGGATCCTGTTCGTCTGCACCGGCAACATCTGCCGCTCGCCGATCGCCGAGCGGCTCACCCGGCGTGAGCTGGACACCCGGCTCAGCCCCCGGGTGGCCGGCCGGATCCTGGTGGAGAGCGCCGGCACCTGGGGCCACGTGGGCGCGCCGATGGAGGACCACGCCGCGACCGTCCTGGACGAGTACGGCGCCGACAGCGGCGGCTTCACCGGCCGCGAGCTGCTGGACGAGCACGTGGTCGAGGCCGACCTGGTGCTCACCGCGACCCTGGACCACCGCGCCCAGGTCATCTCGATGGGCCACGAGGCGGGACTGCGCACCTTCACCCTGAAGGAGTTCACCCGCCTGGTGCGGACGATAGACCCGGGCACCCTGCCCGACCCGCGCCGCGGCGCCGACGTCACCGAGCGCGCCCGCGCCCTGGTCCGGGCGGCCGCCGCGCTGCGCGGCTGGCTGCTCGCCGCCACCCCGGAGTCCGACGAACTGGACGACCCGTACGGGGCCCCGATCGGCATGTTCCGCAACTGCGGCGAGGAGATATTCCACGCGGTCGACCCGGTGGTCACCGCGCTCACCGGCGTGCCCGCGCTGCGCTGACCGCCCGCGCCGCGAGCGGCCCGAAGGCCCCCCGGCGGCCCGGGGACGGCCCGCGGCGGCCGAGCGCCGAATGGCCCCGCGCCGACGAGCCGCCCGGCCCGGCCGGTCCTACGCTGGAGGAACCCACCCTTCCCGGCCCCCATGCCGGGAGGCGCCCCCACGCCGCCCCGGAGCCCCGCCATGACCGTCACCGACGCCCCGACCGGCCCGACCGCGACCAGAGGGCGCCCGTGGGCCTCCGAGGCACTGCACCGGGCCGATCCGCAGGTGGCCGACCTGCTGGCGGCCGAGGCCGAGCGGCGGGCCGAGACGGTCCAGCTGCTGGCGGGGGAGAACCTGACCTCCCCGGCCGTCCTGGCGGCGCTGACCGGGCCGCTGATCGACAAGTACGCCGAGGGCTACCCGGGCCGCCGGCACCACACCGGCTGCGCCCTCGCGGACGCCGCCGAGCTGCTGGCGATCGACCGGGCCCGTGAGCTGTTCGCCGCCCCGCACGCCAACGTCCAGCCCCGGTCGGCGACTTCGGCGATGCTGGCGGCGTACGCGGCGCTGCTGCGGCCCGGCGACGGGGTGCTGGCGATGTCGCTGGAGCACGGCGGCCACCTCAGCTGCGGCTCGCGGGCGAACTTCTCCGGCCGCTGGTTCGCCTTCACGGGGTACGGGGTGCGCGAGGCCGACGGCCTGATCGACCTCGACCAGGTGCGCGACCTGGCCCGCGAGCACCGCCCGAAGGCGATCGTGGCGGGCTCGATCTCGCACCCCCGGCACCCGGACTGGGCCGCCTTCCGGGAGATCGCCGACGAGGTGGACGCCTACCTGATCGCCTCGGTCGCCCAGACCGCCGGCCTGGTCGCCGCCGGGGTGGCGCCCTCCCCGGTGCCGTACGCGGACGTCACCGTGGCGGCCACCCACAAGCTGCTGCGCGGCCCGCGCGGGGGCCTGCTGCTGTCCACCGCGGAGCTGGCCGAGCGGATCGACCGGGCGGTGTTCCCGTTCAGCCAGGGCGGGGCGGCGATGAACGAGGTGGCCGGCAAGGCGGTGGCGCTGGCCGAGGCGGCGACGCCCGGCTACCGGGCGTACGCGCAGCGGACGGTGGACGGGGCGCGGGTGCTGGCGACAGGGCTCGCGGCGGCCGGGATGCGCCCGCTGACCGGCGGCACCGACACCCACCTGGTGACGGCGGACGTGAGCCCGCTGGGCGTCACCGGCGCGGAGGCCGAGCGGCGCTGCGCCGTGGCCGGACTGCTGCTCGGCAAGTGCGCGCTGCCCTACGACCCGGCGCCGGCGGCCGAGGCCTCCGGGATCAGGCTGGGCACCGGCACGGTGACCAGCCAGGGGATGGGCGAGGCGGAACTCGCTGAGCTCGCCGGGCTGATCGCCCAGGTGCTCGCCGGGGGCACGGGCGCGCGGGTGGCGAACCGGGTCCGGGAGCTGGCCCTGTCCTTCGCCGACCGGCGGTGAACAAGAGCGTCGTCGACGGATATTCGGATCTCCTACCCGGGAGAGCGAACCGCGATGCGTGCCTTGAGCGTCCGACTCAATAAGGTGTGGGGCGTGGCGACGCACCTCGAACCCCGGGAACGCAGGGGAGTACCTTCGGTACCTCCCCGTTGGACAGTGACGCAGGAGGCCGGTGGTGCGTGAGTATCTGCTGGTGCTGTTCTGCACCGCCGCCGTCACCTACCTGTTGACCGGCCCGGTCCGGAAGTTCGCCATCGCGGCGGGCGCCATGCCGCCGGTCCGCGCCCGGGACGTGCACCGCGAGCCGACACCGCGGCTCGGCGGGATCGCCATGTTCGGCGGGCTGTGCGCGGGCATCCTGGTCGCCTCCCAGCTGGACAACCTGAGCAAGGTGTTCTCCCAGGGCACCGACATCCGCGCGCTGCTGTCCGGCGCCGGGATCATGTGGCTGCTCGGGGTGCTCGACGACAAGTGGGGCGTGGACGCGCTGGTGAAGCTCGGCGGCCAGATGATCGCCGCCGGTGTGATGGTCTGGCAGGGCGTCACGGTGATCACCCTCCCGGTGCCCGGTGTCGGCGCGGTCGCGGTGAGCCCCACCCAGGGCATGGTCATCTCGGTCACCCTGGTCGTCGTCATGGTCAACGCGGTGAACTTCATCGACGGCCTGGACGGCCTGGCGGGCGGCATGGTCTGCATCGCCGCGATGGCGTTCTTCCTGTACAGCTACCGGCTCTGGTACGGCTACACGATCACCGACGCGGCGCCTGCGGTGCTGTTCAGCGTGCTGCTGATCGGCATGTGCCTGGGCTTCCTGGCGCACAACATGCACCCCGCGCGGATCTTCATGGGCGACTCCGGCTCGATGATGCTGGGCCTGATGCTGGCCGTGGCCGCGATCTCCATCACCGGCCGCGTCGACCCGGACCTGATCAGCAGCGAGACCGGTTCGCAGACCGCGACCGTGCACGCCCTGGTGCCGATCTACATCCCGCTGCTGCTGCCGCTGACGGTCATCGCGCTGCCGCTGGCGGACCTGCTGCTCGCGGTGGTGCGCCGCACCTGGGCCGGCCAGTCGCCGTTCGCCGCGGACAAGCGCCACCTGCACCACCGGCTGCTCCAGGTCGGGCACTCGCACAGCCGCGCGGTGCTGATCATGTACTTCTGGGCCGCGCTGATCGCCTTCGGCACGGTGGCCTTCTCGGTCACCAACACCGGCCGCACGGTGGTGCTGACGCTCGCCGGGCTCTGCCTGGTCGGCCTGGTGGTGCTGCTGACGCCGCAGTTCCGGCCGCGCGCGCCGAAGGCGGTGCAGGCCTTCGTCCCGCCGCGCTACCGGCGCCGTCCGTCCGCCCCCATGGCTGAACTGTCGGCAAAGGACAAGCAACTTCTTGGTGAAGCCGACCGGGGAGCCTCCGCGCTCGACGACCACGGCCGGGCCACCGGCCGCCGCTAGCAAGGCAGTTGATGTTCCGTCAAATGGCCTCACCCGTTCGGATGCACCGTTGCGCCGTCGGTGTGACAGGTGCCACACATTCATGGTAAAGCTCTCATCAAATAGTTTGTGATACCGTTCACGAGTACCGAGAACACGCCGAAAGACCTGACAGGTGGAGGACTTCCGTCCCTGGTCGGTCTCCCTCGACGGGCCCGCCGCTCCAGCGGGCGGCCCGGGCGGCGGCCTCTCGGTCCGGTGTCACCCACCACCTTCTGTGCCCCGTCCCCCGTCACATCGACATGCCGCCGGAGCTGCCGACATGCCGTCCACCGACGCCCGGATCCTCCGAGGCGCCGCGATTCCCACTGCGGCCGCCGGGATCATCGCCATGGCGATCTCGTTCGCCGTCGCCGGTGGGAAGGGGCTGCTCGGCGCCCTCTTCGGCGCACTCCTGGTGATGGCCTTCTTCAGCTTCGGCCAGGTCGCGCTCGACCGGCTGACCAGGTCGAACCCGCACATCATGATGGCCGCGGCGCTGCTCGTGTACACCACGCAGATCCTGCTGGTCGGCATCGTGTTGGCGGTCTTCAAGAACACCGAGCTCTTCAACCGGCAGGCCTTCGCCTTCACCCTGCTCGGTTGCGCGCTGATCTGGACGGGGTTCCAGGTGCGCGGTGCGCTGAAGGCCAAGACCTTCTACGTCGACCCCGACGCCTCCGAAAACAAGGGCGACAAGCCCTCCGACTCGGGGCGTCAACAGTGACGAGCCCTGGCTGTCCCCCCAACGAGGGGGGCGGTGTTTATGCCGCACTGACGGACTGCTATCGTCCGTCGCAACAACGGAGTACGGGAAGCGGCCAGGTCTGTCCGAACAGCGGACGGATCGCCCCCCGGATCCGCGCAGTCTTCGATGATCCCGCTGTGGTGCGGCGCACCGGCGCGCGGGATCCGCGAGAAACCCATCAAGTTCCAGTGCCGCTCCGTGGCCGCAGGCCACGCCGACACACCGAGGTTGCCGTAACCATGCGTCACGACGAAGGAGTCCGTGGTGAGTGCTGATCAGCTCACGTTCCTCGCCTCAGGCAGTTGCCACTTCGGGGACGCTGGCTGCGGCTTCCCGGCCCCGGGTCTGAACGAGTTCCAGTTCAAGCCGATCTTCTCGATCGGCAGTATCGAGTTCAACAAGCCGATGCTGCTGTCGGTCATCGTTGCGCTGCTGGTCGTCGTCTTCTTCTGGGCCGCCTTCGCCAAGCCGCGCCTGGTCCCCGGCAAGCTGCAGCTCGTCGGCGAGATCGGCTACGACTTCGTCAAGCGCTCCATCGTGCTGGAGACGATCGGCAAGAAGGGCGAGAAGTACGTCCCGATGCTCGTCTCGATGTTCTTCTTCATCTGGCTGATGAACATCATGTCGATCATCCCCTTCGCGCAGTTCCCCGTCTCGGCGGCGATCGCGTTCCCGGCCGGCCTCGCTGCGGTCGTGTGGATCACCTACATGACGCTGACCTTCAAGAAGCACGGCTTCGTCGGCGGTCTGAAGAACCTCTGCTGGCCCTCGGGCATCCCCGGCTGGGTCATGTTCATCCTGGTGCCGATCGAGTTCTTCTCGAACATCTTCGTGCGCCCCTTCACGCTCGCGGTCCGAGCCTTCGCGAACATGTTCGCCGGCCACCTGCTGATCGTGATGTTCTCCATCGCCTCCTGGTACCTGCTCAGCCCGACCCTGGGTGCGCTCTACGGCTCGGCCTCGTTCATCGTCGCCGTCGCGCTGACCGCCTTCGAGCTGCTGGTCCAGTTCCTGCAGGCCTACATCTTCGTGATGCTGGCCAGCAGCTACATCGCCGGTGCCCTCGAAGAGGCGCACTGAGCCAGGGGGCTTCGGCCCTCCCTGAACCAACCTCTCCGGATTGCCCGGTGGCCAATCACCACCGGTTCACCACCCCTGCAAAGGACAACGTCAATGAGCATCCTCGCTGAGGGCAACGTCTACGGTTCCGTCGCCTCCATCGGCTACGGCCTCGCCGCGATCGGCCCCGGCATCGGCGTCGGTCTGATCTTCGGCAACGGTGTCCAGGCCATGGCCCGTCAGCCCGAGGCTGCCGGCCTGATCCGCTCCAACATGTTCATCGGCTTCGCGCTGACCGAGGCGCTCGCCCTCATCGGCATCGTCATGCCGTTCGTCTTCGGCAACAAGTAATCCTGCCGCAGACCCATTCGAGGAAGGTCCAGATATGAGCATCGCGGTTACGCTCGCGGCCGAGGAGAAGATGAACCCTCTCCTCCCCGCGTGGCCCGAGATCATCATCGGCCTGCTCTGCTTCTTCATCGTCTTCGGTCTCCTCGGCAAGAAGCTCCTCCCCAGCATCGAGAAGGTGCTGTCGGAGCGTCGGGACGCCATCGAGGGCGGCATGGAGCGCGCCGAGGCCGCTCAGGCGGAGGCCCAGGCCCTGCTTGAGCAGTACCGCGCCGAGCTCGCCGAGGCGCGTCACGAGGCTGCCCGCATCGTCGAGCAGGCTCGCGAGCAGGGCGCTGCCCAGCTCACCGAGATGCGCGAGGAGGGCCAGCGTCAGCGCGAGGCCATCGTCGCCGCCGGCCACGCGCAGATCGAGGCCGACAAGAAGCAGGCGACTGCCGTCCTGCGCCAGGACGTGGGTTCGCTGGCCTCCCAGCTGGCTTCCCGCATCGTGGGCGAGTCCCTCGAGGACAGCGCTCGGCAGAGCGGCGTGATCGACCGTTTCCTGGACGAGCTGGAGGCCAAGGCCGCCGTTGCTCAGGGTGCGGCCAAGTGATCGGCGCCAGCCGCGAGGCCCTCGCCGCCGGCCGGCAGAACCTGGAGAGCCTGACCGACTCCACCTCGGTGGACGCGGCCAAGCTCGCCGAGGAGCTCACCGCCGTCACGGCCGTGCTGGACCGTGAGGTGTCGCTGCGCCGTGTCCTGACCGACCCGTCCCGGTCGGGTCAGGACAAGGCCCAGCTGGTCTCCTCGCTGCTGACCGGTCAGGTCTCCGGCGAGACCGTCGACCTCGTCTCCGGTCTGGTCCGCTCCCGCTGGTCGGGCTCGCGCGACCTGGTGGACGGGACCGAGGAGCTGGCCGCGTACGCCGAGGTCATCGCGGCGGACAGGGCAGGCGCCCTGGACGACGTTGAGGACGAGCTGTTCCGGTTCAGCCGGGTGGTGGGCGGCTCGCACGAGCTGCGCGCCGCGCTGACCGAGCCGAAGGCTGGCACCGCCGCGAAGGCCGCGCTGATCAAGAAGCTGCTCGGTGGCCGCGCCCACGCGGGCACCGTCCGGCTGGTCACGGCCATCGTCAACGCGCCGCGTGGCCGTAGCCTGGAGCAGGGCCTGGAGTCCTACTCGAAGCTCGCCGCCGCACGCCGCGGCCGCGTGGTGGCCCTGGTCACCACCGCGGTGCCGCTGTCGGACACCCAGAAGGAGCGCCTGTCCGGTGCTCTGGGCCGGATGTACGGCCGCCAGGTCCACCTGAACATCGACGTCGACCCCGAGGTCGTCGGCGGTGTCCGGGTGCAGGTCGGCGACGAGATCATCGACGGCACCGTGTCGAGCCGCCTCGAAGGCGCTCGCCAGTCGCTCGAAGGCTGAGCACACCGAAGCAGCAGCACATCCGACCCTCGGTCGGGAAACCGGCTCCCCAAGGAGCCGGCACATCGGACGGCCGGTTCGGCAGACCCGGCCGAGAGTCGAATACTTGCGGCCCTCAATGGCGGGCCGAGGATCGCAAACTAGGAGAGCAGGGAAGCCTGATGGCGGAGCTTACGATCCGTCCGGAGGAGATCCGGGACGCGCTGGCCGACTTTGTCCAGTCGTACCAGCCGGACGCCGCTTCTGTGGAAGAGGTCGGCACGGTCACTGACGCGGCGGACGGCATCGCGCATGTCGAGGGCCTGCCCTCGGTCATGGCGAACGAGCTGCTGAGGTTCGAGGACGGCACGCTCGGCCTCGCGCTGAACCTCGACACCCGCGAGATCGGTGTCGTCATCCTCGGTGAGTTCGGTGGCATCGAAGAGGGCCAGACCGTGCGCCGCACCGGCGAGGTCCTCTCGGTTCCGGTCGGCGACGGCTACCTCGGCCGCGTCGTGGACCCGCTGGGCAACCCGATCGACGGTCTGGGCGACATCGCCTCCAGCGGTCGCCGCGCCCTGGAGCTGCAGGCCCCCGGCGTCATGGCCCGCAAGTCGGTCAAGCAGCCGCTGCAGACCGGCATCAAGGCCATCGACTCGATGACCCCGATCGGCCGTGGCCAGCGTCAGCTGATCATCGGTGACCGCCAGACCGGCAAGACCGCGGTGGCCGTCGACACGATCATCAACCAGCGCGACAACTGGCGCTCGGGCGACCCGGAGAAGCAGGTCCGCTGCATCTACGTCGCCGTGGGCCAGAAGGGCTCCACCATCGCGTCCGTCCGCGGCGCCCTGGAGGAGGCCGGCGCGCTGGAGTACACCACCATCGTGGCTGCTCCCGCCTCCGACCCGGCCGGCTTCAAGTACCTCGCCCCGTACACCGGTTCGGCCATCGGCCAGGAGTGGATGTACGACGGCAAGCACGTCCTGATCATCTTCGACGACCTGTCGAAGCAGGCCGAGGCCTACCGCTCCGTGTCGCTGCTGCTGCGCCGTCCGCCGGGCCGCGAGGCCTACCCGGGCGACGTCTTCTACCTGCACTCCCGCCTGCTGGAGCGTTGCGCCAAGCTGAACGACGCCCTGGGCGGCGGCTCGATGACCGGTCTGCCGATCATCGAGACCAAGGCCAACGACGTCTCGGCGTACATCCCGACCAACGTCATCTCCATCACCGACGGCCAGTGCTTCCTGGAGTCCGACCTGTTCAACGCCGGCATCCGCCCGGCCGTGAACGTCGGTATCTCGGTCTCCCGCGTCGGTGGCTCCGCCCAGATCAAGGCCATGCGTTCGGTCGCCGGCCGTCTGCGTCTGGACCTCGCCCAGTACCGCGAGCTGGAGGCCTTCGCCGCCTTCGGTTCCGACCTGGACGCGGCCTCCAAGGCCCAGCTGGAGCGCGGTGCGCGCATGGTCGAGCTGCTGAAGCAGGGTCAGTACCAGCCGTTCCCGGTCGAGGAGCAGGTCGTCTCCATCTGGGCCGGCACCACCGGCAAGCTGGACGACGTCCCGGTCGCCGAGATCCGCCGCTTCGAGCGCGAGTTCCTGGACCACGTGCGCCTCCAGCACAAGGACCTGCTCGCGGGCATCGTCGAGACCGGTCTGCTCGCCGAGGGCACCGTCGACGCGCTGACCAGCGCCATCGACGCGTTCAAGCAGGGCTACCAGACCGCTGACGGCAAGCTGCTCTCCGAGCAGGCCTGAGTCCGGTAGCGAGGGAAAGGACGTAACGACCCATGGGAGCACAGCTTCGGGTCTACAAGCGCCGGATCCGCTCTGTCACCGCGACGAAGAAGATCACCAAGGCGATGGAGATGATCTCCGCGTCGCGCATCGTCAAGGCGCAGCGCGCGGTGGCCGCCTCCACTCCGTACGCCGATGAGCTCACCCGTGCGGTGACGGCGGTGGCCACCCGGTCCAACGCCAAGCACCCGCTCACCACCGAGAACCCGAGCGCCTCGCGCGCCGCCGTCCTGCTGATCACGGCGGACCGCGGCCTGGCGGGCGGTTACTCGACCAACGCCATCAAGGCCGCGCAGTCGCTCAGCGAGCGTCTGCGGGCCGAGGGCAAGGACGTGGTGACGTACATCGTCGGTCGCAAGGGCGTCTCGTACTACACGTTCCGCGGCTTCGACATCGCGGAGTCGTGGACGGGCTTCTCGGACAAGCCGACCTACGGGGACGCGAAGACCGTGGCGGCCGACCTGATCGAGGCCTTCACGGCCGAGACGGGCGGCGTGGACGAACTCCACCTGATCTCGACCAAGTTCGTGTCGATGCTGACGCAGAACGCGGTCGGGGCCCGGCTGCTGCCGCTGAAGCTGGACGAGGTCCAGCTCAGCGACGACCAGCCGGCCAAGGCGGAGATCTTCCCGCTGTACGACTTCGAGCCGTCGGCGGAGGGCGTGCTGGACGCGCTGCTGCCGCGGTACGTCGAGAGCCGGATCTACAACGCGCTGCTGCAGTCGGCCGCCTCCGAGCACGCCGCCCGCCGACGCGCGATGAAGAGCGCGACGGACAACGCCGGCGAGCTCATCAAGTCGCTCACGCGGCTTGCCAACTCGGCCCGTCAGGCCGAGATCACCCAGGAAATCAGCGAGATCGTCGGCGGTGCCAACGCCCTCGCCGACGCTAGCCGCGGGAGCGAATGAGAATGACCACCACTGTTGAGCCGACCACGGCGACGGGCCGCGTCGCGCGGGTCATCGGCCCGGTCGTCGACGTGGAGTTCCCCGTCGACGCTATTCCGAACATGTTCAACGCCCTGCACGTCGAGGCGGAGAACCCCGACGGCTCGGGCAAGAAGACCCTGACCCTCGAGGTCGCCCAGCACCTGGGCGACGGCATGGTCCGCGGCATCTCGATGCAGCCGACCGACGGTCTGGTCCGTGGCACCCAGGTCACCGACACCGGTGCCGCCATCTCGGTGCCCGTCGGCCAGATCACCAAGGGCAAGGTCTTCAACGCCCTCGGCGACGTGCTGAACGTGGACCAGAAGGAGTTCGACCAGCAGGTCGAGGTCCGCTGGCCGATCCACCGCAAGGCGCCGGAGTTCAAGGACCTCGAGTCCAAGACCGAGATGTTCGAGACCGGCATCAAGGTCATCGACCTCCTCACCCCGTACGTCCAGGGTGGCAAGATCGGTCTGTTCGGTGGTGCCGGTGTCGGCAAGACCGTTCTGATCCAGGAGATGATCTACCGCGTCGCCGAGAACTTCGGTGGTGTGTCGGTGTTCGCCGGCGTCGGCGAGCGCACCCGTGAGGGCAACGACCTCATCGACGAGATGGTCGACTCGGGCGTTCTGGACAAGACCGCGCTGGTCTTCGGCCAGATGGACGAGCCGCCGGGCACCCGTCTGCGCGTCGCGCTCTCCGCGCTGACCATGGCGGAGTACTTCCGTGACGTCGAGAAGCAGGACGTGCTCCTCTTCATCGACAACATCTTCCGGTTCACCCAGGCCGGTTCCGAGGTGTCGACCCTGCTCGGCCGCATGCCCTCCGCGGTGGGCTACCAGCCGAACCTGGCCGACGAGATGGGCCTCCTCCAGGAGCGCATCACCTCGACCCGCGGTCACTCGATCACCTCGATGCAGGCGATCTACGTCCCCGCGGACGACCTGACCGACCCGGCCCCGGCCACCACCTTCGCCCACCTGGACGCGACGACCGTTCTGTCGCGCCCGATCTCGGAGAAGGGCATCTACCCGGCCGTCGACCCGCTGGACTCCACGTCCCGCATCCTCGACCCGCGGTACATCGCGCAGACCCACTACGACACGGCCCTCCGTATCAAGGGGATCCTGCAGAAGTACAAGGACCTCCAGGACATCATCGCGATCCTCGGTATCGACGAGCTGTCCGAGGAGGACAAGGTCACGGTCCACCGTGCCCGTCGCATCGAGCGCTTCCTCTCGCAGAACACCTACGTGGCGAAGCAGTTCACCGGTGTCGAGGGTTCGACCGTGCCGCTGTCGGAGACCATCGAGGCCTTCAACGCGATCGCGGACGGCAAGTACGACTCCATCCCGGAGCAGGCCTTCTTCATGTGCGGTGGCATCGAGGACCTCGAGAAGAACGCCGCCGAGCTGGCGAAGAAGTAGTCGCGGCCGGTAGCAGCTGAGTGACCGTGAGGGGTGGCCCCGAGCCCGGGACCACCCCTCGCGTCGCATCGGCTGTGATTCCGGTCAAATCCGTGCCGCCGGTTTCATGCCGGAGGCGCGCGGCCGTTATTCTTACCGAAACTCCCGAGTAATCGGGGGTTGCATGAGCCTAGGAGCCCACGTTGGCTGAGCTGCACGTCGAGCTGGTCGCAGCCGACCGCAAGGTGTGGTCCGGTGCGGCCACCATCGTCGTCGCCCGTACGGCCTCCGGCGACACCGGCATCATGCCGGGTCACACCCCGGTGCTGAGCGTGCTGGAGACCGGTCCGGTCACCATTCGCACGGCGGACGGCGGCACCGTGATCGCCGCGGTGCACGGCGGCTTCATCTCCTTCGCCGACAACAAGCTGTCTCTGCTCGCGGAGATCGCCGAGCTGGCGGACGAGATCGACGTCGCCCGTGCCGAGCGCGCGCTGGAGAAGGCCAAGTCGGGCCTGGACGAGCACGCCGAGCGGCGCGCCGAGGTCCGCCTGTTCGCGGCGCGCGGCCTCAAGGCCCACGTCTGAGTGCGCCAAGACCCTGGTTCAGCGGGGTCGACCGACGGTCCCGGGGACGCGTGAGCGTGACCCCGGGACTGTCGTCGTAGTTGGTAGGTCAACGCGGTCGCTTGATACGACCGATACGGGGAACGCGGGTAGCGAGGAGGTAGGTGAGCATGGTCCTCGCGCTTGTGGTGTGTGCGGCGGTCGTGGCGCTGGGTGTGATCGGCCTGGTGGCGTTCGCGGTACGACGCCGCCTGATCCAGCGGGTCGGCGGCACGTTCGACTGCAGTTACCGACTCAAAATGCCCGCCGACGCCTCGACGCAGCCCGACCTCGACGAGAACGGCAAACCCACCTCGGCCCCGGTCCCCCAGACCGACGGCAAGGGGTGGGTTTTTGGTATCGGCCGCTACAGCGGTGACTCGATCGAGTGGTTCCGGGTCTTCTCGTACGCCCCGCGCCCGCGCAGGGTGCTGCCGCGCCGGGAGATCGAGGTGCTCGGCCGGCGCTACCCGGAGGGCCAGGAGGAGCTCGCCCTGCTCTCCGGCTCGGTGGTGCTGCGCTGCCTGCACAACGGGGAGCCGCTGGAGCTGGCGATGAGCGAGGACGCGCTCACCGGCTTCCTCGCCTGGCTGGAGGCCGCCCCGCCCGGGCAGAGGGTCAACGTCGCGTAGCGGCGGGACCCTCGGGGTGGGGGTACCCCCGGCCGGAGGCTGGGGGAGGTCAACGTCGCGTAGCGGCGAGACCCTCGGGGACAACGCCGGGTAGGGCTGGTCCCGCTCGGGGTTAACGCCGCCTAACCCGTCCGGCTACGCTGGCCGCATGGTGAATCTGACGCGCATCTACACCCGCACCGGCGACGACGGCACCACCGCGCTAGGTGACATGAGCCGGACCACCAAGACCGATCCCCGCCTGGTCGCGTACGCCGACACCAACGAGGCGAACGCGGCGATCGGCGTGGCCGTCGCCGCCGGATCGCTGCCCGAGGACATCGTCACGGTGCTCGTCCGGATCCAGAACGACCTGTTCGACGTCGGCGCGGACCTGTCCACGCCGGTGGTCGAGGACCCGAAGTACCCGCCGCTGCGGGTGCTGCCGTCGTACGTCGACCGGCTGGAGGGGGACTGCGACCACTACCTGGAGCAGTTGGAGAAGCTGCGCAGCTTCATCCTGCCCGGCGGTACGCCCGGCGCGGCCTACCTGCACCTGGCCTGCACGGTGGTGCGGCGGGCCGAGCGGGCCACCTGGGCGGCGATCGCGGAGTACGGGGACAGCGTCAACCCGCTGACCGCGAAGTACCTCAACCGGCTCTCCGACCTGCTGTTCATCCTGGCCCGGGCGGCCAACAAGGAGCGCGGCGACGTGCTCTGGGTGCCGGGCGAGAACCGCTAGCGGTCCCTCAGAACCGCCGGCAAGCCCCTCAGAGCCGCTTCTCCGGGACGCCGGCGACGGGCTGCTCGGCGATCGGGTCGTCCGCGTCCTGCTCGCCGGCCGGCGGCTGCTTCGGCCAGAGCGTGTAGCTGACGGCGATGACCACGTTGACCACGGCGGCGATGCCCAGCTTGAGGTACCACTGGAGGAAGGTGCCGAAGTGTGCGGAGCCTCCCGACAGCGGCACCAGCAGGGTGATCAGGCTCAGTGTGATCGCGGCCGAGACCACCGTGCGGCGGCAGATCTGCCACTCGTACCGGGACCGCGCCAGGCCGTACTTCGGTGAGCGCGGCGGCTTGGGGCCGCCGGCGAAGCGGTACATGAAGTGCCGGTCGGCCCAGCGGACCAGGGAGGGCCCGTACCCGATCGAGAAGCCCGCGTAGCTCGCCGCGAGGGCGTGCGTCCAGCTCGCGGCGGCGCCGCCGCGCAGGTCGAGCACGGTGAGCACGTACAGGGTGAGGTCCACCGCCGGCAGGCCGACCAGCAGGGCGGTGCTGGTGCGGCGCCACCGCAGCAGGTAGCGGGCGGTGAGACCGAGGCCGAGCAGGATCCAGAAGGAGATCTCGGCCGCGACGATGAGGGTGACGATCACGTTGTGCTCCCGGGCGGTCGGCGGTGCCTCCAGCCTGGCGCGCGGGCGTGGCCGCGTCGTCGTCGCCGGGTGCCGTCCCGGCCTGCACCTTTCGATGTACGGCGGCTCCTCCGGGGACCGGAGCCGGGCGGCGCCCGGGGATGGTGAGATGGAGGTGTGCTGAGACCGACCCTCACCCCGCGCCAGGAGGACCGGGGGATCGCCCTGCTCGGTCTGCTCGGCGGAGCGCTGCTGATCGCGCTCCAGGTCTACGACAACTCCTCGCGGATCCCGCGCGGGGCGGTGGTGCCGGCGCTGCTGGTCATGGCGGTGCTGGAGCTGTTCCGCCGGACCAGGCCGGTGCTCACCACGACGCTGGGCGGGCTCGCCTTCGGGTACAGCATCTTCACCGGCGCCCTGCTGGCGACCAGCCTGATGTACACCGACCTGCTCTACGCGGCGGTGCTCTACGGGACCCCGAGGATGTCCCGGATCCTGCACCTGACCGGCACGGGTTCGGTGCTGGTGCTGTCCACCCTGGTGCTGATCTACAGCGACGCCTCGAACGCGGTGGCGGTGGTGGTGCTCACCGTCCTGATCTACCTGGCGCCGGTCTGGACCGGGGACGTGGTCCGCAAGCACCGCGACCGGGCGGTGAGCGAGCGGCTGCGGGCCGAACAGACCGCGCTGCTCTCGGAGATGGACCGGCGTGAGGCCGTCGTCGCCGAACGCGCGAGGATGGCACGGGAGTTGCACGACGTGGTGGCCAACCACCTGTCGGCGATCGCGATCCACGCGACCGGCGCGCAGTCCGTCGCCCGGCGCCGTCGGCTGGCCGGGGACGACCCGCTGGTGGAGGTGCTGGCGGTGATCCGGGAGAGCAGCGTCCAGGGTTTGGCCGAAATGCGCCGCATGATCGGACTGCTGCGCGACAGCGGCGGGGGAGAGGCGGACGAGTCGTACGCGGCGCCCGACCTGGCCGCCGTGGACGCCCTGCTGGCCAAGGCCCGGGCGGCCGGCCAGGACGTCGGGCTGGACTTCGAACTCGCCGAGCGGGGCGAGCGCGGGGAGGTCCCGGTGCCGGTCCGGCTGGCCGCGTACCGGATCGTCCAGGAGTCGCTGACCAACGCGCTCAAGCACGCCGGGCCCGGACTGGTCAGCGTGCGGATGGAGTTCGGCCCCGAGGAACTGCGGATCGCCGTCGACAGCCCGTACCGGCACGGACCGGGCCGCGAACTGCCCGGCGCCCGGGCCGGGCTGGTCGGCATGGCGGAGCGGGCCGGGCTGCTCGGCGGCAGCTTCGAGGCGGGGCCGCGGAACGACTACTGGAGCGTGCGCGCGGTACTGCCGCGCGGGCGGGAGAGCGGGGCAGGGGCATGACGATCCGGGTGCTGGTGGCCGAGGACCAGGCGGCGGTACGGGCGGCGCTGGTGATGATCCTGCGGGCCGAGCCGGACATCGAGGTGGTCGGGCAGGCCGCCGACGGCGAGGAGGCCGTCCGGCTGGCGCTGGAGCTGCGGCCCGACGTGGTGCTGATGGACGTGCAGATGCCCCGGCTGGACGGCGTCTCGGCGACCCGGCAGGTGGTCGCCGCCGGGGCCGGCCAGGTGCTGGTGCTGACCACCTTCGACCTGGACGAGTACGTCTACGGCGCGCTGCGGGCCGGCGCGGCCGGGTTCCTGCTCAAGGACCTGGAGGCGGACACCCTGGTCGAGGGCGTCCGGACGGTGGCGCGCGGGGACGGCATGCTGGCGCCCTCGGTGACCAGGCGGCTGATCGGCGCCTTCGCCCGGCCGGACCGGGCGGTCGGGCCGGAAGCCAGGGAGGCGGTGGCCGGACTGACCCCGCGTGAGCGGGAGGTGCTGGCCTGCATCGGGGCCGGGCTGTCCAACGGGGAGATCGCGGCCCGGCTGGAGATGGCGGAGGCGACCACCAAGACGCACGTCAGCCGGATCCTGGCGAAGCTGCGGCTGCGCAACCGGGTGCAGGCGGCGATCCTGGCGCAGGACCTCGGGCTGACCGTCTGAGCGTCTGACGGTCCGGTCGGCCGGTCCGGTCAGATGGTCCGATCGGCCGGTCTGATCGGCTGGTCACGGCGGGTCTGGGTCGCCCGACCAGGTCGGGCGCAGATCACACTCCCGATTGACACCACGGGGCCGGATTGGGCATTAGAGTCCCGGCAACGAGCGACGCGGCTCTCCGGCGGTGACCCCTGCCCTGAGCCGCCTTCAGGGCCCGCCCCAGGGCGGCGACGGCATCGGGAGACCCAGCCATGAGCAATGCGTCCAGCAAGCAGATCGCCGTGATCGGTGCCGGCCTGATGGGCGCCGGCATCGCCCAGGTGTCCGCGCAGGCCGGCCACCCGGTGGTGCTGCGGGACGTCACGGAGGAGGCCCTGCAGCGCGGTCTCGCGGGCATCCGCGCCTCCTACGCGAAGTTCGTCGCCAAGGGCCGGCTGAGCGCCGAGGACGCCGAGGCCGCGCTGGGCCGGATCACCACCACCACCGACCTGGGCGCCGTCGCCGAGGCCGACATCGTGGTCGAGGCCGTGTTCGAGCAGTTCGAGGTCAAGGAGGGCGTCTTCCGGGAGCTCGACAAGCTCGCCAAGGACGGCGCGGTGCTGGCCTCCAACACCTCCGCCATCCCGATCACCCGGATCGCCGCCGCCACCCGGCGCCCCGAGTCGGTCGTCGGCGTGCACTTCTTCTCGCCGGTGCCGCTGATGCAGCTCGTCGAGCTGGTCCGCGGCTACAAGACCAGCGACGAGACCCTGGCCGCCGCCCGCGCCTTCGCCGAGGGCGTCGGCAAGGACGTCGTGGTGGTCAACCGGGACGTGGCCGGCTTCGTCACCACCCGCCTGATCACCGCGCTGGTCGTCGAGGCCGCCAAGCTGTACGAGTCGGGCGTCGCCACCGCCGAGGACATCGACACCGCCTGCCGCCTCGGCTTCGGCCACCCGATGGGCCCGCTGGAGACCGCCGACCTGACCGGCGTGGACATCCTGCTGCACGCCGCCCGCAACATCTACGACGAGACCCAGGACGAGAAGTTCGCCGCCCCGGAGATCATGGCGCGCATGGTCACCGCCGGCGACCTCGGCCGCAAGAGCGGCCGCGGCTTCTACCCGTACGAGGGCAAGTGAGCCCCCGCCGGAACGGGTGAACGACGACGCCCGGCGACCGGGCGGGCCGTGCGGCGGAACACCGTACGGCCCGCCCGCTCGGGGGCGGGTGAGTTTCCTCACGCCAGGTGCCGCAGACGGGTGATTTGGGCGGTAATCGAGCGTAGGTGTGGAGACTGACTGCGTATATTCCCTCGGACGAGTGAAGTTGCTTCAGATCTGGCCGGAACCAGCAACCTGCGCTGCTGGTTCGCCGTCAGAAGAGGGAGACCCGGCCCAGCACGACGAGGCTGCGACCGGACCCGGGCGAGGGGCCACGGCCCGCCCGGATGGACACCCCCACCCCCCGCCCCGGCACGGCCGGGTCGGACCACCCCCGTACCGGACCGGTCAGGCGAAGGAGGAGAGCATGCGCATCACCGGCGACCACAGGGCGCTGGCCATCGAAGGCCGCCTCGACGTGCGCACCGCCGCCGATGCGCGCGCCCGGCTGCACCAGGCCGTGGACGGCGGCCTCGGCGACCTCGTGCTCGACCTCGCCCGGCTGGAGTTCTGGGACGCCACCGGCCTCGGCGTGATCATGGGCACCCACCGCAGGGCCGGCCGGATCGGCCGGCGGCTGGTGCTGCGCTCCGTCCCGGCCCAGCTCCAGCGACTGCTGGTGGCCACCAAGCTGCACCGCATCCTGGCCGTGGACGGCGTCACCGAGGCCCACGGGATCGCCCTCTAGGGCCTGGCCGCTCCTGCCCCCGTCCGGCCCCGGTGCTCGTTCGTTCCCTGCCTTCGTTCGTTCCCCGCCCGCTCTTCGTCCGGCCCCCGACCTGGCTCTGATCAGCCGTCGTCCGGGCCCCGACCTGGCTCTGATCGGCCGTCGCCCGGCCCCCGACCGGGCCGCCCCTGCGCGGGCGGGCCCGGATGTGCAAGAGTCTGCCCGTCAGATGACGGCCGCCCCAGCCAGCTGCCCCCAGCCCGCGCGCGGCCGCGACCGAGACGTCAGCCGGCCGGCGCGGGACGCCGGCGGCCGAGCAGGATGCGGAGCAGAACGTGGCACAGCCAACCGGGGAGTTCCGGCAGGAGGCCGCCCGCACCCGAGGCGGCGAACTCGTCTCCGGCGCCCTGCTGGTCGGCGTCGGCGCCCCGGACGGCTCCGAGGTCAGGCCCTGCCCCGAGGAGTGGCGGCCCCGCCCGCGCCGGATCGAGCGCAGCGAGCCCGCCCGGGGCCCGGTCGGCGGCGTCGGCCGCGCGGTCGGCCCGCTCGCCCTCGGTGCCGGGCCCGCCGACCTGCCGCTGCTCGACCGCGAGGCCGACGTCGCCGAACTCCTCGGCCTGCTCGCCGAGGGCCGCTCGATACGCCTGGTCGGCCAGGCCGGCTCGGGCCGCAGCGCGCTGCTGTCGGCCGTCGCCGAGGCCGCCGCCGACCTCGCCCCCGGCGGCGTCGTCCAGCTCTGCGGGCACCGCCGCACCGCCGCCGACCTGCTCCAGGACCTCTTCGCGGCCACCCACCACGCCCCCGGCTACCGGCCCGACCCGGGCCAGCTGGCCGTGCACCTCGCCGAGGTCGGCGCGATCGTGGTCGTCGACGGCGCGGAGCAGTCCGGCGCCGAGCTGGAGGACCTGCTCGCCCTCGCCCCCGGCTGCGCCTTCCTGATCTCCGCCGCCCCCGGGAGCCCGGCGCCGTCACCCGGCTCCCGCTTGCAGGACCACCTGGTCGCCGGGCTCTCCCGCTCCGCCTGCCTCGCCCTCGCCGCCCGCCAGGCCGGGCGGCCGCTGGACGTCGAGGAGAAGGCCTGGGCGGTCGACCTCTGGTTCGAGTCCGAGGGGCTGCCGCTGCGCTTCGTCCAGGCCGCCGCGCTGCTGCGCCAGCGGGACGTGGCGGTGGACGCGCTGGTCGCCGCCGAGGAGGACCGGATGGGGGTCTTCGGCGCGGTCGAGGAGCCCGTCCACGACCCCGATCCGGCCGTCCGTGAGAACGCGCTGCGCCGCACCGTCCCGCTGCCGTCCGTCGCCGAGACCGCCTCACCCGCCGTCCGGCTCGCGGAGGGGCTGAGTGAGCCCGCCCAGGCCGTCCTGAGGCTCGCCGTCGCGCTCGGCGGCGAGTGTCCCACCGCGCCGCACCTGCCCGCGCTGATCGACGTCGGCCAGGGCGAGAGCGCCCTCGCCGAACTCGCCGACGCCGGGCTGGCGGTGTCCATCGGCGGGCACCACCGGCTGACCGCCGGGGTGCTGGACCTGCTCGCCCCGCACTGGCCGGCCCGCGGCTGCCTGGACGGCGCCGCCCAGCACTTCGCCTGGTGGGTCGGGCACAGCTCGGTGTCGCTGGAACAGGTCGCGGCCGAGGCGGAGGTCGTGGTCGGCGTGCTGGTCGCGGACCGGGCGGCCGGCCGGCACGACGCCGTCGTGCGCCTGGCCCGGGCGGCCGCGCCCGCGCTGGCGCTGGCGCTGCGCTGGGGCGCCTGGGAGAGGGTCCTGGAGCTGGGGCTGGAGGCGGCCCGCCGGACGGGCTCCGGCACCGACCAGGCCTGGTTCCACCACGAGGCGGGCGTGCACGCGTTCTGCGTCCGGGAGCCGTCCCGGGCGATGGCCGAGCTGGAGACGGCGCTCACCCTGCGGTCCGCCGCCGGCGAGCAGCGCGGCGTCGCGGCAGCCGGCCGGATGCTGGACCTGCTGCGTGCCGACGGGCGGCAGCTGCCGCCCGCGGCGTCCCCCGGGCCGGCGCCCGTGCGGCGGCCCGTCATCCGCGCGATAGCCAAGGTGCCGTCCAGCCTGCGCTCCGGGACCAGGCGTCGGGTGATCGCCGCGTCGGCGGCCGTCCTCGCGCTCGGGGCGCTCGGGACGGCGGTGGCGATGAGCGCCACCGGTCCGGAGCAGCACCCGGGCAACGACCCGCACACCCGGCTCGACGACCCCGACGGCGGGCAGGGCGGGCCGCTCCCGTCCCCGCACGTCGGTGGCCCGACCGCCGGGGCCGGTGCCACCGGTACGGGGGCGCCGGGTGCGGGGGCGCCGGGGACGGACGCGGGGGGCGGTGCGGCGGCGGGCGGGACCAGCCCGGAACCGTCGGCGAGCGGTGGCGCCTCGCATTCGCCGAGCGCGTCGAAGAAGCCGAGCCGTGGGCCGAGCGAGACCGCGGGGGCCACCGAGCAGGCGCAGCAGTCGCAGCCGCCCGCACCGGGACAGTCGCAGCCGCCGGCCCAGCAGTCCGGCCCGCCGCAGGGTGGCAGCGGCGGCGGCACCGGCGGCGGCAGCGGTGGCAACTCCGGGGGCACTCAGCCCGGCGGAGGCGCCAGCACGCCGCCCCCGCCGAAGCCGTCGACCACGTCGCCCTCGGCGACCGCGACCACACCGCCGCCCGCCACGACGGGCCCCACGACCGGGACGTCCAGTCCTCCGCCGACGACGCCCTCGCCGTCCGCGAGCTGACCGGTCAGAACAGCTTGAGCTTGTCGTCGTCGATGCCGCGCAGCTCGTCGTAGTCCAGCACCACGCAGCCGATGCCCCGGTCGGTGGCCAGCACGCGGGCCTGGGGCTTGATCTCCTGGGCGGCGAAGATGCCCTTGACCGGGGCCAACAGTGGGTCCCGGTTGAGGAGTTCGAGGTAGCGGGTGAGCTGCTCGACGCCGTCGATCTCACCGCGGCGCTTGATCTCGACGGCCACCGTGGCACCGTCCGAGTCGCGGCAGAGGATGTCGACCGGGCCGATCGCGGTGGGGTACTCGCGGCGGATCAGGGACCAGCCGGCGCCGAGCACCTCCATCCGGTCCGCGAGCAGCTCTTGGAGGTGTGCCTCGACGCCGTCCTTGATCAGGCCCGGGTCCACCCCGAGTTCGTGGGAGGAGTCGTGCAGCACCTCCTCCAGCGTGATGATGAGCTTCTCGCCGGCCTTGTTCTCCACCGTCCAGACCCCGTCCGCCTCCTTGAGCGCGCACGGCGGGGACATCCAGTTGAGCGGCTTGTAGGCGCGGTCGTCGGCGTGGATGCTGACGCTGCCGTCGGCCTTGACCAGGATGAGCCTGGTGGCGGAGGGCAGATGGGCGGAGAGCCGACCGGCATAGTCGACTGAGCAGCGGGCAATTACGAGACGCACGGTCGACCACGCTAGCCCACCGGGGCCAGTTGATGCGATTCCACGACGACCGGGTGAAGAAACCGGGAACCCCGCGAACATGGAGGCTCGGCAATTCCGCTCACCTCCCGTCGCGGTCTGGCGCCCACGTCCTGGGGTCGCTACCGTACGTGACGGCACGCGTGCGGGATCGCTGTCAACGGGGACGGAGACTTCAGATGAACGATCCGACGGGATCCGGCCAATGTGGTGCACCGCCGCGTATTTCCGAAGCAATCCACAGGAATGACCGGCCCGTCCCGCCGTTGACTGCCACGCTGTTCCGAGCGCGGTCGGTGTCCGGGACGTCACGTCCCGTGGTGCCGCCGCCTTCGCGGGGTGTCAAAAACGCCCGTTCCACGGCGTTCCGGACACCACGCGCGATCCGCCCACCCTCACTGTGAGCTTGGACTACGCACGACCACCCGGGCGCCGCGCGGGTGGACCGCGAGAGGAGAATCCATGTCGCTCGACGTCTCACCGGCCCTGCTGGAAAAGGCCGAGCGGGGCGAGGTCGACGAGCGGGAATTCGTCGACTGCGTCCGCGTCTCGCTGCCGTACGCCTGGGACCTGATCAGCTCGCTGGTCGCCCAGGCAAAGGTCGACGGTACCGACTTCGCCGACAACCAGGTACCGCCGCCCAGCGAGCAGGCCCGCGGCCAGCTCCTGCGGGCCCTCGCCAGCGACGCCATCCGGGGGGCCCTGCAGCGGCACTTCGGGGTGCGGCTGGCCTTCCAGAACTGTCACCGGGTGGCGGTCTTCCTGCCGTCGGACGCCAACGAGGCACGGCACGCACGCTTCACCTCGGTCCGGGAGCAGCTGCTCAACCAGTCCGAGGAACTGCGGGACTGCTGACCCGGCAGCACCGCCGATGCCGGGCCCTAGGTCCCGGAAGGTCGTCGGGCCGCCCCCGTCCCCCGGTGCGGGGGGAGGGGCGGCGGCCCGGACCGGGCCCGGCCGCTCCACCCCCGGGCTCACCCCAGCTGCGGCAGCACCTCGGAGCCGAGCCGGGCGATGTTGTGCAGGGTCGCCTCGCGGTCGCCGCTGCCCTCCGCGAGCAGCGCGAAGCGGCGGATGCCGGTCCGCTCGGCGGTGGCCAGCAGCCGGTCGGCGCACTGCCGCGGCGTGCCCACCGCGTGCAGGTCGCAGAGGAGTTCGGTGTACTCGCGCGGGTCGCGCATCTTGCGCTCCCGGCCGTCCACGGTGCGGTGGGCGCCGAGCCCGTACTCGAACCAGCCCGGCATGGCGTTCAGCAGGGTGGCGCGGGCCGCTGAGGTGCGGTCGTCGACCTGGGCCACCCCGGCCGCGACGTGCCGGCGGTTCACCCGGCGCAGCTGCTCCTCGCCGCGCCCGGCGGCCAGCCAGGCGCTGCGGTACAGCTCCAGCATGCGCAGCTTGTCGTCGTCGCCGGAGTGCATGCCGAGCAGCATCGGCAGGCCGCGTTCGGCGGCCAGCTGCACCCCGCTCGGAGAGGTGCACGCGACCACCATCGGCGGGCCGGCCACCGGCCGCCCGGACGGGTCGAGTTCCTCACCGACGCCCTCGCCGAGGCCCTCGACGTCCTGGCGCTGGCGCGGGAAGCGCACCGGGCCGGACCGCTCGCCGAGACCGAGCCAGCTGCCCAGTCCGGACCGGCGCACCGGTTCGGTGGCGCGCGGCACCACCGCCACCTCGGGGAAGGCGAACTGCGGGCCGTCCGCGCCGACCCGGGAGCCGCGCAGCCAGCGCAGCAGCAGGTCCAGCCGCTCCGGGAAGCCGTTCTCGAAGGCGTCCACGCCGCCGCCGAACACGTCCAGGTCGATCCAGGGGCCGCCGCGGCCCACCCCGAGCGTGAAGCGCCCGTCCGAGGTGAGGTGCAGCAGCGCGGCCTGCTCGCCGAGCGCCACCGGGTGGGCGGTGGAGAGCACGCTGACCGCCGTGCCGACGCCGATCCGGCGGGTGCGGCCGAGCAGCAGCGCGGCCAGCGTGGCGGCGTTGGGGCAGACCCCGTACGGGACGAAGTGGTGCTCGGCCAGCCAGACGCTGTCCAGGCCCGCGCGTTCGGCCTCGACGGCGGCCCGGACGGTGCGGTCCAGCGCCTCGCGGTGGCTCTGCCCGGGGAACTGCGCGGACAGCAGGAACGCGCCGACCCGCACCGGCGCGGTGTCCGGCGGGAGCGCGCCCGCCCGCTGCGGCACGGGCAGCGGCTCGCCCGCCGCGGCCGTGACCGGGATGGGCGAGGTCAGCACCGGCCCGGGGGCGGGCGGCCGGACTCCGACGGGCCGACGGGTCTCGGCGCGGGCGCTGGTCTTGGTCATGGTGGGGCCTCCTCGGGTGCGCGCAGGGTCTGCGGGCCCCGCCTGTTCCCCTTGTGGGTATCCGATGTCATGTGCCAATGGCACGCGGAAACCCGGATTTCGTCGAAGATCGGGTGGATCTCGGCAAAAACGCGGGAGCGTCGGACGATGCCGTGATAGTGGCCTGCCGGAGGGGCGGCCGGCCGTAGGCTGGAACGACCCGAAATCCCGGAAGAGAGGTAGTCCGACGTGTCGCCGCGCCGCAACCGGATCAAGAGCGCCGACCCGGGCGGGAGCGCCGAGCAGGCCTCCCCGCTCGGCGGATCGCTGCGCCGCACCGAGAGCCACCAGGGCGACGACTGGGTGGTCCAGACGGTCGCCGGGACGGCCGGGCGGCACTACCGGTGCCCGGGCTGCGACCAGGAGATCCCGCCCGGGATGGGCCACGTGGTGGCCTGGCCGATGTACGGCGCGGGCGTGGACGACCGGCGGCACTGGCACCGCGCCTGCTGGGGCGCGCGGGAGCGCCGGGCCTCCAACGTCCTGCGGGGCCGCGGCGCTCCGCGGTACTGAGCCGGTCAGGCGTCCCGGTTCTTGAGCACCAGCGCGCCGCCGAGCAGGGCGGCGAGCGTCCAGGCCAGGCAGATCACGAAGCCCTCCCACGGCCCGTACGGCTGGCCGTGCTGCTCGTACACCAGCAGCATCCGCGACCCCGCGTAGTCCGGGAAGTAGTGGGCCAGGGTCTTGACCTTCGGCACCGCCGAGAGGATCGGCGAGAGCAGGAAGAAGAACGGGACCAGTACGCCCAGTGCCAGCGTCTGGCTGTGCAGCATCGTGGTGACGCCGGCCGAGAACAGGCAGAGCATCGTCAGGTACAGCGCGGCGCCGAACACCGCGCGCAGCACGTGCGGTTGGTCGAGGCTGGTGGAGTGCGAGCCGAGCAGCGCCTGGCCGGTGAAGAAGGTGACGAAGGCCGTCACCACCGAGACCGCCAGGGCCATCGTGCCGAGCACCACCGCCTTGCCGGTGAGCAGGGTGCCGCGCTGCGGGACGGCGGCCAGGGTGACCCGGATCATGCCGGTGCTGTACTCGTTGCCGATGGCCAGCACGCCGAACACGATGATGGCGAGCTCGCCGAGCATGATGCCGGAGAAGGCCGTGCCGGTGGCGTCGAAGACGGACTGGTCGCCCCGCCGGAACTCGCCGAAGTTGCTGTTGGTGAGCAGGGACAGCAGCGCGCCGATGCCGACGGTGACGACGAAGGTCAGCGCGAGCGTCCAGATCGTCGAGCGGACGCTGCGGATCTTCGTCCACTCGGAGCGCAGGATCGCCGGGAAGGACGTCATCTCAGTTCTCCTCCTGCCGGGCCGCCGCGGTCTGCGGGGCGCCGTCCGCCTTCCAGCCGGCGCCCCAGACGCCGGGTGCGCCGGCCGCGTCCCGGCCCGGGCCGTCGCCCGCGTGGTACTCCACCGAGTCGGCCGTCATCTGCATGAACGCCTCCTCCAACGAGGCCTGCTGCGGGCTGAGTTCGTGCAGGACGACGCCGTGGGCCGCGGCCAGGTCGCCGAGCCGGGCGAGATCGCCGTCGACCACTTCGTAGGAGCCGCCGGGCCCGGGTTCGGACCGGAGCCCGGCGCCGGACAGTGCGTCGAGCAGGCGCTCGGGGTGCGGGGTGCGCAGCCGGACGGCGGAGCGGGAGTTGCGCCGGATGAACTCCGGCATCGGCAGGTCGGCGAGCAGCCGGCCCTTGCCGATGACCACCAGGTGGTCGGCGGTGACGGCCATCTCGCTCATCAGGTGGGAGGAGACGAAGACGGTCCGGCCCTCGGTGGCGAGCCGCTTCATCAGGTTGCGGATCCAGAGGATGCCCTCCGGGTCCAGTCCGTTGACCGGCTCGTCGAACATGACGATCTCCGGGTCGCCGAGCAGTGCGGAGGCGATGCCCAGGCGCTGGCCCATGCCGAGCGAGAAGCCGCGGGCCCGCTTGCGGGCGACCGGGGTGAGGCCCACCAGGTTGAGCACCTCGTCCACCCGGCGGGTCGGGATGCGGTTGCTCTGGGCGAGCCAGAGCAGGTGGTCGCGGGCGGTGCGGCCGGGGTGGACGGCCTTGGCCTCCAGCAGCGCGCCGATGTACTTGAGCGGTTCGCTGAGCTGCCCGTAGCGCTTGCCGTCGATGGTGACCCGGCCGCTGGTGGGGCGGTCGAGGTCGAGGATCATGCGCATGGTGGTGGACTTGCCTGCGCCGTTGGGGCCGAGGAAGCCGGTGACCACGCCCTGGGGGACCTGGAAGCTGAGCCGGTCCACCGCGAGGGTCCTGCCGTAACGTTTTGTCAGGTCGTGCAACTCGATCATTCGCGCTCCCTTACTCCTGGTAAGGCTAGGACAAAGCGGATATCACGGCCCGCTGAGTGGGCCCGCCGGGCGTGCCGGAATACGGTGGGCCCATGACCCAGCCCCCCTCCGCAGTGTCGGTCCGCGAGAGCGGCACCGGAACACCCCTCGTGCTGCTGCACGCCTTTCCGTTGAACGCCTCGATGTGGTCCGCCCAACTGGACGCGCTGCCCGGTCTGACCGGCGACGAGGCCCGGGTGCTCGCCCCGGACCAGCGCGGCTTCGGCGGCACCGAGCTGGGGGCCGACGAACCCTCGCTGGACCTGGTCGCCGACGACCTCGCCCTGCTGCTGGACGCGGCCGGGATCGAGCGCGCGGTGGTCGGCGGGCTCTCCATGGGCGGTTACGTGGCGCTGGCCTTCGCCCGCCGCCACCCGGACCGGCTGGCCGGACTGCTGCTGGCCAGCACCCGCGCCACCGCCGACACCGACGCCGTCCGGGCCAACCGGGAGCGGATCGCGGCCGCCGTCACCGCCCGGGGCAGCGTCCAACTGCTGCTCGACGAGGAGGTCGCCGCCGGGCAGCTCGGGCCGGACTCGCTGCACCTGGTGGAGCGGGTGCGGTCGCTGGTCGCGGCCGCGTCGCCGGCCGCCGTCGCCTGGGCCCAGCGGGCCATGGCGGCCCGGCCGGACGCGCTGGACGTGCTGGCCGGGCTGCGGGTGCCCACCGCCGTCGTCGCGGGCGCGCAGGACGGCCTGGTGGCGCCGGAGGAGGCCGAACCGATGCTCCGGGCCCGGCCGGACGCCGAACTGACCGTCATTCCCGGGGCGGGCCATCTGAGCGCCCTGGAGGCACCGGAGGCGTTCAACACCGCCGTCCGCGACCTGCTGGCCCGGGTGACGGCGGGATGAGGGAGGAAGCGACCGGCTGGGACTTCTCGGCGCTGGAGGTGACCGGCCGGATGCCCGTGACCAACCGCGGCGAGGGCCTGGTCGAACTGACCCTGGAACCGCTCGGCGAGGACTACTGGCTGCGCCCCGGCGAGACCTTCATCGTCACCTCGTACGGCGACCACGGCTCCGGCCACCCGTTCGAGGTGCAGTACTGGCCGGACTCGGTGTCGGTCTGGTGCACCTCGTGGTTCGGCACCGTCTCCGACGACGAGGGCAACCAGCTCAGCAGCGGGCACCAGCGGCCCGACGGGGCCTACCCCAGGTGACGCCCGCTCACCCAGGTCACCCGAGATGATGACGGTGGAAAGACGGCAGGCCCTCACCCTGGTGGGTGAGGGCCTGTCCGCTGTTCCGCACGTGCCGCACGTTCCGCACGTGCCGTCCGTTCCGCACGTACCGCCGGGCGCCGGCGCCCGGCGGCGGCGTCAGCGCGACTGCTGGGCGGGCACGCCCATGGTGTCGTCGCCCGGCAGCGAGGCGGCGGCCACGGCCGCGCCGGTCAGCGTCGCCAGCATCTCGCGGACGTTGGTCAGCTGGGCGTTGATGCTGTCGCGGCGGTTGGTGAGCGCCGCCAGCTCGCGCTCGGACTCGCTGCGGATCCGGTCGGCCTTGGCGTTGGCGTCCGCCACGATGTCCTCGGACTGGCGCTGCGCCGTCTCGACGGTCTGGCGGGCGCGGCGCTCGGCGTCGGTGCGCAGCTTCTCGGCCTCCAGGCGCAGCTGCTCGGCCCGGTGCTCGATCTCGGCCAGGCGCTTCTCGGCCTTGGCCTGACGGGCGGCCAGGTCACGCTCGGACTGCTCGCGGCGCTTGGCCAGGTTGGTCTCGAACTCCAGCGCGGCCTGGGCGGCCTTGGTGCGGGTCTCCTCGAAGAGGGCGTCCGCCTCCTCGCGCTTGTTCTGGGCGTCCTTGTTGGCCTCGGCGCGCAGCTGGGCGCTGTCGCTCTTGGCCTTGTCGACGATCCGCAGACCCTCGTCCTCCGCCTTGGCCTTGCGGTCCTTGGCGTAGTTCTCGGCCTCGGTGCGGACCTGCTGGGCAGCGGCCTCGGCGAGCTCGCGGTGCTGCTCGGAGGCGCGGTGCGCCTCGTCGCGCAGGTCCTTGGCCTCCTCCTCGGCCAGTCGCAGGATCTTCTCGACCCGGGCGCCGAGACCGGCGTACGAGGGCTCCGCCTCGGTGACCGCCGCCTGCGCGGTCTGGGTCTCCAGGTGGAGTTCCTCGATGCGCTTCTCGAGCGCGCTGATCCGGGTCAGGGCACTGTCACGGTCGGCCACCAGCTTGGTGATCCGCTCGTCGACCTGGGCGCGCTCGTACCCACGGCGCACCAGGTCGAAGCCGTGAGGGGAGTGACTGTCGCTCATGGGGTTCTGGGCTTCCTGTCGTCAAACCGCTGAGGTGGTTGAGGGAATCCTGACACGGTACCGGAGTGTCGACGGCGAGATGCCGTCGTCCCGCGGACAATGTCCGCTCAATCGGGTGGTGCGTTCTTGGAACGATTGCCGCCCGACCGGGGGGAACCAATTCCGGCACCCGCCTTGGCACCCCCGTCCTTCTTGGTGCTGCTTCCCCCGTTGGTCTGGGCGACCGGTGCCGGTGCCTCGAACGCCTCCAGCGCGGACAGCACGTCCTGCACCCTGGAGATCTCGGTGTTGATGTCCTTGCGCCGCCGCACCAGTTCGTCCAGCTCGCGACGGCCCTCGTCGGTGACCCGCTTCGCCTCGGCCTGCGCTTCGGCGAGCAGCCGTTCGGCCTCCGCCTTCGCCAGTTCGACCTGCTCGTCCGCGCTGCGGTCGGCGTCCCGCAGCCGCTTCTCCGCCTCGGTGGCGGCGGTCTCCAGCCGCTCCTCGGCCTCGGCCTCGGCCGACTGGAGCTTGGCCTCGGCCTTGACGATCAGCGCCTCGGCGCGGCTGGTGGAGTCGGCGAGCTTGGTCTCCGCCTCCTTCAGCAGCCCCTCGGCCTTGCGGACGGCCGAGATCCGGACCTTGCTGGCCTCCGCGGACGCCTCCGAGGTGAGCTCGCCCGCGCGGTCCTCGGCGGCCGCGACCAGCGCCGCCGCCCGGTCCTCGGCCTCGGCGACGGTGGCCACCGCCTGCTCCTCGGCCTCGGTCAGCTGCTCCTGAGCGGCCGTCACCAGGGCGTCGACCCGCTCGCCGGCCGACTTCATGGCCGCCGCGTTCTCCTTGCGGGCGCGCTCGTGCAGCGCCTCCACCTCGGCGTCGGTGCGCTCGCGCAACTCCTCGGCGCGCTCGCGGATCGCGGTGGAGTCCCGGCGGGCCTCGGCGAGCAGCGTGTCGGCGTCGGACCGGCCCTTCTCCACCTCGGCCTGGCCGGCCGCCTCGCCGGCGGCGACCAGCCGGTCGGCCTCCTTGCGGGCGGCGGCGACCATCGCGTCCGCCTGCTCCTCGGCGGCGGCGGTGGTGGCCAGTGCGGTGGTCTGGGCGTCCTCGCCGAGCGACTCGGCGTCCGCGAAGGCCTTCTCCAGGACGGAGTTGGCCTGCTCGCGGGTGGCCTTGTCGAACTGCTCGGCGGCCTCCCGGGTCTCCGCGTCGTACGCGTCGGCGCGGCCGTGGGCGGCGGCGTCGTACTCGTCGGCGAGGGTCCGGGTGGCGAGCGCGTACTCCTCGGCCTCGGCGCGCAGGGCGGCGGCCAGCTCCTCGGCGTCGGCGACCAGACCGGCCGAGCGCTCGTCGGCGGCGGCCATCGTCCGGACGGCCTGGGCCTCGGCGTCCGCGCGCAACTGCCCGGCGGCCTCCCGGGCCGCGTGCAGTACGGCGTCGGCCTCCGCCCGCAGGTGCTCGTCGTAGGCCTGGGCCTCGGCGCGCTGACGGCCCAACTCGGCCTCGTGGGCCTCGCGTTCGGCGGCCAGCTCGCGGTCGGTCAGGTCGCGCAGGGCGGTGGTCTCGGCGTCGGTACGGGCGCGCAGTTCGGCGGTCTCGTGGTCGGCGAGGGCCCGCTGCTCGGCGGTCTCGGCGTCGGCGAGTTCGCGCAGGGCGGTGGTCTCGGCGACGGCGAGGGCCCGCTGCTCGGCGGTCTCGCGCTCGGCCAGCTCGCGCAGTTCGGCGGCGGCCTGTTCGGCCCGGTCGCGGACCTCGGCGGCCTCCCGCTCGGCGGCGGCCTTCCGCTCGGCGATCTGCTCGGCGGCGGCCTCGTGCATGCCGGCCACCGACTGGCGGACCTCGGCGGCCTCCTCCTCGGCGGCCTCGACCAGGGCGGCGCCCTCGACACCGGCGGCGGCGACCAGCTCCTCGCCGTCGACCCGGGCCTGCTCCAGGACGGCGGTGGCCTCGGCCCGGATGCTGTCGGCGGTGGCGCGGGCCTCGGACAGCTCGCGGCCGGCCTCGGCGCGGACCGTCTCGGCCTGCTCGGCGGCGAACGCCAGCTCGGCGGCGGCCTTCTCCCGGACGGCCTTGGCGTCCCGGGCGGCCTCGGCCTGGCGCTGCTCGGCGGCGCTCCGGGCGCCCTCCAGCAGTTCCTCGGCTTCGGCGCGCTGGGCGGCGACGTGCTGTTCGGTCGCCTCGCGCTGTTCGGTGGTCTCGGCGGTGGTGCGTTCGGTGAGTTCGGTGGCGGCCTGTTCGGCCTTGGCTCGGACGTCGGCGGCGTACGCCTCGGCGGCGGTGCGCTGCTCGGTGGTCTCGCGCTCGGCGAGCTCGCGCAGTTCGGCGCTCTCCCGTTCGGCGAGCTCGCGCAGTTCGGTGGTCTCGCGTTCGGCGAGGGCGCGCAGCTCGGCGACGTGCTGTTCGGTCGCCTCGCGCTGTTCGGTGGTCTCGGCGGTGGTGCGTTCGGTGAGTTCGGTGGCGGCCTGTTCGGCCTTGGCCCGGACGTCGGCGGCGTACGCCTCGGCGGCGGTGCGCTGCTCGGTGGTCTCGCGCTCGGCGAGCTCGCGCAGTTCGGCGCTCTCCCGCTCGGCGAGGGCCCGCAGCTCGGTCGCCGTCTGTTCGGCCTGCTCGTGGGCGGCCTGGGCGGCGGCCAGCTGCTCGGCGGTCTCCTCGCGTTCGCGGTGCAGCCCGGCGGCGGCCTCCTCGTGCTCGCGCCGGCTCTCCTCGCGCAGCGCGTTCGCGGCGGCCTCGGCCTCGCTGCGGGCACGGGCGGCCTCGGCGTCGGCCTCGGTGCGGACGCGCTCGGCGTCGGCCACCGCGGCGTCCCGGACGGCGTTCGCCTCGGCCTGCGCCTCGGCGCTGAGGGCGGTCGCGGCGGCGTTCGCCTCGGCCCGGACCCGCTGGTCGAACTCGGTCGCGTCCCGGCGGAGTTCGGCGGTCTCGCGCTCGGCGGCGGCGCGGTTCTCGGCGGCTGCGGCCTTGGCGGCGGCGAGGGCGTCCTGGCCCTGCTGCTCGGCGGCGGTGGTGGTCTTCTCGGCCTCGGTGCGGGCCCGGGCGAGGGTCTGCTCGGCCCGGCCCTGGGTCTCGGCGGCCTGTTCCTGGGCCTGCGCGCGCAGCCGCTCGATCTCCCCGGCGGCGCCCGCGCGCAGCTCGTCGGCGTCGGCCTTGGCCCTGGTGAGCAGTTCCTCGGCGTTCTTCGCCGACTCCTCGATCTGCACGACGGCCTGGCGGCGGGCCTCGCCGCGCACCCGGTCGGCCTCGGCGGCGGCCTGGGCGCGCAGCTCCTCGGCCTCGGCCCGCAGGCGGGCCGCCTCGTCCTGCATCTGCTCGATCCGCTCGCGGATCGCGGCGGCGTCGTCGAGCGCGGCGTTCTGGGCCTGCTCGACGGCGGCCTGGGCCTGCTCGCGCAGGCGCTGTGCCTCGGCGGCGGCCTCGGTGCGGATCCGCTCGGCCTCGGTGGCGGCCTCGGTGCGGGCGGTCTCGGCGTCCTGGTCGGCCTGGCCGAGCACCTCCTCGGCGGTCTTGGCGGCCTTGGCGAGGTGGACGGTGGCTTCCTTGGCGCCGGCCGCCCGGCCCTCCTCCTCGGCCGCGTGGCGCAGCCGCTGGGCCTCGGCCTCGGCGTGGGCGCGGAGTTCGGCGACCTCCCGGTCGGCCTGGGCGCGCAGTTCGGCGATCGCGGCCTCGGCCTCGGCGCGCAGCTCGCCGGCCACCGATTCGGCGGTGGCCCGCAGCCGTTCGCTCTCCTCGGCGGCGGCGGCCTTGGCGGCCTCCGCCTCGGCCTGCTTGGTGGTGGCCTCGGCGCGGATCGCCTCGGCCTCCTTGGTGGCGTGGGCGACCATCCGGGCGACCTCGGCACGGGCGGTCTGCGAGCGCTGCTCGTTGGCGGCCTCGCCGTCGGCGGCCTTGCGTTCGGCGGCGGCCTCGGCGTCGGCCTGGAGCTGTTCGGCGGCCTGTTCGGCCTGGGCCCGCAGCTCGGCGGACTCGCGGCGGGTGCGTTCGGCCTCGGCGATCGCCTCGGCACGCAGCCGCTCTATCTCGGCCTGGGCGTGGGCGAGCTGCTGCTCGGCCCGGATCTGCTCGGCGGAGGCCTGCTCCTTGAGCCGGCCGATCTCGGCCTTCGCGACGGCGAGCTGCTGCTCGGCGGCGGCGTGCGCGGCGGCCAGCTGCTGCTGGGCCTCGCCGCGGGCGGCGTCCACGTCGGCGGCGGCCTGGGCGCCGGCCTGCTGGGCGTGCTCGGAGGCGGCGCGCAGCAGGCGCTCGGCGTCGCTCTGGGCCCGCTGGAGGGCGGCCTCGGCGGCGGCCTGGGCCTCGCCGCGGGCGGCGTCGACGTCGGCGGCGGTCTGGGCGCGGGCCTGGTCGGAGAGCGCGACGGCCTCCGCGCGGGCGGCGGCGACCATGCGCTCGGCCTCGGCGCGGGCGTCCTGGAGCAGGCGCTGGGCCTCCTGCTCGGAGCCGGTCCTGGTCTGCTCGGCCCAGCCGTTGACGTGCTGCTCGGCGGTGCGGCGCAGCTCGGTGAGCTCGTCCTCCAGCTGGCGGCGGCGGGCGGTGAGCTCGGCCTCCAGTCGGGCGGTGCGCTCGGCGGCCTCGGCCATGATCCGCTGGGTGGCGGCCTGGGAGTCGCGCAGCTGGCGCTCGGCGTCGGCGCGCAGCTGCTGGGCCTGCATCTCGGCAGTGCGGAGCATCTGCTCGGCCTGGCCGGAGACGGCGTCGAAGGCGCGCGGCTGGGCGAGCATGCGGCGGGACTCGTGCAGCTTGGCCCGGAGCACCTCCACCTGGTAGGCGAGGTCCTCGGCATGCTCGACTGCCTTGTCCCGCTCCTTTCGAGTCCGACCCATCTCGGCCTCGAACTGGGAGAGGTGATCGTCAACCTCGTAGCGGTCGTTGCCCCGCACTCCGCGGTCCCATCCATCTCCTGGTCGCGTCCTCGACCCGGCCGGTCCAGGGCACCCGTTGTCCGGGTACTGGTCCGACTGGCTCCTTGCATCCGCAGCCGGTGGACGGCCCGCCGGTCAATCCGGGGCCGCCCGCCGCGGTCGTCGGAGCCCTGGGCGTGGAAGCGCGGTGATGCCGCGTTCCCCCGTCCGGGTGGACTCCTGGGCGAACTCTTGCCTTGTGGAGAATGGTGACAGATCAGTGTTGCGACTGTTCAGCCGTGCCCGCGTTGTGGACTCCCCTGCGACGGGCCGGCCACCGCTGGGCGGACGGGCCTGTCATCGGCCGTGCCCGTCGCCTCCGTCCCCCGGAGCCTTCGCGCACCTGGGCATTGTAGTGGGAGCGCACCGCGGGGGAATGGCCGCGTGGTGGTTTTCCGGCTGTCGGACGAGGTTACTGACGGGTCATGACCGGCGATTCGGGGGTGCCGCCCGGTCGTGGGCGGCACCTGGCGGGGGTCAGTGGGCGTCGTGGACGCCCGGTTCGGCGGAGGTGACCAGCTCGGTCAGGACGCCGCCGCAGTCCTTGGGGTGCAGGAAGGTGATCCGCGAACCCATCGAGCCGATCCGGGGCTCGTCGTAGAGGACCCGCACGCCCTTGGCCCGGACGGCCTCGGCGTCGCCGTCCACGTCGGCGGTGCCGAAGGCGATGTGGTGCACGCCCTCGCCGTTCTTCTCCAGCCACTTGGCGACGGTCGAGTCGGGCCGGGTGGGCTCCAGCAGCTGGAGGTAGGAGGCGCCGCCGTCGCCGGTGTCGTTGATCTTGAGCATGGCCTCGCGGACGCCCTGCTCCTCGTTGACCTCGGTGTGGAACACCTCGAAGCCGTAGGTGGCGCGGTAGAACTCGACCGTCTTGTCGAGGTCGCGGCAGGCGATGCCGATGTGGTCGATACGGGTCAGCACGGCGACCTCCGGGGGCGGGTTGGGTACCTCGGGAACCAGGTGGCACCAGTGCAGCGCATCGCCGCTGACCGGCGCCAGCGCCGGACGTGCGAGTCTGCTCACACGCCGGAGGTCCACCCGGGCCGCACACCGGGGGCTCACCCGGGGCGGACGCCGGGGTTCACCCGGGCCGCGTTGACACGGTGTTGACTGGAAGGTGCCAGTGCGCTCGATCACACCGTCGCTCCGGTGACGGGCGGGTAACGGGTCAGTACATTGAGCGCATCCTCACCTGGCCACGACGTGCGAAGGGGCTCGTCCCATGACCAACACCACCTCTGTGATCGTTGCCGGTGCGCGGACCCCGATGGGTCGCCTGCTCGGTTCCCTCAAGGGCTTCTCCGGTGCCGACCTCGGCGGCTTCGCGATCAAGGCCGCGCTGGAGCGGGCCGGCATCACGGGTGAGCAGGTCCAGTACGTGATCATGGGCCAGGTGCTGCAGGCCGGCGCCGGCCAGATCCCGGCCCGCCAGGCCGCCGTCCGGGCCGGCATCCCGATGAGCGTCCCGGCGCTCACCATCAACAAGGTCTGCCTCTCCGGCCTGGACGCCATCGCGCTGGCCGACCAGCTGATCCGGGCCGGCGAGTTCGACGTCGTGGTGGCCGGCGGCCAGGAGTCGATGACCAACGCCCCGCACCTGCTGCCGAAGTCCCGCGAGGGCTACAAGTACGGCGCGATCGGGATGCTCGACTCGATGGCCCACGACGGCCTCACCGACGCCTACGAGAACATCCCGATGGGCGAGTCGACCGAGAAGCACAACACCCGGCTGGGCATCGCCCGCGAGGTGCAGGACGAGATCGCCGCGGCCTCCCACCAGCGGGCCGCCAAGGCGCAGGCCGACGGCGTCTTCGACGCCGAGATCACCCCGGTCGCGATCCCGCAGCGCAAGGGCGAGCCGGTGCTGTTCGGCCAGGACGAGGGCATCCGCGCGGACACCACCGTCGAGGGCCTGGCCAAGCTGCGTCCGGCGTTCGCCAAGGACGGCACGATCACGGCCGGCACCTCCTCGCAGATCTCCGACGGCGCCGCCGCGGTGGTCGTGATGAGCAAGGCCAAGGCCGAGGAGCTGGGTCTGAGCTGGATCGCCGAGATCGGCGCGCACGGCAACGTGGCGGGCCCGGACAACTCGCTGCAGTCGCAGCCGTCCAACGCGATCAAGCACGCGCTGGCCAAGGAGGGCCTGGAGGTCTCCGACCTCGACCTGATCGAGATCAACGAGGCGTTCGCGGCCGTCGCCCACCAGTCGACCAAGGACCTGGGCGTCTCCTCGGACATCGTCAACGTCAACGGCGGCGCGATCGCGCTCGGCCACCCGATCGGGATGTCCGGCGCCCGCGTGGTGCTGCACCTGGCGCTGGAGCTCCAGCGGCGCGGCGGCGGGGTCGGCGCGGCCGCGCTGTGCGGCGGCGGCGGCCAGGGCGACGCCCTGATCGTGCGCGTCCCCAAGGACGCCAGCCCGAAGGCCTGATCAGCTGACATGCCTTCGGGGCTGCGGACCGCCACGAGCGGCGCCGCAGCCCCGAAGGCATCCGCGCGAGGAGCTCCCGATGATCGATGTCGCCACGCTGGTCGAACAGGCCCGGGCGGGCCGGCCGCGGGCGGTCGCCCGGCTGATCACGCTGGTCGAGAACGCCGCCCCGCAACTGCGCGAGGCGATGGCCGCGCTCGCGCCGTACACCGGTCAGGCCTACACGGTGGGCCTGACCGGCTCGCCCGGGGTCGGCAAGTCCACCTCCACCTCGGCGCTGGTCTCCGCCTACCGGCGGCTCGGCAAGCGGGTCGGGGTGCTGGCCGTCGATCCGTCCTCGCCGTTCTCCGGCGGGGCGCTGCTCGGCGACCGGGTCCGGATGCAGGACCACGCCACCGACCCCGAGGTGTTCATCCGCTCGATGGCCACCCGCGGCCACCTCGGCGGGCTGTCCTGGACGGCGCCGCAGGCCCTGCGGGTGCTGGACGCGGCCGGCTGCGACGTGATCCTGGTCGAGACCGTCGGGGTGGGCCAGTCCGAGGTGGAGATCGCCGCCCAGGCCGACACCACCGTGGTGCTGCTCGCCCCCGGCATGGGCGACGGCATCCAGGCCGCCAAGGCCGGGATCCTGGAGATCGGCGACGTCTTCGTGGTCAACAAGGCCGACCGGGACGGCGCCGACGCCACCGCGCGCGAGCTCAACCACATGCTCGGCCTCGGCGAGGCCCGCGGGGCGGGGGACTGGCGCCCGCCGATCGTCAAGACCGTCGCCGCCCGCGGCGAGGGCGTCGACGAGCTGGTCGAGGCGCTGGAGAAGCACCGCGCCTGGCTGGAGGAGCACGGCGAACTGGCGGCGCGCCGCCGCCGTCGGGCCTCCGACGAGATCGAGGCGATCGCGTTGGCCGAACTGCGCACCCGGATCGGCGACCTGCGCGGGGACCGCCACCTGGCCGGCCTGGCCGAGCGGGTGGTGGCGGGCGAACTGGACCCGTACGGCGCGGCCGACGAACTCGTGGCCGGCCTCACCCGGGGCTGAGGACGGCGCGGGGCCGGCCCCCGGTGGGGCCGGCCCCGGTGTGCCGGGGGGGCGGCGCGTCAGGCGCGGCCGCGGAGGCCGCGGAGGTGTTCGGCGACCGGGGCGAGGGCCTCGTACATGGCGTCGAGCTGCTCCTGGGTGAAGCGGTCGATGAAGTGGGCCCGGACGCTGCGCACGTGGTCGGGGGCGACCCGCTGCATGGTCTCCCAGCCGTGCTCGGTGAGGTGGGCGTAGAGGCCGCGGCGGTCGCCGGGACACTCCTGGCGCAGCACCAGGCCGGCGTTCTCCATCCGGGTGATCTGGTGCGAGAGCCGGCTCTTGGACTGGAGGGTGGCGGTGGCGAGGTCGGTCATCCGCATCCGGCGGTCGGGGGCCTCGGAGAGCACCACCAGGATCTCGTAGTCGTTGATCGCCAGGTTGTGCGGCTGGAGTTCACGGCTGAGCTGGTACTCCAGCAGTTTGGCGACCTCCAGATGGGCGCGCCACATCCGCTGCTCCCTGGCGGTCAGCCAGGGAGTCTCCTCCTCGGGCTGCGACGGAGGGGTGTCCGCAGTGTTGATCGTGTGCGTATCCATGGGCTCAGCATACCCTATTTAGTTCAATCTTGTACAAGTTTACAGGCCGAAACGTCGCCCCAGATCGCCCAGATTGCCGAGACCCGGCACGTTGAGGTTGCCCCCGCCGTGGCCCGACGCCGCCGGCTGCGACGGCACCCCGCCCACCGGCACTCCCGCCTCGGCGTCCACCTGGCCCACCGACCGCTCGGCCATCAGTTTCTCGCTGGACTGCAGCAGCACCTGGCCGGCGCCGATGAACTCGAACTGGTGCTCCTCGCCGGAGGCCCCGCCCAGCCCGGTCAGCCGTCGGATGCCGCCGATCAGCCCGTGCATGTAGTCGTGGTCGTAGTGGTGGCACGGCGCCGGGCAGTCCGCCCAGCCCACCAGCGCCTGCGGGTCCACCCGGATCGGCGGCTCGACGAAGTGCACCGGCCCGTTGGAGGCGGCGACGAACTTCCCGGTGCCGATCAGGGTCAGGAAGCCCGGGATGATCGACTGCTTGAGCCGCAGCGACGGGTCGAAGGCCAGCAGGTTGCCCGAGCGGACGGTCAGGTTGCCGTCGTCCAGGTCGTAGGAGTTGAGGTCGAAGGCCCGGTCGGCCAGCAGCAGCTTGCCGCGGCCCTGGGCGACCACCCAGTCCGCCGCGTGCATCGGCGAGTTGAAGTGCTGGCCGATCGCCCGGTCCAGCATGCCGGCGCCGACGCCCTTGAAGGTGATGTCGCCGTAGTAGGCGACCATCTTGCCCTTCTGGAGGAAGTACGAGCCGTTCAGGTCGACCGAGAAGGCGTACGGGTTGACGTTGTCGTTCACCGGCAGGCTGTACGCGTCGTGCACCACCGGGCCGGAGCCGCCGTGCGCGCTCGGCAGCGGGGCCTGCGGGCCGCCGAACTGCTCCTGGGCGTAGGCCTGTTGGGGCTGCTGCGGGGGAGGCGGTGGCGGGTACCCGCCCTGCTGGGGGTAACCCTGCGCGGGCGGCGGCGCGTAGCCCGGCGGGGGAGGGGCGGCGAAGCCGGGCTGGGTCGGCTGGTCGTACGGCGACTGCCCGTGCGGCGGCTGCGGCGGGTAGGACATCAGAGCTTCTCCTCGCTCGCCTGGACGTACACCGCGCCCTGTCCGGACAGCTCCAGCTGGAAGGCCTCGCCGGAGCCGCGGCCGATCATGTCGCGCCAGCCCAGCGCCGTGGACAGCTTGTTCTGCACCTGGCCGCGGTGCGCCACGTACGCCTGCGGGTCGACGTGCACCGGCCGGCCCGGGACGATCGGCAGCTCGAAGACGCCGCCGTGCGCCATCACCGCGACCGAGCCCTTGCCGTCCAGCTGGGTGGTGAACAGGCCCTGGCCGGTGACCTGGCCGCGGACCATGCCCATCACCCCGCCCTGCGAGCCCATGAACATGGTGGACTGGCGCAGCGTGCCCTCGAAGGCCAGCAGCCGGTCCGCCTCGACGTACAGGGTGTCGCCGGCCAGGTCGATCACGTGCACGTGGTGGCCGCCGTGGCCGAACATCACCCGGCCCTGGCCCTCGACGGTCATCAGCGGGGTGTCCTCGTTGGCCACCCGGCGGCCGATCATCGACATCACGCCGCCCTGCCCGCCGGTGATGTTCGGCGTGAAGCGGACGTCCCCGGTGTACGCGAGCATCGCGCCGCGCTGGCTGAACAGCCGCTGCCCGGGCAGCACCACGGCCTCGACCATCTTGCCGTTGATCTTCGTGAAGCCCATCAGACGTCGCCTCCGATGGTGACCTTCTCCGACGGCTGCACGTACACCAGGCCCTCTCCGGTGAACTCCACCTGGACGGCCTCGCCGCCGCCCTCGCCGATCACCGTGGTCCAGCCCGCGCCCGACTTCAGGCTGCGGTGCAGGCTGCCGGTGTGCGCCACGTAGGCGCCCGGGTCCACCCGCAGCGGCTGGCCCTGGCCGACCCGCAGGATGATCGCGGGCCCGTTCGAGGTGACGGCGGCCCAGCCGTGGCCCTCCACCTTGGTGGTGAAGAGGCCGTTGCCGGAGGACATGCCGTTGAGTCCGGTGAAGGTGGTGCCGGTGCGCAGCGAGCCCTCCGTGCAGAGCAGGTTGTCCGCCTCGACGAACAGCGTCTCGCCGTTCAGCCGGACCAGGTTGATCTCGGTGGCCTTGTCGGCGAAGTAGCAGGTGCCCTGGCCCTTCACCTCCATGACGGTCATCTGCTCGCCGGTGAGCCGGCGGGCGACCATGCCGCGCAGGCCGTCCCCGCCGCCGGTCAGCTTCTTGAAGCTCATCTGGCCGGTGTAGGCGACCATCGAGCCGTGTCTGGCCTTGACGGCCTCGCCGGCCAACTCGACCGCGAGTACCCGGGATCCCTGGAGTCTGAACTGTGCCACGGCCGCAATCTAGCGGGCGCGGCCGGTGCGGGGGGAGGGGCGGGGGCGGAACTGGTACCGGTCTGCGACAAACGCGCCGGTCACGCCCGCGCGTGCGCCCCCCGTGCGGCGTGCGGGACGGCGCCGGCCGCCTCCTCGACCTCCAGCAGCGAGGCCGAGTGGCGCTCCGCCTCGAAGGCCACCACGCCGCCGCGCAGCCCGAACAGCCGCTTGGACAGCATGATCCAGAGCACCGCGGCGATGTTCAGCACCAGCGTGCCGATCTTCACGGCGCTGACGTGCTCGCTCAGCTCGTAGCCCTCCAGCGGCAGGAAGGCGGCGGTGGCCACGACGGTGAGGTACTCGGCCCAGCGCCTGCCCAGCCAGAGGCCGACCGCCTCGACGATCTCGATCAGCGCGTAGGCCAGCAGCGCGCCCGCGACGATCAGCAGGGTGCTCTTCCTGTAGTCGAAGGTCTTGCGGATGGTGTCGACGATCGGGGAGTGTTCGAGGTCCCAGTGGAAGTGGTCGGTGACCGGCCGGAAGACCGACAGGTTCTCGTCGAAGACCCGGTGCACGGCGTCCTGGCTGTTGGAGAACTTCCAGACGGCCCAGGCCACGATGATGATCAGCAGGCCGCGCAGCACCCGCTCGACGGCGAGGAAGCGCAGGATGAAGAGGTCCCGCAGCGCCTTGCCGCGCGGCACCAGCGGGGCGTCCTGCGCCGGGCCGGAGCCGTGCGGGGCGCCGAGCGCGAAGTCGCCGCAGCGCAGGCAGCGCCAGGCGTCGCCGAGGGCGGTGGCGGCGTGCAGCCGGGCGGCCAGCTCGGGCTCGGTCGGCGCGTAGGTGGTGTGGCCGCGCTTGGCGCAGGTCCTTCGGTCCCAGTCCCGCTTGAACATGTGGTCGCTACCCCCGGTCGTCCGATGTCTACGGCGCCCGGTGCGTCGGGCGCGGGCAGCAGGATAGGGGCAGCGGGTGACGGGCCGGCGCGACGAGCCGGGTTCTGGCGCACAGCTGTGACACGGACACGACGGCCGTGGCGCCGGGGCGGGACACGGTGGTTGTGGCGTCGGGCACGGTGACCACCCCGGCCGGGGCTTCGGACAGGTGCTCGGTGATAATGGCCGGAAGGCTTGTGAGTCGCTTCACAAGCAGGTACGCCTCCGACCCCCGTATTGAGGTACCCATCGTGAACAGCAGCGCCGTCCACCGCCTGCGCCTGGTCTCCGGCCCCGAAGGGGTCTCGTTCATCCTGCTGCTGATCTGCTCCGTGCTGAAGCGGACCACGTCCTTCGACGGCGTCCCGGTGATGGGCATGGTCCACGGGATCCTGTTCATCCTGTACGTCGTCTTCTGGATCCAGGCCTGGCAGGCGCAGAAGTGGGACGCCAAGCGCGGCGTGCTGCTGTTCGTCCTCTCGGTGCTGCCCACCGGCGGCTTCTTCGCCGAGCGGATGCTCGCCAAGGAGGAGCGCGGCGAGCTGAAGCCGGCCACCGCGTAGGGACGCGCGCCCGCCACGCGACGGTCGACAGGCTGCCGCGGCCTCCTCTCCCAAAGGGCCGCGGCAGCCTGTCGCCGTTTCTTACCGGGGGTGGCTGGGGGGTGCTGGGGCGCGCACTAGTTGACGTTGACGCCGCTCCACGCGGCCGCCACGGTCTTGTACTCGGTGCTGGTGGCGCCGTACAGGTCGGTCGCGGCCTTCAGGGTCGCCGTGCGGGCGGCCTTGTAGTTGGTGGTGGAGGTCATGTAGACGGTCAGCGCGCGGTACCAGATCGCGGCCGCCTTGGTCCGGCCGATGCCGGTGACCGTCGAGCCGTTGGAGGTCGGGCTGTTGTAGCTGACCCCGTTGACCACCTTGGCGCCGCTGCCCTCGGACAGCAGGTAGAAGAAGTGGTTGGCGATGCCCGAGGAGTAGTGGACGTCGAGGTTGCCGACGCCCGAGTACCAGGAGTCCGCGGAGCTGCCGTCCTTGGAGGGCTTGTCCATGTAGCGCAGCGGCTTGCCGTTGCCGAAGATGTTGAGCTTCTCGCCGATCAGGTAGTCCGGCGGGTCCGCGGGCAGGTTGGCCGACCACTCGACCATGGTGCCGAAGATGTCGGAGGTGGCCTCGTTGAGGCCGCCGGACTCGCCGGAGTAGTTGAGGTTCGCCGTGGCGGAGGTGACGCCGTGGGTCATCTCGTGGCCGGAGACGTCGATCGCGGTCAGCGGGTTGGTGTTGCCGGAGCCGTCCCCGTACGTCATGCAGAAGCAGGAGTCGTCCCAGAACGCGTTGACGTAGTTGGAGCCGTAGTGGACGCGGCTGGCGGCGCCGACGCCGTTGTTCTTGATGCCGTTGCGGCCGAAGGTGTTCTTGTAGTAGTCCCAGGTGGCCGCGGCGCCGTACTGGGCGTCCACGGCGGCGGACTCGCGGTTGGAGGCCAGGCCGTTGCCCCAGGAGTTGCTGGTCTTGGCGAACAGCGTGCCGTTGCCCGAGGTGGCGCCCTTGAGGTCGGTGGTGGACTGGCCGCCGCGGGTGGCGTCCTTCAGTGAGTAGGTCGAGCCGCTCTGGGTGGTGGTCAGCGTGACGGTGCCGACGTTGACGCCCTTGCCGGTGCCGGAGGCGGTCTGCACCTGCTCGCGGGTGGACAGCACCTCGCCGGTGGCGGCGTCGGTGACGACCTGCTGGCTGCTCGGGGTGCCGTCGGCCCGCTCGCCGCGGACCACCGTGCGGTGGGCCAGCCGCGGCGCGCCGTCGGCCGCCCACACCACCAGCTCGGCCGCGCCCGCGCCGTCGACCCGGCTGAGCGCCGCCTCGTCCTCGTCGGCGGCCGTCCCGACGGTCGCCCGCACCGCGGCGGTGGCCCGCTCGGCCGCCTGCCCGGCGGCGAGGCCCGGGGCCAGGCTCGGCAGCGACAGGCTGCCGTCGAAGGCCCGGTCGACCGAGTCCACCGAGCCGTCGGCGCGCTGGTGGACGACCAGGTCGCCGCCGAGCACCGGCAGGCCGGCGTAGGTCCGCTCGTAGCGCAGGTGGCGTTCGCCGTTGGCGTCCGCGACGACGTCCTTGACCACCAGCCGCTCCTGGCCGCCGAGGGCCAGGGCCTGGGCGACCGGGCTGCTCTGCCCGGCGGCCACCGCGAGCAGCGCGGCGCGCTGCTGCTCCGGCGACGGGGCGGCGGCCTGGGCGGCGGGGACGATGGCGATCTGGATCACGCCGGCGAGCAGGGCGGTGGCGGAGAGTATGGCGCCGGCTGTCAGCTTTCGCTTCACGTGCGGGGGTTCCTTCCACGAAACCGCGTGTGCGCGCGGTTGCGCCGCGTACCGGGGCGCCGGGGTTGGCGCCGTGGGGCGGTAGGGCGCGGACGTGCTGCTCCCGTGCGGTACCTGACGATCCGTCGACGGGTGGGGGTGACGGGCGTCGGACGGGGCTTGGGCAGAAGCATGACAATCGATGGCAGGAAATGACAGACCACGGACAGGGATTGGCCGGGATCCGCCACTGTCGGTGCGGATGGTTCGGCTGCCGCCCAGTGCCCGCTACGGGCGGTTCGTCCGGCTGGCGGGACTTCGCCACCCCGGGAGCGGAGCGGTCGGGCACGCGCGGGGGAGGGCGGGCGTGCAGGGGCGGGCGTGCGAGGGGGTGCGCGGACGCCCGGGGCCGCCCTCCACGGGGGCCCCGGACGTCCTGTCACCGTGCGCCGTGCGTCAGTTGACGTTGACGCCGCTCCACGCGGCCGCGACCGCCTTGTACTCGGCGCTGGTGGCGCCGTACAGGTCGGAGGCGGCCTTCAGGGTGCCGGTGCGGGCACTCGCGTAGTTGGTGGTGGAGGTGAAGTAGACGGTCAGCGCGCGGTACCAGATCTGCGCGGCCTTGTCCCGGCCGATGCCGGTGACGGCCGAGCCGTTGGAGGTCGGGCTGTTGTAGCTGAAGCCGTTGATGCTCTTCGCGCCGCTGCCCTCGGACAGCAGGTAGAAGAAGTGGTTGGCGATGCCCGAGGAGTAGTGGACGTCGAGGTTGCCGACGCCCGAGTACCAGGAGTCCGCCGAGGCGCCGTCCTTGCTGGGCTTGTCCATGTAGCGCAGCGGGGTGCCGTCGCCGTTCAGGTTGATCAACTCGCCGATCCAGTAGTTCGGCGGGTTGGAGGGCAGGTTGGCGTAGAACTCGACCATCGTGCCGAAGATGTCGGAGGTGGCCTCGTTGAGGCCGCCGGACTCGCCGGAGTAGTTGAGGTTCGCCGTGGCGGAGGTGACGCCGTGGCTCATCTCGTGGCCGGCCACGTCGATCTCGGTGAGCGGGTGGGTGTTGCCGCTGCCGTCGCCGTAGGACATGCAGAAGCAGGCGTCGCTCCAGAACGCGTTCACGTAGTTGGAGCCGTAGTGCACCCGGCTGGTCGCGCCGACACCGTTGTTCTTGATGCCGTTGCGGCCGAAGGTGTTCTTGTAGAAGTCCCAGGTGGCCGCGGCGCCGTACTGGGCGTCCACGGCGGCGGACTCGCTGTTGGAGGCCAGGCCGTTGCCGAAGGCGTTGGTCGAGTTGGCGACCAGCGTGCCGGTGCCGGAGGTCTTGTTCTTCAGGTTGACGGTCGACTGGCCGCCGCGCGTGGCGTCCTTCAGCTGGTACGAGGTGCCGCTCTGGGTGGTGGTCAGCGGGACGTTGCCGACGAAGACGCCCTTGCCGGTACCGGAGGCGGTCTGCACCTGCTCGTGGGTGGACAGCACCTGGCCGGTGGCGGCGTCGGTGACCAGCAGCTGGCTGCTGGGGGTGCCGTCGGCGCGCACGCCCTCGACGGTGGTCCGGTACGCCAGGCGCGGGTTGCCGTCGCTCGCCCAGACCACCAGCTCGGCCTTGCCGGTCTGGTGCACGGCCGCCAGCGGGGACTCGTCCTTGTCCGCGGCGACGCCGACGGTGGCCTGGACGGCGCCGGTGGCCTGCGCGGCGGCCTTGTCGGCCGGGATCTGCGGGGCCAGGCTCGGCAGGCTCAGCTGCGCGGAGACCGCCTTGTCGACCGACTCCACCGCGCCGCGGGCGCTCTGGTGGACGACCAGGTCGCCGCCGAGCACCGGCAGGCCGGCGTAGGTGCGCTCGAAGCGCAGGTGCCGGGTGCCGTCCTGGTCCACCACGGCGTCCTTCGCCACCAGTTGCTCCTGGCCGCCGAGGGCGAGGGCCTTCGCCAGCGGGCCGGACTGGCCGCCCGCCAGGGCGAGCGCCGCCGCGTGCTGCTCGGCGGCCTGCGCCTGCGCCGCGGGGATCGGGCTGGCCTGGGCGGCGGTGCTCACCTGGACGACGCCGGTGAGCAGGGCGGTGGCGGAGAGTACGGCGACTGCTGCGAGCTTTCGCTTCACGGACGAGTCCTTCCGGGTAACCGCGTGTGGGCGGTCGCGCCGCGTCCCGGGGGCCGGGGTCGGCACCTGAGGGGCGGGACGGGCGCTGACGTGCGGACCCCGTGCGGTCGAGCGGCGGGCCACCGGTGGGTGGGGGTGGTGGCTACCGGACGGGGTTGGCGGAAAGCATGACAATCGAGCAAATCAAATGACAGGTCTTGCTCATGAATTGGCCAAGTCCCGCCAGCCGGAGGGATTGTGAACGGGCGGACAAAAGGTGTGAATCACCCGGCCTTTCAGCGGGTTACCATCCGAACCGAGGCCTGATAGTGCGGCTGCGGACCGATCGGCCGTCAACTCCGCCGCGCCCCGGTCCCGTTGCCCCGCATTCACACCGGCGCAATGTCCTGGTATGGACCTGGCCGCCCTTTTGGCGGGTTCCCGCCACGCGTCGCGCTTGTCCACCATCAGGACGGCTGGTAGCGCCCGCCCCCTCCGCCGGTACGGTAAGGAGGTGCCCAAGCCCCTAGCCCTCGACTTCGACCCGATCGCCCGCGCCGACGAGCTCTGGACCCGCCGCTGGGGCGGGGTCCCCTCGATGGCGGCGATCACCTCGATCATGCGAGCCCACCAGATCCTGCTCTCCCGGGTCGACGCGGTGCTCAAGCCGTACGGGCTGACCTTCGCCCGGTACGAGGCGCTGGTGCTGCTGACCTTCAGCCGGACCGGCGAGCTCTCGCTGTCCAAGATCGGCGAGCGGCTCATGGTCCACCCGACCAGCGTCACCAACACCGTCGACCGGCTGGAGCGGGCCGGCCTGGTCGCCCGCCGCCCCAACCCGCTGGACGGCCGCGGCGTGCTCGCCACGATCACCGGCCGCGGCCGCGAGACGGTCGAGGAGGCCACCCGGGAACTCATGGCGATGGAGTTCGGGCTGGAGGAGTACGACACCGAGCAGTGTCGGCAGGTGTTCGAACTGCTCAGGCCGCTGCGGATCGCCGCCGGCGACTTCACCGACGACCGCGGCGAGGGGGCTGCGCGGGAGCGGCCGTGAGGACGGTTACCCTCGTGGGAGCGGTGCGCGGATCCGGGCGTACCGGTCGATCCCTGCCGAACGAGGCGATGAAGAGTATGAAGGCGACCCCCCTGCTGGGCTGGTACCGGGCCCTGGCCATTGCGACCGGTGTGGCCCTGCTGGTGTTCTGCGGCTTCATGGTCGCGAAGTACGGCTTCGACGCGGCCGAGGACCTGACCACGTACGTCGCGATGCTGCACGGCTACCTGTACATCGGGTACTTCGTGGTGACCTTCCTGCTCGGGCAGAAGCTGAAGTGGCCGCTCGGCCGGATGATCCTGACCCTGGCCGCCGGCTGCATCCCGTTCGCGTCCTTCGTCTTCGAGCGCAAGGTGGTCCGCGAGGCCGCCGAGCGGCTCTCGACCGGCACGGACGCCCGCCAGCCCGCCGGCGTCTGATCCGACGCCCCGGCGAGTGCCCCTTCCCCCGCGGGGGAAGGGGCACTCGCGTGTTTCCGGGCCCCGGGAGGGCGGCCCGCGGCGTTTCGACCCGGGCATCCATCGACAGCTGCTAGGACGTCCGAGTAAATTAGTAGGACGTCCTAATAGCTGTGCCGCCCCGGTGCCGTGGCGGCCGTACGGAGCGGAGTTCGGGGTCATGGACGCCGAGGAGATCGAGCGCGGACGGCAGCGCTGGCAGCAGCGGTACGACAGCGCCCGCAAGCGGGACGCGGACTTCACCACCCTGTCCGGCGACGAGGTCGAGCCGGCGTACGGTCCCGCCCCCGGGCAGGCCGTCGAGGGCTTCGAGCGGATCGGCTGGCCGGGCGAGTACCCCTTCACCCGCGGGCTGCACCCCACCGGCTACCGGGGCCGCACCTGGACCATCCGCCAGTTCGCCGGCTTCGGCAACGCGCAGCAGACCAACGAGCGCTACCGGATGATCCTGGAGGCGGGCGGCGGGGGCCTCTCGGTCGCCTTCGACATGCCCACCCTGATGGGCTACGACTCCGACGACGCCAAGTCGCTCGGTGAGGTGGGCCACTGCGGCGTCGCCATCGACTCGGCCGCCGACATGGAGGTGCTGTTCAACGGCATCCCGCTCGGCGAGGTCACCACCTCGATGACGATCAGCGGCCCGGCCGTCCCGATCTTCTGCATGTACCTGGTCGCCGCCGAGCGCCAGGGCGTCGACCCGGCGGTGCTCAACGGCACCCTGCAGACGGACATCTTCAAGGAGTACATCGCCCAGAAGGAGTGGCTCTTCGCCCCCGAGCCGCACCTGCGGCTGATCGGCGACCTGATGGCGTACTGCGCCCAGGGCATTCCCGCGTACAAGCCGCTGTCCGTCTCCGGCTACCACATCCGCGAGGCCGGGGCGACGGCCGCGCAGGAGCTCGCGTACACCCTCGCCGACGGCTTCGCCTACGTCGAGCTGGGCCTGTCCCGGGGCCTGGACGTGGACGTCTTCGCGCCCGGCCTGTCCTTCTTCTTCGACGCGCACCTGGACTTCTTCGAGGAGATCGCCAAGTTCCGCGCCGCGCGCCGGATCTGGGCCCGCTGGATGCGCGACCGCTTCGGCGCCAAGACCGACAAGGCGCAGTGGCTGCGCTTCCACACCCAGACCGCTGGCGTCTCGCTGACCGCGCAGCAGCCGTACAACAACGTGGTCCGCACCGCCGTGGAGGCGCTGTCCGCGGTGCTCGGCGGCACCAACTCGCTGCACACCAACGCCCTGGACGAGACCCTGGCGCTGCCGTCCGAGCAGGCCGCCGAGATCGCCCTGCGCACCCAGCAGGTGCTGATGGAGGAGACCGGCGTCGCCAACGTGGCCGACCCGCTGGGCGGTTCCTGGTACGTCGAGGCGCTCACCGACCGGATCGAGCAGCAGGCCGAGGCGATCTTCCAGCAGATCTTGAACAAGAGCCGTCTCGACAAGGGCCGCGAGGACCACGGGATCGGCCCGATCACCTCCGGCATCCTGCGCGGGATCGAGGAGGGCTGGTTCACCGGCGAGATCGCCGAGGCGGCCTTCCAGTACCAGCAGTCGGTGGAGAAGGGGGACAAGCGCGTGGTCGGCGTCAACTGCCACCCGCGCAGCGTCACCCCCGAACTGGAGATCCTGCGGGTCAGCCACGAGGTCGAACGCGAGCAGGTGCGGGTGCTGCGCGAGCGCAAGGAGGCCCGGGACGAGGCGGCGGTGCGGGCCGGGCTGGACGCCATGCTGGCGGCCGCGCGCTCGGGCGAGTCGATGATCCCGCCGATGCTGGACGCGGTGCGCGCCGAGGCGACCCTGGGCGAGATCTGCAACGCGCTGCGCGAGGAGTGGGGGACGTACCGGGAGAACGCGTCCTTCTAGGACGTGCCGGTGGGCCGCCCCCTACGGAGCTTCTCCGTGCGGGGCGGCTTCGCCGTGCGTTCGGCCGGACAGGGCCTAGTTGCAATGCCGGTGACTTTGTGGTCGGTGTCTCGTTGGTTGTGGTGTGGCGAGGGTGGGGCAGGTCAAGGCGCCTGCGAGTGAGCGGATATCGGACCG
>NZ_JBIUSS010000022.1:24392-197457 GCF_044741445.1 Kitasatospora sp. NPDC088160 | reverse complement strand
CTCAGACAGCGAGATCACCACGGCAGAAGGCCCAGGATGCGACACCATAAAAGGGTATCAACTTACCCTCATGATTTGTGGCGCATCACACTAGTGCTGCGACCGGGATGGTTCGCCGCGTTTGGGGCGTCCCTCCGTCTGCCCGCGGTAGGTCTGATCACTCGGCCACCGCCGCCTGCCATGTCCATGAGTTGCGGCGGGGATGGCCGTCCAGGTCGCCCCGGCCGGTGCACCAGAGGAGGACATGAGCCGGGTCACCGGGTGGGGCATCAGGGAAGAGCCGGTGGAGCACTGCCGCACAGAGCGGCGCCGGGGGCAGCCACGGCACGCCCAGCCCCTGCGTGATGTCGTGGGTGTGCAGGAGAACCTCGGCGACACCCATTGCCGCGAAACCTGACGGGTCGCAGGGACCCCAGTGCCAGGCCCGGACCTCCGGGCTGGCGGTGGCCAGTGCACTGCCGAGTAGCCCTGCGCAGGCGGTGACCACCTGGAGCACCTCGCGCGGGGAGCTGTCCGAGCGGACGGAGAGATCGAAGGGCAGGTAGGCGTCCGTAGGGCGTGCGGCGATCTGCCCGGCGTAGGCCAGCAGGTCATGGGCGATGTGGGCGGCCGTCGTCCAGCAGCTCCATTCCAGCGGACCTGCTGGTACCGACCAGTCCTCCGCGTCGTGCGGGCCGAGTACCCGCACCATCTCGGTCACGGCCTCGTTGACGTCTCGGTTGTCGATGTAGCGCATCAGGCGATGCTATGGCTGCGGTCAGGAGGGTTCATCCGTCCAGGGTCATGCTGCCGCGCTTGCGAGGGGGCGTCCGCCCCAGCGGAGTCCCTTCTCGCTGCGGATGCGGGCGCGTTCACGGCGTTGGGCGGCCAGGACGTCGGGGTGGCGGGCGTTGGCGTTGCGCCAACGGAGGTATCGGTGCAGTTCACGGGTCTGGGCGGTGTGGTTGGGGTGGTTGGAGTTGGCGAGGGTGAACTGCCGCAGCGGTCCGAAGTGCGCCTCGATGGGGTTGGCCCAGGAGGCGCTGGTCGGGGTGAAGCACAGCTCCACCTTGTTCTTCCGGGCCCATTGGCGGATCTTGGCGCCCTTGTGGGCGGAGAGGTTGTCCATGATCACGTAGATCGGGGCGCCGTCGGGGCGGGCGGCGCGGATCGACCTGAGCGCGGCCAGGCTGTTGGCGGTGCCCTTGCGGCGGCGGTTGACGCCTCAGAGGGTGTCGTCGCCGACGGAGTAGCAGCCGTGGAAGTAGGTCACGCCGTGGGTGCGGTGGTAGGTCGCCGGGACCCGGTCCGGTCGGCCCTGCTTGGCCCAGCAGGATCCGCCGGTGGGGCGGATGCCGAGCGGCCCGAACTCGTTGAACGCGAGAACGCGGTCGGGGAAGTGCTCCAGGACGTGCTCGATCCGATCGAGTTTGGCGTCGCGGTCGGGGTCGGTGGACTCCTTCCAGGTCTTGGTTCGTTGGAAGGTGACGCCGCGTCGGGCGAGCAGGCGGCGCAGGGCCTCGCGGCCGATGCGGATCACCCGGCCGTGAACCCTGCGGAGGTAGGCGGCGAGCTTGCGGATGGACCAGCGGGTGAAGGGCTGGGCGAGCTTGGTCGGGCGGGTGGTGGCCGTCTTGACGACGAAGTTCTCGTCGTCAAGACTGAGTTGGCGGGGACGGCCTCCCGCCCACTGAGGGTCCAGACAGGCCAAGCCGATCTCGTTGAAGCGGTGAACGACGTCACGCACCGTGTCCTCGTCAGCCGCCACGGCGAGGAGGCCGTGACCAACACTTCGCAGCAGACCCCGGCTCTCCCCCTCGTTCGCCGAACGCCGCGCACGACCTCCCCGGTCGGCGCGGCGTTCCGCTTCACGGATCCACTGTCGCAACAGGTCCCGACTCGACGGGAGGTCGACCGTCGACCACGCGAGGTCTCCGGAGAGAGGCGGGGCCATTCCCGCTGCACGGGCTGCGCCAGGGCAACCATTCGGCCCCGGGGGCCGTCATTTCACGGATGTCGGGGTACGACCGCCTCGTCTCAAGGACACCGGGAGCTGGTCTCGTTGCAGCGGAAGAAGCCGTACTTGCAGCCGTACTGGTGGCGGCTGCTGTTCCGTGCGGACGGCACGGCGGCGTGGGAGGCGATGGACCGGGGACCGCTCATCCCCGTCCCGAACGCCGCACTGGCGAGGGCGCCCCTTGCGGTGTGGGCCGATGCCTTGCTGGAGGAGGCGCCGTACGAACTCGAAGACCTGCACGGCGATCTGCTCCTTGAGTGCTACGCGGAGCCCGCCGTCACGGACGGCACTCCGCCGGTGTACTCACGCCAGGTGCGGCTGCCCGGGAAGTGAGTCCGGGGTCGGTTCGGCGCGGGAAGTCGGTGGGGCCGACTTCCCATGCCGTATTCAGCGGACGGGGGCTGGGGTTGGGGTCGGAATCGGGTGGGGGTGGTGGACGGTCGGGTGACCGGCGGTGAGGGGGTAGATCCAGGCGAGGAGGGCGAGCAGGAGGGCGAACGGGAGGAGGGTGTAGGCGGTCGCGGCGCCCCAGGTCACGTCAGGACGCATCGAGGGCGACGGGGAGATCGAGTTCGGCCCAGACGGTCTTGGCGTTGGGGTGGCGGGGGATGGTGCCCCAGCGGTCGGCGAGGGCGTCGATGCGGGTGAGGCCGCGCCCTGACTGGGAGTTGGGGGCGAGGACGGCGGGCAGGGCGGGGAAGCGGTCGCCCCGGCAGTCCGAGATCTCGATGCGCAGGGTGGTGCCCCGGCGCACGGTGGTGGTGAGGCAGAGGTGAAGCTCGAAGCCGCGCCCCGGAACGCGGCCGTGGGTCGTCGCGTTGGCGGCGAGCTCCGCGACGATCAGGAGAGCCGAGTAGTACGGCTCTGTGTGGGACAAGTTCACCCCCCAGGTGGTCAGTTGACGCCTGGCGATGCGCCGGCAGATCGCGGCGCCCTTGGGGGTGGCGGCGAGGGTGATGGTGTGGCGGCGGGGACTGTCGAGGGGGATGTCGGTCGTCATGGAAAAAATCGTGACGGTGCGGACGTACGCTGACCATGCATCTGGGGGGTACGGAGAGTGCTTGTCCAGCTGCGGACAGCTTTTGTTCGTGTGACCGAATCACAAGCGGGGTGATCGCGGTGGGTGCAGCGCGGAACATCGAGTCAAGCGACGACGTTCGTACGGAACTGCCGGAGGACCTGGGAGAGGTGTCGGACTTCTTCCGCGCCATCGGGAAGCAGATCAAGCTGCTCCGGGAGCGGGCCGGGATGACGCAGAAGGAACTCGGCGAACGCGTCGGCTACGGGGAGCACCTGATCGGCGCGGTGGAGCGCGGAAAGCGCACCCCGCAGCCGGAGTTCCTGGTGGCGGCGGACAAAGTCCTCAACGCCGGCGGCCTGTTGGCCATCACGAAGGACGACGTGATGCGGGCGCGGGCCAAGGCGCGGCTGCGACACCCGGCCTGGTTCCGTGGGTACGCAACCCTGGAGGTCGACTCAATCGAGTCCCATGACTTCGCCACGCTCGACATCCCCGGGTTGCTCCAGACCGAGGAGCACGCCCGAGCTGTCTACGCAATGAGGCAGCCCCCCTTGTCAGAGGAGGTGATCGAGATGCGGGTCGCCGCGCGAATGGCGCGCCAGGAGGTACTGACCCGGTGGCCCCGGGGGATGTTCAGCTGGGTGATCGACGAGAGCGTACTACGCAGACCCCTGGGAGGGTGGGACGTGCATGCAGCCCAGCTCCGCCGGCTCCTGGAGGTCGGGCGGACCCGCGGCATGGTCATCCAGGTGCTGCCCCTGGACAGAGCTGAGCACGCCGGAATGGGCGGGCCGTTCATTCTGATCGCACCAAAGGGTCGGCCTCAGCACGCCTACATCGAGGTACAGACGAGCAGTAGGCTGATCGCCGACCCGGAGGAAGTCCGGATCATGAACGCGCGCTACAACATCCTCAGGGCGCAGGCCCTTGGTCCCGAGGAGTCCCTGGCCTTGATCGAGAAGATCCTGGGAGAACGATGAGCACCGAGCTGGCATGGTTCAAGAGCAGCTACAGCGGCAACGAGGGTGGCGCTTGCGTCGAGGTGGCAGAGACCCCCGGTGTCGTCCACGTGCGTGACTCGAAGGACAAGAGCGGCCCCCAGCTGGCGTTCGAGCCGGCCACGTGGCAGGCGTTCGTGGCGTTCGCCGCGACCGCCGAGGTCTGAGCACTGTCCCGACGGCCCACCGCTAGGCAGCGGTGGGCCGTCGGCGTACCGTCAGAAAGCATGGAACTCGCATGGTTCAAGAGCAGCCACAGCAGCAACGAAGACGCCGCCTGCGTCGAGATCGCCGAGACGACCGCCGCCGTCCACGTCCGTGACTCCAAGGACAAGGACGGCCCCCAGCTCACCTTCTCCCCCGCCGCCTGGCAAGCCTTCGTCGACTTCGCCCCGACCGCCGCCACCTGAAGGCCCGAGGCTGCCGTCTCCATCCGGGTCTGGAGGCCGAAGTCCTTCACGCAGCGGACGGTGACGAGCGGCGGGCATCCGGCATGACCGTCGCCTCGATGCGGGCGGGCCGCCTCCGTGGCGCCGGGGCCCTTTCTGCCGTCCGTGCCGGTCAGGGGCTGGTGAAGGTCACCTCGGGGAAGTCCCGGCTGGGGCCGTTGAGCAACGGCTCGCAGGTTCCCCTGAGTTGGCGTTCGAAGAAGGCGCCGACATAGCTGGTGGTGATCGCGATCGACCGGGGGGCGTTCGGGATGGGCAGCACGCCGCTCTCGTTGACCAGGTAGTCCAGGTCGGTGAAGGTGTAGTGGTCGGCGCCGGCGACGGTGAGCCAGCGCTTCCATCCGTCCAGGTTCGGCCAACTGCTCTTCCAGGACGGCACGATGTCCGGGCCGCTCGGGTCCGCGGCCGCGATCAGCAGGACCGGGCGGCCGTCGATGCCGGTCGCGGGAACCGGTGGGGTGATGGCGCCGTCGAGGTCGACACCGGCCAGCACGCGTCGGTCCGCGCCCATGGCGGCCAGGGTCGCATCGCCGCCGACGGAGTGTCCGGCCATGCCGATCCTCGCCGGATCGATGAGCGTGGAGTACCGCCACACCGGGCGCGGACCGGTGAGCTCGGTGAGCAGGAAGGACACGTCCCGGGCGCGGCCTGCGGCGATCTGTTCCTGGGTGGCGGCGCCGGAGTTGTACTCGTCGCACGCCGTACAGGGCAGGATGCCGTCCGGAAAGCGGGTGGCCGCCGATTCGTGGGCGTGGTCGACGGTCGCCACCACGAATCCCCGGCTGCTCAGTTCCTCGGCCAGCGCGGTGAGGGTGTAGCGGGGCACCGTGAAACCGGGGGACAGCACGACGAGCGGGTAGCGGCCCCGCGCCGGTGCCGCGTCGGCCCGGGCCCAGGTACGGGTGTCGGCGAGGCGGGCCGGTTCGAGGGCCCCCGACAGACCGGCATAGGTGATCAGCGCCGACGCTTCGGCGGTGCTCATGTACGCGGCAGGCGTGCCGCTGTTGGTGCGGGCAGGGTAGTAGAGGTCGACCATCAACTGTCGCGGTCCCGACTGCGGTGCCCACGGATCGGCGCGCCGATCGTCGACGAGGTGCAGGGTGTCACGACCGACCGCGTACGACCCGGTCGGCCTCGGCAACGACAACGCACTCGTCGTCCGGGCCGTCGGCGCACTGGACGCCGTCAGCGGTGTCGCGGCGGGTGCCGCGACAGCTGGGGCCGACACGCTCAGGGGGATGATCGCCATGGCGGTGGCACAGCTGACCGCGTATCTGGTTGCCCGCCGGATTGTCTTCATGGCGGCGATTCTTTCCACTCGCGCGGGGGTGCGGCATCCGGGTGGCCCCCCGACAAGTCCCCGATTTCGGCGTCGACATTCCCTACGGGCCATCATGACGGCGTCGACGGGCTCGAATTGTCGACGTCGATCCGATCGCCGATGCGTGGGCGGTGGCAGCCCGGGGTGAAGGAGGTGGCCGGCCGGCGGCGGCGCGGCTAGCGTGACCGCATGGATCGAGGTCAACGCTCACTCCACGCCTCGTCGTTCGGCGCGACGGCGATCGCGTACGCCGAGCACCGCCCGGACTACGCGCAGGACGCGGCGCGTTGGGCGCTCGAACCCGCTCCCGGCCCGCGCGTGCTCGACCTCGGCGCCGGAACCGGCAAGCTGACCGGCGTGCTGGCCGCGCTGGGTGCCGAGGTCATCGCGGTCGAGCCCGACCCGGCGATGCTGGCCGAGTTGCGCCGTTCGCTGCCGGAGGTCCGTGCCCTTTCGGGGAGCGCGGAGGCGATTCCGCTGCCGGACGCTTCCGTCGACGCCGTGGTCGCCGGCAACGCCATGCACTGGTTCGACATGGCCGCCGCAGGGCCCGAGATCGCCCGGGTCCTCGCCCCCGGTGGCGTCCTGGCCGGCCTGTGGAACGTGCTGGACGACCAGGTCGCCTGGGTCGACGGGCTCGCGCAGATCAGCGGGGGCGAGGCCATCGGCCCGCGTGACACGCCCGCCGGGTGGCGCGCCGAGACGACCGGCATGCACCTTCCGAAGACCGGCGCGGCCGCCCGGTTCGGCTCGCCGGAACAGGAGGAGTTCCCGCACGGGCAGCTCCGCACCGCCGACTCCCTCGTCGCGACCCGCGCGACCCGCGCGGGCATGCTCGTCATGCCCGAACAGGAGCGGGAGGCCAGGCTCGGCCGGATCCGCGCGTTCCTCGCGGACAGGCCGGAGACCGCCCACGGCGAGTTCGCCCTCCCGATGCTGACCGCCGTGCTGCGCGTCCGGCGGCTGACTCCCGCCCCGGATCCGCGAGCTTAGAGACCCGCCTCCCAGAGCGCGCGCCGCACCGTGTGCAGGGCGGTGGCGGACTGTTCCCAGCCGTGCCACCAGAACAGGCCGCCGCCGTGGCTCGCCTCGGCGGCCAGCGCCGTCAGGTGTGCCCACGGCCCGGCCGGGAGGCCGAACTGCGGTCGGGCGGCCAGGCGTTCGGCCTCCCCGGCGACGACCGGCACCATGCCGACCACCGGCAGCGGTAGGCCGTCGAGCGCGCGGCCGGTGCCGGTGCCGGTGTCGGTGCCGGTGTCGGTGCCGGTGTCGGTGCCGGTGTCGGTGAGGATCGGGCCGCCAGGAGCGCGGCCGGTGCCGGTGAGCATCGGGTGCAGGGTGATCGGGTCGAGCAGCAGGGTCAGTTCGGCGGACGGCAGCGGTGCGGGGCCGTCGCGCCAGGTGAGGCGCTTGCCGGTGAACTCCGCGTGGCGGATCGGCTGTTCGTCGAGGGCGACGCCGTCCTCGGCCACCCGCAGCTGCGCGCCGCGGCCACCCGGCAGCCGCACCCGGTAGCAGCCGTACAGATACGGCGGCACGGCCGGTGCCGCCACGGCCCGGGCGTAGGGGACGGCGACGCCGTCCACCTCGAAGCCCGCCGGGCCGACCACGACGGCGACCGTCGTGGGCACGCCGTCGACCGTGACGCGGACCCGCAGCGCCGGGCCGTTCCCGCCCGGACCGACGGAGACGACCAGTTCGCGCCCGGCCTCGTCCGCCGCCCGATAGTCGCCGACCAGGTCGGCGAGCGGAGGCACGTCCGGCAGGACGTACTCGGCGAGCTGCACCGAGAACTCCGCCGACGCCACCCGCCCGGCGGGCCACACCGCGCCGACCAGCCGGCGCCGCCCGTCCCGGCCGACCTCGGTGCGCAGTTCGCCGCCGCAGTCGTTGCCGTCCTCGACCCGCCAGCGCAGCACGCCGTGGTCGTGACGCGGGGCGGTGATCCGCTGGCCGTTGACGTGGATCCGGTGGCGGGGCGGGTCGGTGGCGCGGCCCAGGACGTAGACGTCGAGGTCGCCGTCCGGCGTGCCGTAGAGGCCCGTCCACGGGTACAGGGCCTCGGCGAGGACGGTGTCCAGGTCCCGCCGAATGTTGCTCCCATCGCCTCCAAGACCACCCCCGGGCCCGCCGTCGCGCACCGACCGGAGCAGCGCGCGCGCCTCCGACTTGCGGGTGAGCAGGGCGCGCAGCCGCCGCGCCGCCTCCGGGGTCGGCCGCCGGTAGCGGCCCTTGGCGGCGGCCTGCATGGCCGCGTCCTCGCGGCGGGCCAGCAGGGCGCGTTCGGCGTCGGCGAGATCCGGCGGCGCCCAGGACGCCACCGCTGCCTCGGGCTCCCGGACGAAGCGTTCGCGCAGGGCGCCGTCCTCCCCCAGGGCGAGGACGAAGCGGGCGGCGGGCGTGTCCTCCTGCCAGTGGTAGCCGCCGGGGACGTGGAAGTCCGTGAAGCCGTCGAGGGCGGCGAGTTCGCGCGGCCCGTAGTCGTCGACCGTCCGGACCGGGCCGGTGGGCGGCCGCACGGTCTGGCCGGGCCGGATCAGGCCCAGCCGTTCGAGCATCCGCGGATCGGCCGGGGCGGCGACGGCCGGCGGGAGGTACCAGGTGGAGGCGCTGGTGACGGTCCGCTGCACGGCCCGGTCCCGGAGCCCGGCGACGGTGTGCCGGTCGGTGACGGGGGCGGTGCCCCGGTAGCGGGCGCCGATGTAGTTGACCACGGCGTGGTCCGGGCCGTAGACCTCCTCCAGCCGGTCGACCAGGACGGGCAGCCGGTGGTTGAAGAACCCGGTCCGCTGGTAGCCGAGTTCGCCGACCAGCCCGACCTGCCAGAGCACCAGGTGCAGGCCCGGGTCGATCCGCCGGCCGCGGATCAGCAGGTCCGAGGCCTCGAAGGTCTGCATTCCGGGGCTGCTCGGGTCCACGCCGAGGTCGGCGCACAGGACGTCCAGCGCGCTGATCCCCGGCCGCATCACGGCCGCGTGGCCCTCGCGGCGGGCGATCCGGACGGCGCGGTGGCTGGAGAGGACGAACACGCCCGGGTGGCCGTAGAAGACCGCCGCCACCCGCCGCCCGGCCCGGACGAAGTGCAGGATCGCCTCGGACATCTGCACGTACGTCAGATAGCGGTCCTTGGCGTCGTCGTAGAGGACGCCGAGGTCGTAGGAGTCGGGCCGCCAGGCCTTGATCCGCACCACCGTCACCGGGTCGGCGACGCAGTGGAAGACGTGGTCCGCCTCGCGCAGCAGCCGCTCGTCGGCGCGGGTGAACCCGGCCGCCTCGATGCCGGAGCCGAGGACGGTCAACTCGCCCTTGGGCGTGGCTGGTTCGGCGTGCCCACCGTCCAGCCCGGGGCGGTCCGGCCCGGGGGCGGCGGCGATGGCCCGGGCCAGCTCCGCCCAGCGGTCCTCGTGCTCGCGGCGGGTCGGAAAGCGGTCGAAGGGGCGGCCGTACGGGCGGTTCGGGTCCATCGGGCGGCGTCAGTCGGTGTCGGCGGCGTCAGGCGATATCGACGGCGAAGTCCATCTGGACGACCTGCGGCGGGGGATCCATCAGGCCCGGGGCGTCCACCTCGAAGTCCATCTGGGTGATCTGCGGCGCGGGCTCCGTCAGGATCGGGCTGTCCAGGTCGAAGTCCGTCCGGCCGACCTGGCGGAAGGGCCGGTCCTCGGCGGTGTCGGGGCCCAGCGTGAGATCGGCGTCCACGTCGATGTCGACGACGTCGAAGGCCAGGCTGCTTGCGGTCACGGTAGGCACTCGACAGTCACTCGTCCCCTCGGAGCCACGGGCGTTGGCGACTTCATGCTACTGAACACCAGTTCGCGCCGACAGCCCTCACGGGCGCCTCCGGTGCGCCAGCCGGCCGAGGCCCTGGTCGGGCGCGGTCAGCGGTCAGCGGGCCGACGACCGGGCCACCCGGGCCGCGCGCTGGGCCCGCTGAGCGAAGACGTCCTCCCGGCGGTCGGCGGTCTGGCGCAGGACGCGCTTACGGTCCCGGCCGGACAGCCGGTCGATGTACAGCTGCCCGTTCAGGTGGTCGGTCTCGTGCTGGAGGCAGCGGGCGAAGTAGCCGGTCCCCTCGATGGTGACGGCGGCGCCGTACTGGTCGAAGCCGTGCACCACCACCTCGGCCGGGCGGGCGAGTTCGGTGCCGGCGCCGGGGACGGAGAGGCAGCCTTCGGTGTCCTCGATCAGCCGGCGGCCGGGCTCGCGGGGCTCGACGACCGGGTTGAGCACGTGGCCGACGTGCCGGACGCCCTGGTCGTCGCGGCAGTCGTAGACGAAGAGGCTGAGGTCCACGTCCACCTGGTTGGCCGCGAGCCCGCAGCCGTCGGCGACCTGCATGGTGGCGAACATGTCCTCGATGAGGCGGGCCAGCCGTTCGCTGCCGTAGTCCTCCCCGGTCGCCGGGCGGCAGGTGCGGCGGAGGATGTCCTCCCCCACCTCGGTGATCCGCAGGACGGTCGGGCGTTCACGCGGTTCGGACATCAGCGCTCCCTCGTCGACACCGTCGACACGACGGCGAGGATGACGGCTTGTCATCGACTTTGCAAAGTAGCAGACTTTGCAAAGTGACCGAAGATGCCAGAGGCGCCGAAGACACCGAAGACCTCACCGCGCCCGCCACCGGCGCCCTCCCCCAGCACCCCGTACGCACCGCGCTCCTCGGCCTCCTCGCCGAGAAGGCCGCCCTCACCTCCACCGAGGCCGCCGCCGCCACCGGGTACAGCTCCGGCCTGTGCTCCTTCCACCTCCGGCAGCTGGCCCGCCACGGCCTCATCGAGGAGGCTCCCGCCACCGACGGCCGCGCCCGCCCCTGGCGGCTCCCGCAGCAGTCCCACCAGCCCCACCAGCCCGCCGCGGCCGACGAGTTCGGGGACCTCGCGCGCGGCCTGGAGGACGAGAGCTACCAGCGTTGGCTCGCCCGCCGCGACACGGCCCCGGCCGACTGGCGGCAGGACGAGGCGTTCAGCACCGTCCTCTACCTGACCCCCGCCGAACTGGCCGCCGTCGGCGAGGCCGTCCGCCAGGTGCTGGCCCGCTACCGCGACCGCGAGGCCGACCCGGCCGGCCGCCCTGACGGTGCCCGCCCGGTCGCCGCCGTGGCCCGCCTCTTCCCGCTCCTCCCGGACGAGCACTGACGAGCACTGACGAGCGCTCACAAGCGCTGACGAGCACCGACGAGCAGGGCCACCTACAGACGGAGCAGGAAGTCGGCCGGACCGACTTCCTGCTCCGCGACCGTCGACTATCACGGGGATTTCAAGGCCAGGCCGCCCGGCCGGCGGCCTGCCGCTCCCGCGCGCCTACCCGGCTCAGGCCCAGATGGAGAGGCGGGCCGTGTTCGGGGCGACATCACAGAAGTAGCTGACCGCCTCGCCCCGGGCCACGTAGGCCCGGCCCGCGGCGTCGCACGCGGCGCCGCTCGGGTACATGCCGACATAGACGTATCCGGTCGTCACGCTCGTGGATGCCTGAGCAGCCGGGGCGGCCATCAGCCCGCCCGCGGCCAGCAGTCCAGCAAGGGCCATGGTGGAAACCGCTTTGCGCATTGCCATGCCGGTGCCTTCTTCCCTCCAAGAGGAGCGCCGGAGTCCGCCGCCCGGCGCTTCGCGGTGATCCTCCTCCACTCCCGAACCCAAAGCAATGGTCAAGACCAAATGGTCGAGACCAATTTGGCAGTGCGTCAGAGGCGGCGCCCGGGCGACACCGGGCGGCGTCCGGGCGGCGTCCGGGCGGCACCCGGGCGGCGTCCGGGCGAGGGAAAAACCCGCTGGCGCACCGGCCCCACCGGCCTGCAAGCTGGCCCGATGCGCGTCAACGGCCCCCTCTGCACCCGCCAGTCCCTCGCCGCCGAGCTGCGTGCCGCCGGGGTCGAACCCGGCGGCACGCTGCTCGTGCACTCCTCGCTGCGCTCCCTCGGCTGGGTCTCCGGCGGGCCGGTCACCGTCGTCCAGGCCCTGCTCGACGCCCTCGAACCGACCGGCACCCTCGTCGTCCCCACCCACACCGGGGACAACTCCGACCCCGCCGGCTGGTCCAACCCGCCGGTGCCGGAGGCCTGGTGGCCCGACATCCGGGCGTCCTGGCCCGCGTACGACCCGCAGGTGAGCCCCACCCTGGGAATGGGCGCCATCCCCGAGACCGTCCGGACCTGGCCCGGCGCCCGGCGCAGCGCCCACCCGCAGACCTCCTTCGCCGCCCTCGGCCCGGGCGCGGCCGAGACCACCGACGGACACGCCCTCGACTGCCTGCTCGGCGAGTCCAGCCCGCTCGCCCGGCTGGAGGACCGCGACGCCCAGGTCCTGCTGCTGGGCGTCGACTTCGGCTCCTGCACCTGCTTCCACCTCGCCGAATACCGCGTCCCGGGCCCGAGCGAGGACATCTCCTTCGCCGCCCTCACCCCCGAGGGCCGCCAACGGCTCACCGTCCGCGACCGGGCCATCTGCGCCGACGACTTCGCCGAACTCGGCACCGCCTTCGAGGCCGACCGCCCGAAGGCCGTCCGCCACGCCACGGTCGGCGCCGCCACCACCCGCCTCTTCCGCCTCCGCGACGCCGTCGCCTACGCGCAGCACTGGCTGCCCGAGCACCGGGCGTAGGACAGGACGTGTCCGATTTCAGGTCCGGGGCGTCTTCTCCCCGTGGACGGCGATGTACTCGGCCGCCAGCCACGGCCCGAGGTCCTCGGTGAGCACCTTGAGGACGGTCGGGTCCGCCGTCGGCGTACGGGCCACGGTCGCCGCCAGACGCATCTGCTCGGCGCGCTCCGGGTAGTAACGGGCGAACGCCCCGGCGGACTCGGTGAGATCGCTGGTCCAACCACCCCACCGCGGCATCACCAGGGTGAAGCCCGTCCGCACGATCCGGCGGGCGACAGCGCGGCTGAGCGCCCGGCGCTCGGCGGGCGTACCGGCCGAGCCCGCCCGCTCGCGCCAGCGCGGGAGGGCAAGGGCGAGATCACCGTTGGTCTCGCGGGCGAGCGTGGAGGTGGGGCGGTAGCGGGGCAGTCCGGCGGCGAGGTCGTCACCGAGCAAAGGGGTGCACAGGCAGGCCACGAACCAGCCCAGATCGTGACGTTCGAGCTCGCTCAGCAGCGTGTCGGCGCTGAACAGGAGGATTCCGACACCGTTGACCTGCGGGAAGGAGGCATCGAGCCGGGCTTCGAGCGCACCGGCATCAGCCCGGTCGGCGGCGGAGGGCTCCTGCCTCAGGGCGAGCAGGAGATCGAGATCGGAGACCTCGGGGATCGCGGTGCCGCGCGGGATGCTGCCGTAGAGGTAGGCACTGTGCAGCCGGGGTCGGTCGAAGACCTCGGCGATCAGCGTGCGGGCGGCGACGACCACGGGTGCGAACGCCCGGGGCACCCGGCCCAATGAGCCCTCCCGTGCGATGAAGCCGTCGTCGTCCAGTCCCGCGCTCGTCATGGGGGTACTCTGCCGGTTCCCGCGCCCCCCGGGCGAGCCGATTTCGGACGCCGGGCATGGCCAATCGTCAACTCTCCGGCGATTACCGGGCATCATTCCAGGCACGGACGCGAGGGGAACGGCGTTGGACCCAGGGAACACCTCGCGCCACCGTCGCCGCACTCCGACGAGCACGCTCCCCGGAACGACGAGCCGCAGGACGGGGAGCAGGGCCGCGCACCGCGCGCGGGCCCGCGGAGGGGCGGCGCCCGTATGCGGCCTGCCCTCCGGAGGATGATCCCCATGCAGCCCGACCCTCAGACCACCTCGCAGCCCACCTCGCAGCCCGCCCCGCAAGCCGCCCCGCAGGCCGCCCCGCAGGCCGTCAAGATCGGCCTCGGTCTGCCCCTCCAGGACCCCGTCCTGCTGTTCGAGTGGGCCCGGCGGGCCGACGCCGGCCCGTTCAGCACGCTGGGCCTGGCGGACCGGGTGGTGTTCGACAACCCCGAGCCGCTGGTGACGCTGGCCGCCCTGGCCGGCGCCACGTCCCGCGTCCGCCTGCAGACCGAGGTGCTGCTCGCGCCGCACCACGTCCCCGCGCTGCTCGCCAAGCAGACCGCCACCCTGGACCTGCTCTCCGGCGGGCGGTTCACGCTCGGCCTCGGCGTCGGCGGCCGGGAGGACGACTTCCTGGCCGCCGGCATCGACCCGCGCCGCCGGGGCCGGCTCCTGGACGAGCGGATGGCGGTGCTGCGCCGCCTCTGGGCCGGTGAGTCGTTCGGCGACGGGGTCGGCCCGGTCGGGCCCGCGCCGGTGACGCCGGGCGGCCCCGAGGTGCTGTTCGGCGGCTTCGCCCCGGCCGCGCTGGACCGGGTCGGCCGGTTCGGGGACGGCTTCCTCGGCGCGGGGGTGCCGCCGGAGGCGATGGCCGGGCTGTTCCAGGACGTCGAGAAGTCCTGGCAGCGGCACGGCCGCGACGGCCGGCCCCGGCTGGTCGCCCAGGCGAACGCCGTCCTCGGCTCGGCGGAGACGGTCGAGCAGGCCCGGCGCAACATCCGTGCGTACTACGAGTCCAGCGGCCGTGCCGACCGGATGGAGGAGGGCCTGCTCACCACGCCGGAGGCGATCCGGACCGCCGTGGCCGGCTTCACGGCCATCGGCGCGGACGAGGTGATGCTGTACTGCTGGTCCCCCGAGGTGGACCAGGTGGACCGCTTCGCCGAACTGCTGTTCCGGTAGCGGTCGCAGAGCCGGAGATCAGTGCGGGATGCCCGCGATCAGCTCCTGTGCGCCCTGCCGCTTGAGTGCCAGCGCCGTGGAGGTGCCGAGGTCCTCGGGGCTGAGCGCGCCGGCCCACTCGTGGGCGTCCAACACCTGCTTGCCGTCCGGGCTGAAGACCCGGCCGCGCATCGACAGCCGGCCGTCCGGTTCGGCCTTGGCGTAGCCGGCGATCGGGCTGTTGCAGTGGCCCTGGAGGACGTGCAGGAACATCCGCTCGGCCGCCGCCTCGCGCCAGGTGTCGCGGTGGCCGAGCGCGGCGACCGCGTCGACGGTGACGACGTCGTCCTCGCGGCACTGCAGGACGAGGATGCCGGCGCCGATCGGCGGGCACATCGCGTCGAGGTCCAGGATCTCGGTGATCCGCGCCTGCTCGCCGATCCGCTCCAGCCCGGAGACGGCGAGCAGCAGCGCGTCGGCCTCCCCGGCGGCCAGCTTGGCCAGCCGGCTGTTGGCGTTGCCGCGGATCGGCACGCACACCAGGTGCGGGTGGGAGGCGGCGAGTTGGGCGACCCGGCGAACGGAGGAGGTGCCGATCCGGGTGCCGGGCGGCAGTTCGGCGAGGGTCAGGCCGCCGGGGTGGACGAGGGCGTCGCGGATGTCGTCGCGGCGCAGGTAGGCGGCGAAGACGGTGCCGGCGGGCAGCGGGCGGTCGGCGGGCACGTCCTTGAGGCAGTGCACGGCGACGTCGGCCTCCCCGGCGAGCAGCGCGGCGTCGACCTCCTTGGTGAACGCGCCCTTGCCGCCGAGCCGGGCGAGGTCGCCCATCCAGCGGTCGCCGGAGGTGGTGACCGGCACCACCTCGGTGCGCAGGCCCGGGTACAGGGCGGCGAGTTCGGCGCGGACCCGCTCGACCTGGGCGAGCGCCATGGGCGAGGAGCGGGAGACGATGCGGATCAGCTCAGCGGTGGCCATGGCGCGATGATAGGCGCTCGACCGCCGGTCCTTGACCCGGCGTCAGCCATGCGGCCGAAGGCCCGCCGGACGGCACCCGGACGGCCGGGCGACGAACCGCCCGGCCGGCCGTGCGCTGCCCGCGGGCCGACCGCGCGCCGCCCCCGCTCACTCGTTGTGCAGCACCTCGGCGATCGGCAGCCGGGCCGCCGAGCGGGCCGGGACGAGGGCGCCGAGGACGGCGATCGCGACGCCCGCCAGTGCGAGCCCGGCGAGCAACGGGGCGCCCCAGACGTCGATCATGTGCTCCGGGAAGGCCAGGATCCGGACGTTCTCGGCGATCAGCCGGTGCACCACGATCCCGACCGGGATGCCGATGACGCCGCTGAGCGCGCCCTGCCAGGCCACCGAGGTGACCGTCATCGCGACGACCTGGCGGGGCGTCATGCCGATGGACTTCAGCATGCCGATGTCCCGGCGGCGCTCGCGGATGGTGAGCAGCAGGGTGTTGAAGACGCCGAGCGAGGCGACCACCGACAACAGGACGGTGAAGACCGTGCTGAAGGTCTGGATCGCGACGACGGGCCCCACCGAACTCGCGGTGACCACCGAGGGCGCCAGGCTCGGGTCGGCGTCCGTGACCGCCTTCCGGTAGGCCGCGGTGTCGGCGCCGTCGGCGAGCCGCACGTCGTACTCGACCGTGTGCGGGTCGGGGGTGAGCTCGGCCCGGGTGGCGTCGTTGGAGGTGATCGCGTTCGCGTTGCCCTGGATCTCCTCGCCGACGATGGTGACGGCCAGCTGTCGGCCCTCCAGGGTCAGGGTGATCCGGTCGCCGAGCTTGAGCCCGCGCTGGTCGAGGAAGGCCGGCCCGGCCTGGACCTCGTCCGGCCCGGTCGCCGGGCGGCCCTTGACCACCCGCAGCCACCTGGTGGCCGCGATGTCGTCGCCGCCGTAGAAGTCCATGAAGACGGGCTGGGTGTGGCCGACCACGCCCACCCGGACCAGCCCCCGGGTGACGACCTGCGCGGCTCCGGGGGTGGCGCGCAGCATCGCCTCGGTCTGGGCCGGGGTCAGCCGCGGCTCGGTCGGGTTGCTCTGGAAGTGGCCGGTCTGCACGTTGACGTGGGTCTTGTCGTCGGCCGGGGCCATGCTCCTGGCCAGGGTGCTGCTCAGGCCGGTGGTGACCGTCACGGTGACCACGCCGAGCACGATCGCCGCCATGGTCAGCGCCGTCCGGCCCGGGCGGGCGAAGGGCTGGCCGAGGCCGAGGCTGACGGCGCGCGGCAGCCGGGTGCCGCTCAGCCGGCGCTGGACCTTCAGCCCGCGCCCGGTGCGCGGCGCGCTGCCGGCCGAGATCGCCTGGGCGGCGGAGAGCCGGTGGGCGCGCGAGGCCGGGACGAACGCGGCGACGACGACCAGCAGCGGGACGCCGACCAGGGTGGCGGCGGGCAGCCAGCCGGCCGGCTCGATCACGGCAGTGCCGGTCGAGATGCCGCTGAAGGCGGTCTTGAGGATCGGGTATGCCCCCGCCCAGCCGGCCGCCGTCCCGAGGACCGTGCCGACGACCGCGGGCACCGAGACCATGGTCAGGTAGACCGTGACCACCTGGCGCGGGGTGAAGCCGATCGACTTCAGCACGCCGATGTGCCGGTAGCCGGAGACCACCGCGCCGCTCACCACGTTGCCGACGATCAGCGCGGCGACGACCAGGCCGAGCACGCCGAAGACCGTCATCAGCGGGAGGTAGGCGTCGGCGCCGGCGGAGAAGGCCTGCTTGAGCACCAGGTACGACTGCGCGCTGGCGAGCGCGTCCTCGGGCAGGCCCTCGGTGGCCGCGCCGAGGGAGGCGGTCAGCTGCTGCTCGGTGTCCGCGTCGGCGAAGCGGTAGAGCATCTGGCGGCCAGTGGGGTGCAGGGCGGCCGCCTGCTCGGGGACGACCCAGCCGCCGGCGGACTGGCTCATGCTGCCGGCGAAGCCGACGATGGTGAGCTTCAGCCCGGTGGCGGTGGTGAGCGAGGTGCCGAGGAACGTCGTCGCGGTGCCGCCGCCCGGTTGCTGGATGACCACCTCGCCGGGCGCCGTGGCCCAGCGGCCGCCGAGCAGCCGCACCCGGTCCACCGGCCCGGCCGGATCGGCCCGGCCGACCAGGGTCAGCGGGCCCGGCGGGCGACCGACCCAGTCGGTGGGGATCTCCACCACGGCCTGGTCGAACGGCCCGGCGGCGGCCTCCACGCCCGGCCGGTGGGCGGTGGCGGCCAGTTGCTCCGCCGAGGCCCTGGCCGGGTCGAAGGCCGCGACGACGTGGGCGCCGCGCTCGGCAGCGAAGGCGTCGTCGAAGGGCGCCCGGGCGGCGCTGATCACCGCGAGGGCGAGCAGCACGGTCGTGGTGGAGCAGAAGACGACCAGGCCGATCACGAAGGTCTGCACCCGGCGGCGCTTCACGGCCGCCCGGGACGCCCGCCACACGGCGCCGGTCATGCGGACGCCTCCAGGGCCCGCTCGCGCGCCACCTTGCCGTCCGCGACCTCGACCAGGCGGCTGGCGCAGCGGGTGGCCAGGTCGGGGTCGTGGGTGACGATCAGCAGGGTCTGGCCGATCTGGTTGAGGTCGATCAGCAGGTCCATCACCTGCTCGCCGGAGCGGCTGTCCAGTGCGCCGGTCGGCTCGTCCGCGAGCAGCAGCGCCGGGCGGTTCATCAGGGCCCGGGCCACCGCGACCCGCTGGCGCTCGCCGCCGCTGAGTGCGGCCGGGTAGGTGTCCTTGCGGTGCGCGACGCCGAGTTCGTCCAGCAGTTCCAGGGCGCGGCGGCGCGCCTGGCGGGCCGCGGTGCCGGTCAGCTGGGCGGCCAGGGCGACGTTGTCGAGGGCGGGCAGGTCGTCGATCAGGTTGAAGAACTGGAAGATCATGCCGATGTGGCGGCGGCGGAACAGGGCCAGCCCGGTCTCGTTCAGCCGCCCGAGGTCCTGGCCGTGCACCCGGACGGTGCCGGAGGTCGGCCGGTCCAGCCCGGCGACCATGTTCAGCAGGGTGGACTTGCCGCACCCGGAGGGGCCCATCACGGCGACCGCCTCGCCCGCCCGGATCCGCAGGTCGACGCCGTCGAGCGCCTTGGCGTCGCCGAACTCCTTGTGGACCCCGGTCAGCTCGACGACGGCCTGCGCGTCGTCCGGCGGGGTGGTCCCGTCGTGGTCGTTGCTCATGGTGGACGACGGTAGGCGCGGGCCCCCGGGCCCGGCGTCCCACCCGGGGTGTAGCCGGGGCGGCCGTAGTACCCGGGATGTACGTGGGCGGCACCCCCGGATGATGTCGATCATGGCCTGGACTGGGAAACTGGCGGCGTGTGGGGAACGGGGACGAACTGGGCCGCCGTAGCGGTGGCGAGTGCGGCGGTGGCGGGTACGGCGGTCGCGGCGGCCGGCTGGCTGGGCGTCGCGCTCGCCCGGGCGCGGCGGCTGCACCGGGCGGCCATCGGCGAGCGCGGCTGGCTGCTGGAACGGGAGCGGGAGAGCGCCGCCCGTACCGCCGTGGAAGCCGAACGGGCGCGCATCGCGGCCGAGTTGCACGACATCGTCAGCCACAACGTGAGTCTGATGGTGGTCCAGGCCGGGGCCGCGCGCGAGGTGATCGCCACCATGCCCGGGGAGGCGGCGGCGGCGATGGGAGCCGTCGAGGCCGCCGGGCGCGACGCGATGACCGAGCTGCGGCACCTGCTCGGACTGCTCGCCCCGGCCGCCGACGGCACCGGGGAGGAGGCGGACGGTTTCGCGCCGCAGCCCAGCCTGAGCCGCCTCGGGCCGCTGATCGACCGGTTCGCCTTCGCCGGGCTGCCGGTGGAGGTGCGGATCTCGGGCGAGCCGAGACCGCTGCCCGGCGGCGTCGACGTGACGGCGTACCGGATCATCCAGGAGGCACTGACCAACGCGCTCAAACACGGGGACGGGGTGACGGCCGAGGTGACGGTGCGCTACGCGGACCACTACCTGCGGGTGGAAGTGCTCAACAGCGGGCCGAGCGTGCTGGCGGGCGCCCACGCCGCGCCCGCGCGGCCCGCCGATGCCGCGCCCGCGCAGCCCGCCCGGCCGGCCGACGGCGCCGGGCGCGGGCTGCTCGGCCTGCGCGAGCGCGTCGCCGTGTACGGCGGCGACCTCGACGCCCGGCGCCGGCTCGGCGGCGGCTACCGGGTCCGCGCCCGCATCCCGCTGGACCGGCCGTGACCGGGGCCGAGGCGGAGCGGGGGCCGGAGCAGCAGCCGGAGCGGGAGCGCCGCCCCCGGGTGGTGATCGCCGACGACCAGGAGCTCGTCCGCACCGGCTTCCGGATGATCCTCACCGCGCGCGGCATCGACGTGGTCGCCGAGGCCGCCGACGGCGCCGAGGCGGTGGCGGCCGCCGTCGCGCACCGGCCGGACGTCGCGCTGCTGGACATCCGGATGCCCGGCATGGACGGCCTGGAGGCCGCCCGCCGGATCCTCGCCCGGGCGCCCGGCTGCCGGGTGATCATGCTGACCACCTTCGACCTCGACCACTACGTCTACGCCGCCCTCGCCGCCGGGGCCAGCGGCTTCCTGCTGAAGGACGTCACCTCCGCCCATCTCGCCGCCGCCGTGCGCCTGGTGGACACCGGGGACGCCCTGCTCGCCCCCTCGATCACCCGGCGGCTGGTCGAACGCTTCGCGGCCGGCGCCCCGCGTCCCGCCCCCGGCACCGACGGCCCGCCGCTGCACCGAAACCTCGCCCCGCTCACCCCGCGCGAGGCGGAGGTGCTGGCGCTGCTCGGACGCGGGCTGTCCAACACCGAGTTGGCGGCCGAACTGACGCTCAGCGAGTCGACGGTGAAGACGCACGTCGCCCGGATCTTCGCCAAGCTCGACCTGCGCGACCGGGCCCAGGCGGTCGTCCTCGCGTACGAGACCGGGTTGGTCTCGCCGGGGGGAGGTTCCAATTGATGCTCAGTCAACTCCTTTGATTCGCATGACAATCAGCTATCTAACTCGTTAGAGCTAACTCCCGGTCTGATTCACATTTTTGCCAGTTCATGGGGGAACATCTCTCTGTCCGCGCCCGAACGAGAAATGACCGTTCGGGCGGCATTTCCAAGACATTTGGACAGGCCCGTGACTACCTCCGCCCCCGTGTGGGACTGCCCCTTCAACCACACCGACGGCCTGGAGTTCGACCCGCTCCTCAAGCGGCTGCTCACCGAGGCCCCGATCGCCAGGATCCGACTGCCGCACGGCGAGGGCGAGGCCTGGCTGGCCACCCGCTACGAGGACGTCCGGATCGTCACCACCGACCGGCGGTTCAGCCGCGCCGCCGGCATCGGGCGCGACCTGCCCCGGATGACGCCCGCCCCGATCGCCCAGGCCGAGGCGATCAACCTGATGGACCCGCCGGCCCACAACCGGCTGCGCCGCCTCGTCGCCCAGGGCTTCACCAACCGCCAGGTCGAGCGGATGCGCCCGGCCACCCAGCGGATCGTCGACGGCTACCTCGACGAGATGGCCGAACACGGCTCCCCCGCCGACCTGGTGCACTTCCTCTCCAGCCGGCTCCCGCTCACCACCATCTGCGAGCTGCTGGACATCCCCGAGCAGGACCGCGCCGAACTGCGCGGCCACGCCGTCGCCATGATGACGATGGGCCCCGGCAGCCGGGCCGGCCAGGAAGCCGCCAAGGCCGCGCTGCGCGGCTACTTCACCGAGCTGACCGCCGCCCGCCGCGCCCACCCCGGCGAGGACCTGATCAGCTCCCTCGCCACCGCCCGCGACGGCGACGAACTGCTGGACGACCAGGAGCTGGCCGTCATGGCGATGGTCCTGCTGGTCACCGGCCACGACACCAGCACCTACCAGCTCAGCAACATCACCTACACCCTGCTCACCCACCCCGAACAGCTCGCCAAGCTGCGCGCCCAGCCCGAACTGCTGCCGCGCGGGCTGGAGGAGCTGCTGCGCTTCATCCCGTTCCGCCAGGGCGTCGGCATCGCCCGGGTCGCCACCGAGGACGTCGAGCTGGGCGGCGCGCTGATCCGGGCCGGCGAGGCCGTCCACGTCTCCTACCTCACCGCCAACCGCGACCCGGCGATGTACGAGCGCCCCGACGAACTCGACCTCGACCGCGGCGCCCCCACCCACATGGCCTTCGGCCACGGCCAGCACCACTGCCTCGGCGCGCACCTGGCCCGGATGGAGCTCCAGGTCGCCATCGGCACCCTGCTGCGGCGATTCCCCGGCCTGCGGCTCGCCGTCCCGCCGTCCGAACTCGACTGGCACACCGGGTCGATCTGGCGCTACCCCCGCACCCTGCCGCTCGCCTGGTGACCTCCTCCCCGCGCCGCCGCCTCCGCCACGGAGCACCGCACGGCGCCCGTCCGACGCATCCGTAGGCCGCCTGCCCGGGCCGCTCGCCAGCCCGCCCGGCCAGGCCACCCAGGGGAGACCCGCACCATGGCAACACTCTGCCGCCCTGCCGTCGCCGTACCCGAGAACGTCATCACCCTCGACCAGACCCTCGACCTGGCCCGCAGCCTGCACGCCGGCCACCCGCAACTCGGCCTCGCCCTGCGGCTGATCGAGAACACCGGGGTGCGGACCAGGCACCTGGTCCAGCCGATCGAGCAGACCCTCACCCACCCGGGCTTCACCGCCCGCAACGCGGTCTACGAGCGGGAGGCCAAGCTCCGCGTCCCCGAGGTGGTCGAACGGGCTTTGGGGCACGCCGAGTTGGGCGCCCGGGACATCGACCTGATCATCTACGTGTCCTGCACCGGCTTCATGATGCCGTCGCTGACCGCCTGGCTGATCAACGCCCTGGGCTTCCGCTCCGACACCCGCCAGATGCCGATCGCCCAGCTCGGCTGCGCGGCCGGCGGCGCCGCCGTCAACCGCGCGCACGACTTCTGCCGCGCCTACCCGGGCGCCAACGTGCTGATCGTCTCCTGCGAGTTCTGCTCGCTCTGCTACCAGCCGACCGACCTCGGCGTCGGCTCGCTGCTCTCCAACGGCCTGTTCGGGGACGCCGTCGCCGCTGTGGTGATGCGCGGACACGGCGGCACCGGCGTGCACGTCGAGCGCAACGGCTCGCACCTCGTCCCGGACACCGAGAACTGGATCTCCTACGGGGTCAAGGACACCGGCTTCCACTTCCAGCTGGACAAGCGGGTGCCCGGCACCATGGAGATGCTCGCCCCGGCGCTGCGCGGCCTGGCCGTCGAACACGGCTGGGACGTCTCCGGGTTGGGCTTCTACATCGTGCACGCCGGCGGCCCGCGCATCCTCGACGACCTCTGCCACTTCCTCAACCTGGAGCCGGCCACCTTCCGGTACAGCCGCGCGACGCTGACCGAGCGCGGCAACATCGCCAGCGCCGTCGTCTTCGACGCGCTCGCCCGGCTGTTCGCCGACGGCGGCGTGGCCGACGGCACCACCGGCCTGATCGCCGGTTTCGGGCCGGGCATCACCGCCGAGATCTCGCTGGGGAGTTGGGTCGGCGAGCCGGTCGAGGCCGCCCGCCGCCGGCCGCGGGCCATCTCCACCTCGGACATCACACTCGTCCATCCGAGCGCCCCCCGGCGTTTCCCGGCCGGCACTACGATCACCGAATGACTGACACCACGCACCAGGCGGACACCGACGACAGATCCGCCGAACTCGCCACCCTCTTCCCCGCGTTGCACGCCCCGCAGTACTGGACCTGGGGCCGGTACGACGCGCTGTTCTCCACCGTGCTGCCGCCGGACGAGCTGGTGACCAACATCCACCTGGTGGGCTTCGCGGACGACAAGGTGGTCCTCTGCCGGGACGACCGGGACCACTGGTTCCTGCCCGGCGGCACCCGGGAGCAGGACGAGAGCATCGCCACCTGCCTGGCGCGCGAGCTGCGCGAGGAGGCCGGCGCCCGGCTGCTCGGCGAGCCGGACTGGCTCGGCGCGCACCGCTGCCGCACCGAGGACCCGACGCCGTACCGGCCGTGGCAGCCACACCCGGAGAAGGCGTGGCTGTGGGGCTGGGCGGAGGTCGCGGTGGACTCGACGCCGACCAACCCGGCGGACGGCGAGCAGGTGGTCGAGGTGCGGGCAGTGTCGGCGGACGAGGCGCAGCGGCTGCTGCTGGCCGGGCACGACGCCTGGTGGGGCGAGCTGATCGGGCTGGCCGTGGAGCTGCGGCGGCGGGCCGGGCGGGGCTGATCCCCCGCCCCTCCGAGCCCCCGCTCCGAGATATTCCCGCCGGGCCGGAAGACCACCGGAACGGCCGAACAGCAGAGAGCATTGTCCGTTTTGCGATGATATGACTCGGCCATGGACACCAACATGCTGGCCGTGGACTACCCGGTGCTCAACATCTTCTGGACGATGCTGGAGCTGTTCCTCTGGATCCTCTGGTTCTTCCTGCTGTTCAAGATCATCACGGACATCTTCCGCAGCCACGACCTGGGCGGCTGGGCCAAGGCCGGCTGGCTGCTCCTGGTGATCGTGCTGCCGCTGATCGGTGTACTGGCCTACGTGATCGCCCGCGGGAAGTCGATGAGCGAGCGGGACGCCGCCCAGGTCCGGCAGAGCGAGGCCGCCGTCAAGGCCTACATCCGGGAGGCGGCCGGAACCGGCACACCCGGGGGCGGCGGCAGCCACGTCGACGACCTGGCGAGACTGGCGGACCTGAAGGAGAAGGGCGCCATCTCCGAGGAGGAGTACCAGAAGGCCAAGGACAAGCTCCTGGCCTGACCCGGCCCAGCCCAGCCCGACCCGCACGGCGGCCGGGGCCGGCGGACGCGCAGACGTCCCCCGGCCCCGGCCGCGGCGATAAGCCGCTCAGCACCTCAGTACCTCAACCGCTCAGCCGCTCAGCCGCTCAGCGCCTCAACCGCTCAGCGCCGCCCGGAGCGGCGGTCACCCGAGGCGTCGCCGCCGGTCAGGCCCGCCCGGCGCAGCGCGTCCGCCATCGCGCTGTTCGCCAGCGGCGCGCCGCCGCCCGAACCGCCCGAACCGCCGGAGCCGCCGCCCTGGCCGCGCCGGTCCTGGCCGCCGCCCCGGCGCTCCTGGCGCGGCGGGCGGGCCTGCCGGTCGCCGCGCTCGCCGCCCCGGCCACGGTCGCCACCACGCTCGCCGCGCTCGCCCCGGTCACCGCGGTCGCCGCCCCGGTCGCGACCGACCTCGTCGTCCAGCCGCAGGGTCAGCCCGATGCGCTTGCGCGGCACGTCCACCGAGACGACCCGGACCTTCACGATGTCGCCCGGCTTGACCACCTCGCGCGGATCCTTGACGAAGGTCCTCGACAGCGCCGAGACGTGCACCAGCCCGTCCTGGTGGACGCCCACGTCGACGAAGGCGCCGAACGCGGCCACATTGGTGACCACGCCCTCCAGCACCATCCCGACCTCCAGGTCGCCGATCTTGTCGACGCCCTCCTTGAAGGTCGCGGTGCGGAACGCCGGGCGCGGGTCGCGGCCGGGCTTGTCCAGCTCGCCGAGGATGTCGGTGACGGTCGGGATGCCGAAGACCTCGTCGGCGAAGTCGCCCGGTCGCAGGGCCCGCAGCCGTTCGCCGTTGCCGATCAGCCCGCTCAGCTCCCCGCCGGTGGACGCCAGGATCCGGCGCACCACCGGGTACGCCTCGGGGTGCACGCTGGAGGCGTCCAGCGGGTCGTCGCCGTCGGGGATGCGCAGGAAGCCCGCGCACTGCTCGAAGGCCTTCGGGCCCAGCCGGGAGACGTCCTTGAGCTGCCGGCGGGTGCGGAACGGGCCGTTGGCGTCGCGGTGGGCCACGATGTTGTCGGCGAGCGTGCCGGTGATGCCGGAGACCCGGGTCAGCAGCGGCGCCGAGGCGGTGTTGACGTCCACGCCCACGGCGTTGACGCAGTCCTCGACCACCGCGTCCAGCGAGCGGGAGAGCTTCACCTCGCTCAGGTCGTGCTGGTACTGGCCGACCCCGATCGACTTCGGGTCGATCTTGACCAGTTCGGCCAGCGGGTCCTGGAGGCGGCGGGCGATCGAGACCGCGCCGCGGATCGACACGTCCAGCTCCGGCAGCTCCTGCGAGGCGAAGGCGGAGGCCGAGTAGACCGAGGCGCCCGCCTCGCTGACCATCGCCTTGGTGAGCTTCAGCTCGGGGTGGCGCTTGAGCAGGTCCTCGGCGAGCTTGTCCGTCTCCCGGGAGGCGGTGCCGTTGCCGATCGCCACCAGGTCGACGTCGTGCTTCTTCGCCAGCGCGGCCAGCGAGGCGAGCGCGGCGTCCCACTTGTTGGCGGGCTGGTGCGGGTAGATCGTGTCGTACGCGAGGACCTTGCCGGTGGCGTCCACCACCGCGACCTTCACCCCCGTCCGGAAGCCCGGGTCCAGGCCCATGGTGGCGCGGGTGCCGGCCGGCGCGGCCAGCAGCAGATCGCGCAGGTTGGCGGCAAAGACGCGCACCGCCTCCTCCTCCGCCTCGGCCCGCAGCCGCGACCGCAGGTCGATGCCGAGCCGGACCAGGACGCGGGTGCGCCAGGCCCAACGGACGGTGTCGCCCAGCCACTTGTCGGCCGGGCGGCCGTGGTCGGCGATGCCGAAGCGGGCGGCGATCCGCCGCTCGTAGTCGTTCTCGCCGGGCAGATCGCCCTCCTCACCGTCGTACGGCGAGAGGTCGAGGTCCAGCACCTCCTCCTTCTCACCGCGCAGCATCGCCAGGATGCGGTGCGAGGGGAGCTTGGTGTACGGCTCGGCGAAGTCGAAGTAGTCGGCGAACTTGGCGCCGTCCTGCTCCTTGCCGCCACGCACGGTGGCCACCAGCCGGCCCCTGGTCCACATCCGCTCGCGCAGCGAACCGACCAGGTCGGCGTCCTCGCCGAAGCGCTCCACCAGGATCGCCCGGGCGCCCTCCAGCGCGGCGGCCGGCTCGGCGACGGACTCGTTCAGGAACCGGGCGGCCAGCGCCGCCGGATCCTGCGAGGGATCGGCGAGCAGCGTCTCGGCGAGCGGCTCCAGGCCCGCCTCGCGGGCGATCTGCGCCTTGGTGCGCCGCTTCGGCTTGAACGGCAGGTAGATGTCCTCCAGCCGGGCCTTGGAATCGGCGGCCAGCACCTGCGCGCGCAGCGCGTCGTCCAGCTTGCCCTGGGCCTCGATCGACTCCAGGACGGCCGCCCGGCGCTCCTCCAGCTCGCGCAGGTAGCGCAGCCGCTCCTCCAGGGTGCGCAGCTGGGCGTCGTCCAGGGAGCCGGTGACCTCCTTGCGGTAGCGGGCCACGAAGGGCACGGTCGCGCCGCCGTCGAGCAGCTCGACGGCGGACTTCACCTGCCCGTCGCGAACGCCCAGTTCCTCGGCGATCTTGCGCTCGATCGCCTGCTGGGCCTGCCGGGCCACCTGTTCGACTGGCGTGGTCACGAAGCCGGTCACCTTCTCCTTCAGTGCTTTCGCCGTACGCCCTGCATTCTGGCAGGTACCGGGGACAGCTCCCGGCCGCGCCCGGGGCGCCCGGGCGTGGCGCCCTCCGCCCGCGGCCCCAACCAGACTCAAGCAGTGCCCCGTTGCGCCTTCCTACGCTGACGCGCATGGACACCTCCCCCGCACTGGACGCCTCCCGCGCGCCGGACGCCGCCGCCCGGCTGAGCGAACTCGCCGCCGCCAAGTACCTGCTGTTCACCACCCACCGCAAGAACGGCACCCCCGTGCCCACCCCGGTCTGGGTGGCGCGCGACGGCGACGCGCTGGTCTTCACCACCGTCACCCGCACCGGCAAGGTCAAGCGGCTGCGCAACCGCTCCGACGTGCTGGTCGGGCCGAGCGACATCCGCGGCACCCTGCTCGGCGAGCAGGTCCCGGCCACCGCCGTCCTCGACCCCGGCCGCGCGCCCGCCTACCGGAAGCTGCTGCGCCGCAAGTACGGGCTGCTGTGCGCGATCGCGCTGACCGCGAACGTGCTGCGCTTCGGCAGGGGCGGGACGATCGGCGTGCGGGTCACGCTGAGCTGAGGCCGGCCGTACGCATTCCGGGAATCCGCTGAAGGGCACCGATCCGCGCTGTACGCTGCCGGGCATGTGCGCTGCCACCCGGATGCACCCCGACGGACTGGTCATCGACGCGGCCCTGGTACGGCGGTTGATCTCCGCCCAGTTCCCGGACTGGGTCGGGCTGCCGGTCACGCCGGTCCCCTCCACCGGGACGGACAACGCGATGTTCCGCCTCGGGCCCGAACTCGCCGTCCGGCTACCCCGGGTGGAATGGGCGGCCGGGGACGTCCGCCGCGAGAAGCAGTGGCTGCCCGCGCTGGCCCCCCGACTGCCGCGGCCGATACCCGCTCCGCTCGCGGTCGGCCGGCCCGCCGCCGGCTACCCCTGGGAGTGGTCGGTGCTCCGCTGGTTCGAGGGCGCCAACCCGGTCGTCGGCGCCCTCGCCGCTCCCGGCGCGCTCGCCCGTGACCTCGCCGCCTTCGTCAACGCCCTGCGCGCCGTCAACCCGGCCGGCGGCCCGGCGGGCCACCGCAGCGTCCCGCTCGCCTCCCGCGACGGCGCCACCCGCGCGGCCATCGCCCAACTCGCCGGAGCGGTCGACACCCACGCCGCAACCGCCCTGTGGGACAAGGCGCTTCGCCTCTCCGAGTACGCCGGCCCGCCCTCCTGGATGCACGGCGACCTCACCCCCGGGAACCTCCTGCTCGACCGGTCCGGCCGGCTCGGCGCCGTCCTCGACTTCGGCCTGATGGGCGTCGGCGACCCCACCGCTGACCTGATCGTCGCCTGGAACCTGCTGCCCGCCTCGGCCCGCCCCGCCTTCCGCGCCGCACTCCACGCCGATGACGCCACGTGGGCCCGCGGCCGTGCCTGGGCCTTCTCCATCGCGCTGGTGACGATCCCCTACTACCGTCACACCAATCCGGGCCTCACCGCCAACGCCCGTCACGTCGTCCGCGAGGTGCTCGCCGACCGCAGCACCTGACCGGGCCCGCTGCCGACCGGGCCCTGATGCTGACCGCGCACCGCCGCCTGACCAGCGGGGCGGCACTCCCGTCGGCGCCGTCGGCGGCCGTTGCTATGGTTCTCCCCGCCACTACGGGTAGGGGGACAACTTGGCACGCAGAAGCAGTGTGATCGACGTCAGAGTCAGCCGGCGGGTGCTGTGGGTGGGCGGCGACGCCTATCCGCTCCACAACATCGCCCGGGCCCGGCGGTTCCAGCTGCTGCCGCCCAAGCGCACGCGGGTGATCATCCGGTTCTCCCGGCAGGTGATCGGCCTGCTGGTGGCCACCGCCCTCCTCGGTTCGCTGCTCGGGCGCGGCGCGAACCAGGAGACGACCAAGAACGTGATCGGCCTGGTGGCGCTCGCGCTCTTCGCGGCCAGCCTCTACCGGCTGGTCAAGCGGCTGCAGATGCGCACGGTCTACCAGCTGATCATCGAGACCTCCAGCTCCTCGAACACGGCGGTGGTCAGCCACGACGCCCAGCAGGTCGGCAACCTGATCCAGCTGATCATGGAAGCGATCGACAACCCGCTGGCCGAGTTCGCGCTCCAGGTGGAGAACGTCCACATCGGCGACCAGATCAACCAGTACGGCGACCACAACACCGGAAAGAAGGTCAGTCTGTGAGCGGCGGCATCCACTTCGGGGACTCGGTCACCCAGCACGGCGACCACAACATCGGCATCATCAAGCACCAGGGCCCGGCCGACCCGCAGGCCGCGATGCGTGAACTCATCGCCGCCGTACGCCAGTTGCGCGAGCAGGTGCCGGCCGAGGACCGCGAGGTGCTGGACGAGTCGCTGGCGGACCTCGGTGGCGGGCAGGCCACCCCGCCCGCCACCCTGCGCCGCGCCCTGCGCAACATCTCCGGCGTCGCCGCCCTCGCCGCCGCCGGCGCCCCGGTGGTGGAGTCGATCCGCCGCATCCTGGACTCGCTGAGCTCCTGAACTCCTGAACTCCTGAACTCCTGAGCAGCTGATGGCGGGCAGCAGGCGACATCCCACCCGGGGTAAATGTCATACCGGGTCAGAAATCTGCCCGAGTCAAGGCCTGCTGCTAGCCTGACGCCATGAGCGGACTGCGGGAACGGAAGAAGGAACGGACGCGACGGTCGATCTCCGAGGCCGCGATCGCGCTCTTCCTGGAGCACGGCTTCGACCCGGTCTCGGTGGCGGACGTCGCGGCCGCCGCCGAGGTGTCGAAGCCGACGCTGTTCAGCTACTTCTCCACCAAGGAGGACCTGGTCGTCCACCGCTTCGCCGACCACCAGGACCAGGCCGCCGGCGCGGTCCGCGGCCGGGCGGCCGGCGAAACGGTGCTGGCCGCCCTGCACCGGGACTTCCTGGACGGGCTCGCCCGGCGCGACCCCATCACCGGGCTCAACGACGACCCCCGGGTCCTGGCGTTCAGCGATCTGGTGTACTCCACGCCGAGCCTGAAGGCCCGGGGCGCCGAATACCTCGCCCGCGCCGAACAGTCCCTCGCCCGGGCGTTGCACGAGGCCCCCGACCTGGCCCCGCCCCGGCGCCTCACCGCCCCCCTCCTCGCCGCCCAGGTCACCGCCACCCAGCGGGTCCTCGCCGAACACAACTGGCACCGGATCCGGGACGACGGCCGGACCGCCGACGAACTCCACTTCGAGGCCACCACCAACGCCGACCGCGCCTTCGAACTCCTCACCGCCGGCTACGAAGGCGCCGGGCACCCGGGCCCCACCGGGCGCTGAGGCCCCACCCAGCACGGAGGCCCCACCGGGCACCCGGGCCCCACTGGTTAGAGTGCCGCGCATGACAACGCGTCAGCTCAGCTTCGAACGGCTGCACAACTTCCGCGACCTGGGCGGCCACCCCGCCGCCGACGGCCGGTCCGTCCGCCGAGGCCTGCTCTACCGCTCCGACTCGCTCGGCAAGCTCACCTCGCCCGCCGACCTCGACCGGCTCCAGGCCCTCGGCGTGCGCACCGTGATCGACCTCCGCTACCCCTGGGAGATCGCCGCCAAGGGCCGGGTGCCCGACTACGAAGGGCTCGTCTACCACAACCTCTCGATCGAGCACCGCACCTACGACCAGGCCGAGATCGACCCGGACGTCGACCCCTGGCGCTACCTCGCCGACCGCTTCGCCGAGGTCACCGAGGACGGGGTGGAGGAGATCCGCGAGGCCCTGGAGGTGATCGCCGCCGCCGATGAGCCCGTGGTCTTCCACTGCGCCTCCGGCAAGGACCGCACCGGGCTCATCGCCGCCCTGGTCCTCACCCTGCTCGGCGTCTCCGAGGACGACGTCGCCGCCGACTTCGCCCTCACCGAGCTGGCCACTCCGCACCTCGTCGCCGAATGGCACGCCGCCCACCCGGGCCGCACCCTCCGCTGGCCCGGCTACGGACGCGCCCCCGAGACGGTCATCCGCCTCGCCCTCGCCGACCTGACCGCCCGCCACGGCTCGGTCGAGGGCTACGCCACCGGCGCCCTCGGCTTCTCCCCCGCCCGGACAGCCGCCCTCCGATCCCGCCTGCTCACGACCTGACCTCGCCCGACGGACCGTCAACGGCCAAGAAGGTGAAGGGAGTTCACTCGAACACAGGTTGACCTAAACATGTCATGTCGCGTTGCCCCCGCCTCCGCCGCGCTGCCAGGATCGGGCCACTGCCCAGACGAACCAACGGGAGAAAACCATGAGGATGCGTTCCGTTCTGCCCGTCGCCCTGCTGGCCGCGGCCGGCCTGTTCGCCGGCGTCAACACCGCCTCGGCGGCGGGGTACCCCGGCTACCAGTGCTTCAAGACCGCCGACCGCGTCGAGTACTGCAGCGACGCCAAGGTCAAGAACCACGCCGCGGGCACCAACTGGATCAAGACCTGCCCGGCCGACGTCGTGGCGCACATGGGCAAGCCGTACATCGCGGCGAAGCGCCCCGACGCCGCGCACAGCTGTTAGCACCAGGCACCGAGCCGTCCGCGGACGGCACCGGGCCCGTCCGGCAGACACCTGCCGGGCGGGCCCGGTCGTCGCGGCGGGCGGCCGCTAGCGGCGGCGCGGGCCGCCCGGACGGCCGCCGCTGCGCGGCTTGCGGGGGCCGCGCGCGCCGGTGGCGGAGGCCACCGGGGCGGAGGCCGTGGCGGGCCAGTGGGTGGGCCGGGTGAGGATACCCGGCAGGCGGGTGGTGGCGTCGCCGCGGGCCGCGTTCAGCTGGGCCTGGGTGAGGAAGAGGGCCTCGGTGAGGTCGGCGCCGGAGAGGTCGGCGTCGCGCAGGTCGGCGCCGACGAGGTCGGCGAGGCGCAGATCGGCGCCGCTGAGGTCGGCGGCGACGAGCAGGGCGCCGCGCAGGTTGGCCCCGCGCAGGTCGGCGCCGCGCAGACGGGCGCCGAAGAGGTCGGCGCCGCGGTGTTCACGGCGGCGGGGGACGGCGGCGCGGACGAGTTCGCTGGCGCGCAGCAGCAGGTCGCTGACCCGCTGCCGGTGGGCGGGGACGTCGACGGCGAGGATCTCCTCGGGGGTGCCGCCGGCGAGCCGGTCGGTCTCCTCCAGGGCCTGCCGCAGGTCGGCGTGGACCGGGCGGGCGGGGGCGTAGCCGAGCGCCTCGGTGAGGTACCAGAGCAGTTCGTGGAGCTGGCGCACCACCGGGAAGACGTCGTACATGGGCTTGGCGTCGGCCGGTGCCTCGCGCCAGCTGCGGCCGCCGAAGGTGACCTGGGAGACGCGCTGCCCGGCGCCGAAGCAGTCGTAGACGGTGCAGCCCTGGAAGCCCCGGTCGCGGAGGCGTTCGTGGATGCCGCAGGTGAAGTCGGTCTGCAGGTTGCGGCACGCGCTGCCGGCGGCCTTGTCGACGGCGAAGTCCGTGCCGGCGCCGAAGGGCAGGGCGACGCAGCAGAGGCCGAAGCAGCTGGTGCAGTCGGAGCGCAGCTCGGTCGGCTGAGCCGCCGTGGGGTGCTGCGGCGGCTCGGTCTCGCGCACGTCGCGTGGTCCTTCCAGCGTGGGCACCGGCCGTCCGGTGCGTCGAACTGCCAAGCCTACTGGGCACTGGCCACACCCGCCCCACTATCGGTAAGGTGTCAACTGGCAGTGCACCTATTACGAGGTGCGCGCCCATCGCATATGGCATACGGGGGTAGGAGTGCAGGACCCGAGCATCAACGAACTCGTCCGGATGTGGATCGCCGGCTGGAGCGTCTCGCGCGGCGCGGCCGAAGCGGTGGACGAGCCCTGGGGCTGGACGATCGACGTCGGCGTGGTCGGCCACGTCGCCCGGCACGTGCTGCCCGAGCCGGCCGAGCCCGACGTCCGCAAGATCGCCGAGGCCACCACCGCACCGGGCACCTGGCTGAAGCTGTTCATCGAGGACGCCGTCGCCCGGCCCTGGCTGGGCCCGCAGTGGCGGCTCGACCAGCCGGGGTACCTGATGACCCTCCCGCTGAGCGCCGAGCGGCCCGAGGTGCCGGCCGGCTACACGGTGACCACCTGGACCCGGGGCGGGACCGTCCGGACCCTGGTCCGCACCGAGGCCGGACACCTCGCCGCACGCGGCCAGGCGGGACTGGCCGGCCCCGTGGCCGTCCCGGACCAGATCCTGACCGCGCCCGAGCACCGGCGCCGGGGCCTGGGCGCCCTGGTGATGCGGACCCTCCAGAGCGCCGGGCACGAGGCGGGCGCCGACACCGCCGTCCTGGTCGGCACCCCGGACGGCCGGGCGCTCTACACCTCGCTCGGCTGGACCACCCGCTCCTCGATGGCGAGCCTGGTCTACGAGCCCGCGGCCGTGCCCGCCGCCGCGCCCGCAGCCGGAGCCGGGTCCGGAGCCGAGTAGGGCAGCAGCTCGGCCCGCTTCGGCGGCCGGCCGTCGCCGGAGGAGCGCCCGGTGAGCCGGCGGCCGATCCACGGCCCCAGGTGACCGCCCAGCCAACGGGCGTCGGCGCGCAGCCGCTCGGCCCGGCCGGGCGGGGCGGCGGGCGGCAGCGGGGCGCGCCAGTCGAAGGCGGCGGGGCGGCCGAGCGCCTCCAACACCCCTTCGGCGACCCGGCGGTGGCCCTCGGGCGACAGGTGCAGGCGGTCCTCGCCCCAGAGCCGGCGGTCGTCGAAGCAGGGAGCGGCGAACAGGTCGACGACGGCGACGCCCTCGTCCTGGCCGAGCTCGTGCACGAAGGCCTTCATCCGCAGGATGGCCGGGAGCAGCCGGGCGCTGCCCGCCATCCTGCGGGTCGGGTCGGTGCTGGTGAACAGCACCACGGTGGCGCCGGTGGCGCGCAGTTCCTCGGCGCAGCGGCCGAGCAGCCGCTCGACCCGGGCGATGTCGCAGCCGGGGCGCAGCGCGTCGTTGAGGCCGCCGACGAGGGTCACCAGGTCGGCGCCCATCGCGGTGGCGGCGGGGAGCTGCTCGTCGTGGATCTGGCCGATGAGCTTGCCGCGGACGGCGAGGTTCGCGTAGCGGAACCCGCCGTCGCCGCCGTCAGCGCCGGCCTCAGCGGCGAGCGCGTCGGCGACCCGGTCGGCCCAGCCCCGGTAGTGGCCGTCGGGCAGCAGGTCGTCGCACATGCCCTCGGTGAAGGAGTCCCCGACGGCGACGTAACTGCGGTAGGTGGTGGGCACGGGCGGTCTCCGCTCTCCTCCGATGGCTCCGTGGCCCGACGATGCTACGCGCGGCCGGTCCGGGCACCGGCATCGGACCCCGGCACCGACACCGGCATCTGCGCCTAACCCGCGACGGGCGCCCCGTCGTCCGCCGTGCGGGGGGTGAACCAGTGCTCGCGGACGGCGTCGGTGGGCCGCTGCTCGCCGAGGGCGGGCAGGCCCCACTCCCCCAGCGCCTCGATCACCGGGCGCAGTTCGCGGCCGCGTTCGGTGAGCTCGTAGACCGTGGCGTTGGCGGGCCGTTCGAGCCGGCGGCGCAGGGCCAGGCCGTCGCCCTCCAACTGCTTGAGCCGGGCGGCGAGGATGTCGGTGGAGACGCCGGGCAGGTCGGCGTGCAGATCGGTGTAGCGGCGCGGGCCGCCGAGGAGTTCACGGACGATCAGGAGGCTCCAGCGCTCCCCCACCGCGTCCAGGGCGCGGGCGACGGCGCAGTACTGGTCGTAGCTTCGGCGTGACATGCGGATCAGCATAGCCAAAAGGTTGGACTTTCCAAGTGCCAACTTGGTAGAACAAAGCATCAGCAACGATGCGGTGGTGACGGTCGGGAGGCCGCAAGTGGAGTTTCGGCAGTCCAGCAAGCTGAACAACGTGTGCTACGAGATCCGCGGCCCGGTGGTCGACCAGGCCAACGCCCTGGAGGAGGCCGGGCACAGCGTGCTGCGGCTGAACACCGGCAACCCGGCCCCGTTCGGCTTCGAGGCGCCCGAGGAGATCATCCAGGACATCATCCGCAACCTGCCCAAGGCGCACGGCTACAGCGACTCGCGCGGCATCCTGCCCGCCCGCCGCGCGGTGGTGCAGTACTACCAGCAGCGCGGCGTGACCGGAGTCGGCGTCAACGACGTCTACCTCGGCAACGGCGCCTCCGAGCTGATCCAGATGGCCGTCACCGCGCTCGTCGACGACGGCGACGAGGTGCTCGTCCCGATGCCGGACTACCCGCTGTGGACGGCCGTGGTCCGGCTGGCCGGCGGCAAGGCCGTGCACTACCTGTGCGACGAGCAGGCCGACTGGTACCCGGACCTCGACGACATCGCCGCCAAGATCACCGCCCGCACCAAGGCCATCGTCGTCATCAACCCCAACAACCCCACCGGCGCGGTCTACCCGAAGGAACTGCTGGAGGGCATCCTCGACCTGGCCCGCCGCCACCAGCTGATGGTCCTGGCCGACGAGATCTACGACAAGATCCTCTACGACGACACCGAGCACCACTGCCTCGCCGCCCTCGCCGACGACGTCCTCACCCTCACCTTCAACGGCCTCTCCAAGGCCTACCGGGTGGCCGGCTTCCGCAGCGGCTGGCTGGTCGTCTCCGGGCCCAAGCAGCACGCCGCCGACTACCTGGAGGGCCTGACCATGCTCTCCGGCATGCGGCTGTGCCCCAACGTGCCCGCCCAGTTCGCCGTCCAGGCCGCGCTCGGCGGCCACCAGTCCATCAACGACCTGGTGCTGCCCGGCGGTCGGCTCACCGAACAGCGCGACGTCGCCTTCAAGGCCCTCAACGAGATCCCCGGCGTCAGCTGCGTCAAGCCCAAGGGCGCCCTGTACGCCTTCGCCCGGCTCGACCCGGCGGTGCACCGGATCGTCGACGACGAGCAGTTCGTGCTGGACCTGCTGCTCCGCGAGAAGATCCACGTCGTCCAGGGCACCGGCTTCAACTGGCCCCGCCCGGACCACTTCCGCTTCGTCACCCTGCCCCGCGCCGACGACCTGGAGACGGCCATCAACCGCATCGGGCGCTTCCTCGCGACGTACCGCCAGTCCTGACACCTAGGCTTGCCGGTCATGACCGTCCTGCGTTCCGTCGCCCTGTTCGTCGTCGCCGCCCTCGCCGAGATCGGCGGCTGCTGGCTGATCTGGCAGAGCGTGCGCGAGCAGCGGCCGTGGTGGCTGGCCGGGCTGGGGGTGGTGGTGCTCGGCGGGTACGGCTTCGTCGCGGCGCTCCAGCCGGACAGCCACTTCGGCCGGGTGCTGGCCGCGTACGGCGGGGTGTTCGTCGCCGGGTCGCTGCTCTGGGGCGTGGTCGTGGACGGCTTCCGGCCGACCCGCTACGACGTGGTGGGCGCGCTGGTCTGCCTGGCCGGGGTCGCGGTGATCATGTACGGGCCCCGGCGCTGAGCGCACTGGGCCCTCCACGCACGGGGTTCTCCACGCACGGGGCCCCGGCGTCGAGGTGCGGACTCCTCGACGCCGGGGCCCGGCGAGCCGGTTCGGGGACTACCAGCCCCAGCCGCCGCCCTGACCGTCGTCGTCGTGGTCCGAGTCCCAGCCCTCGCCGACCTTGCGCAGGATCGTGTAGTTGTCGATCTGCGTGCCGTCCTCGGCCAGCGCGGTCACCTTCATGGACGACTTCTGGCCCAGGTGGGCCGGGGTGACGTCGACCTTGATGAAGGAGTAGCCGGTGTAGCGCACCCGCGACCACTGGATGGTCTCGGGGACCTTCACCTTGCCCTTCCCCCAGTAGTAGGTCTTCACCTCGTCCTGGTGGTTCTCGTGCCCCTCGTAGGTGTCCGGCACGTCGAACTTGTACAGGCTGCGGCCGGCCGCGCCCGCGGTCACGTAGACGACGCCGTCCTTCGCCGGCTCGATGGTGGCGCCGCTCGGCACCTGCTTCGAGACCTTGTTGCCGAGGATCGCGTCGGTGCGCTCGTAGATGTGGTTGTGGCCGTTGATGACCAGGTCCACCCGGAACTTCTCGAACAGCGGCACCCAGGCCTCGCGGACGCCGCCCTCGGAGGCGTGCGCGACGGTGGTGGAGAAGGCGCAGTGGTGGAAGAAGACCACGACGAAGTCGATCGTCTCGTCGTTGCGCAGGTCCTTGAGGGTGCGCTCCAGCCACTTGGTCTGCTTGTTCGCCGAGATCCCCAGGTTGGCCGGGATCTCGTAGGAGACGTCGTTGGCGTCGAGCGAGATGACGCCGACGTTCTTGTAGCGGAAGGTGTAGACGCCGGGGACCTTGCGCGGGTCCGGGCCGTTGTCCGGGAGGAAGAAGCGGGTGTTCTCGCCGCCGTACCCGTTGGGCGAGTACCAGGCCTCGATGTCGTGGTTGCCGTAGGCGACCATCCACGGCACGGTCGCCGCGACCGTCTCGGTCTGGACCAGGAAGTCGTCCCAGGTCCTGGCGTTGTACACGGACTTGTCGGGGTCCGTGCCGGAGCCCGCCGGGTCGGCGTAGCAGATGTCGCCGGCGTGCAGGTGGAAGGACGGCTTCTGGGCCAGGATGACGTGGTCGTTGCCGGCCGCGTGCGAGCTGACGCCCTGGTCGCCGAAGGCGGTGAAGGTGAACGGCTCGTAGACCTTGCCCCAGCGGTGGTCGCGGGAGGGCGCGGTGCGGAAGGTGTGCAGGGTGGAGATCTGCTGCTGCGAGGCCGGGTCGAAGCCCTCGTGGCCGACACCGTAGTAGTAGGTGGTGTCGGGGTGCAGGTCCTCCAGCGCCACGTGCAGGTAGTACTGGTCCACCGGCTGGCTGTTCGGGCTCAGCGCCGGGGTGTGCAGGGTGCGGACCTCGGCCTGGAGCTTGTGGCTGAGCTCCCACGGGGTCTTGCCGTAGCGCAGGAACGGCTTCTTGACCGGCGCCGGGACCTGCCAGGAGATGCGGAACTGGGTGTCGGGCTCGGGGCCGAACTGGAGGTGGCGCCCGATCGGCGCGACCAGCGAACCGTCGACGCCGGCCGTCGTGGCACCGGTCAGCAGCTGCGGGCTCGCCGGCGCGGCGAAGGCCGTTCCACTGCCCAGCGCGCCGCCGACGGCGACGGCGCCGACGGTCACGGCGCCGGCGCGCAGCATCCGGCGGCGGGAGAAGCGGGCCCGCAGGTACTCGTGCTGCTCGGCCGTGCTCATGCGGTCGGCGAGCTTGGCCGGTACGCCCATGTGAGGGATATCCATGCGCGGGACTCTTCCAGCGGCGCGTTGACCGCACACGGACGCGGGGTGAACGGGCCGCAGCGCGCCGCCCATTCGAACGCCAATGTTCGACCATGATCAGGTAAAGGAGCGCGTCCGCCCCGGACCGACCCCGGATCATGGCCCCGGCCGGCGGCGCGGCCTGAGCCACCGTCGGCGCCGCCGCGGACGGGGGCGCTCAGCCGGAGGGCTCGTCCCAGGTGGAGGGGGACCGGTTGCCGGTGCCGTCGCAGGTGCGGCAGATCTCGTCCCGGTAGGCGTGCTTGGCGCCGGTCGCGTCCACCCGGTAGCGGACGTACACCCCGGTGCCGTCGCAGAGGAAGCAGTTGCCGCCCCCGCCGCCCACCTCGGTGGTCCCGGTGCCCTGACAGGTCCGGCAGCTGAGACCGGCGGTCCGGCCGGTGCCCGCGCAGATGCGGCAGACCGTCGTCATCGTCGTCCTCCCTGGGCGGAACCGCTGGCAGCCACCGGTCATGGTAGTGGGACCGCCGAGGGCGGCGTCCAGCGGATCCTGCTCGGCCGCCGGATCGGCCAACCCCGCTGCGTCCCAACCGTGATGAGGACGGATCGGCTCCACCGTCCGCTACTCCGCCAGGCCCTCGCGGACCCGGCGGGACACCGAGATCAGCTGGAGGTCGAGCAGTCCGGGCGGGTCGGCCAGCCCGGGGCCGCCCGCGTGCACCCAGGCGGCTATCTCGTCGATCATGTCGTCCGCCAGCACGAAGCCCAGCCAGACCGGACGCCCGCCCGCCGCCCGCCCCTCCCCGGAGGGGCCGACCACCACCACGTTGGACTGGGTGCACACGTCCAGGCACTTGACCGCACGGACCCGGCCCGCCGTACCCACCGCGGCCCGCAGCCGCTCGTACTGCCCGGCGTGGTCCACCCCCGGGTGCTTGGCCTCGGTGCCGCAGCAGCAGCCCCGGCAGACGGTGACGGTCACCGGGGAGGCGGCCGCCTGCTTGCGGTCCCGGTCTCGGCGGCTCATCGGCTCTGGAACTCCTCCTGGTCACGGGGCACGCTGCACGCGCAGCCTACCTGGCATGCCAAGAACCACTGCCGGGTGCCGGGGTTCGACGGCGGTCCGTAGGATGCCCCCATGGGACACGCGACCACCGAGAAAGCCGTACCGCGGATGCGCCTGGACGCCTCCAACGCGGCCAAGGTCGCGACCACCCTCCAGGCGCTGGCCACCCCGTCCCGGCTGCTGATCCTCGCCGAACTGCGCGAGGGCCCGCGCGCGGCGACCGAACTCGCCGACGCCGTGGGCATGGAGCAGTCCGCCTGCTCCCACCAGCTGCGGCTGCTGCGCAACCTCGGCCTGGTCGTCGGCGAGCGCCGGGGCCGCTCGGTGGTCTACTCCCTGCACGACGACCACGTCGCCGCCCTCCTCGACCAGGCCGTGTACCACGTCGAGCACCTGCGGCTGGGCCTCACCGACGAGCGCTGAGGCCGAACGCACCGACCTCCGCCGCCGCCCCCTACGCCGCCGCCTCCACCACCGCCCCCTACGCCGTCGCCTCCGCCGCCGCGCGGCCGGCGGTGCGGCCGGAGAAGAGGCAGCCGCCGAGGAAGGTGCCCTCCAGGGAGCGGTAGCCGTGGACGCCGCCGCCGCCGAAGCCGGCGGCCTCGCCGGCGGCGTAGACGCCCGGGAGGGGTTCGCCGTCGGGGCGCAGGACGCGCGCGGAGAGGTCGGTCTCCAGCCCGCCGAGGGACTTGCGGGTGAGGATGTTGAGCCGGACGGCGATCAGCGGGGCGGCGCCGGGGTCGAGGATGCGGTGCGGCGGGGCCACCCGGATCAGCTTGTCGCCGAGGTAGCGGCGGGCGCCGTGGACGGCGGTGACCTGGAGGTCCTTGGCGAAGGGGTTGGCGAACTGCCGGTCGCGGGCCTCGACGGTGCGGCGCAGTTCGGCGGGGTCGATCAGCGCCTCGCGGGTCCTGGCGTTCATGCCGCGGGCGAGGTCGGCGAGGTTGCTCGCGACGACGAAGTCGGGCCCGTGCCGCAGGTGGCTCCGGACCGGACCGGGGGCGCCGGGCAGGGCGCGGCCGAGGACGCCGCGCACGGACTTCCCGGTCAGGTCCGGGTTCTGCTCGGAGCCGGAGAGGGTGAACTCCTTCTCGATGATGCGCTGGTTGAGCACGAACCAGGTGTGCCCGTAGCCGGTGGACATGATGTGGTCGAGCGTGCCGAGGGTGTCGAAGCCGGGGAAGAGCGGGACGGGCAGCCGGTTGCCGCGCGCGTCCAGCCAGAGCGAGGACGGGCCGGGCAGGATGCGGATGCCGTGCCGGGCCCAGATCGGGTCCCAGTTCTCGATGCCCTCGGTGTAGTGCCACATCCGGTCGCCGTTGATGAGGCTGGCGCCGGCGTCGCCGGCGATGCCGAGCATCAGCCCGTCGACGTGGGCGGGGACGCCGGAGAGCAGCTTGGCGGGCGGGGTGCCGAGCCGGGCGGGCCAGGCCTTGCGGACGAGGTCGTGGTTGCCGCCGATGCCGCCGGAGGTCACGATCACGGCCTGGGCGCGCAGTTCGAACCGTCCGGCGGCCTCGCGCGAGCTGGCCTCGCCGCGGGCCGCCGGACTGGGCACCAGCACCTCGCCGGTGACGGTGTCGGTGACGCCCGCGGTGGCGGCCAGGCCGGTGACCCGGTGCCGGAAGCGCAGGTCGACCAGCCCGCGGGCGGCGGCGGCGCGGACCCGGCGGACGAAGGGCTCCAGCAGTCCGGGCCCGGTGCCCCAGGTGATGTGGAAGCGGGGCACCGAGTTGCCCGGGCCGTCGGCGAGGAGGCCGCCGCGCTCGGCCCAGCCGACGACGGGGAAGAACCGGACGCCCAGGCCGTGCAGCCAGGAGCGCTTCTCGCTGGCCGCGAAGTCGACGTAGGCCTCGGCCCAGCGGCGCGGCCAGGCGTCCTCGGGCCGGTCGAAGCCGGCGGTGCCGAACCAGTCCTGACGGGCCAGGGCGTGCGAGTCGCGGATCCGCATCCGGCGCTGCTCGGGCGAGTCGACCAGGAAGAGGCCGCCGAAGGACCAGTGCGCCTGGCCGCCGAGCGAGGCCGCGGGCTCCTGGTCGAGCAGGATCACCTTCCGTCCGGCGTCGGCGAGTTCGGCGGTGGCGGCGAGTCCGGCGAGTCCTGCTCCGATGACGATGACGTCGGCGTCTAGGGCCATGCGCAGTCCTCCGTCGCGGCGAGCGGGACGGCGCGCGCGGGGTGGGCGCCGTCGCTGTGCGCCCGATACTGCGGCCTGCGGTGACGTCCGGTCAACCGGCCGGTAACAACCGACTGCGGCAATTCCGCTCCACACCGTTTCGGAAATGTCCTCGATACACGGCGGAGCGAAATGCGAAATGCGATCTGACGGAATTTCGGAAATTTCCGCGCACGGCATGGACGTCCACGAAACCAACAAGTAACTTACCTGCGAGTAGCCGCGGCCCGGCACGACCCCCACCCGTCGTTTCTCTCCCCCCAGGAGGAACCGTGCTCCCCCCTGCCCGGAAACCCCGACGCCTGCGCAGCTCCACCGCACTCGCCACCGTCGCACTGGGCGCCGCCCTCGCGCTCACCTCCACCAGCGCCCAGGCCGCCACCCCGGCGCCCAAGCACCTCGTGGCGCTCGGCGACTCCTACGCCGCCGGCGCGGGCGTGCCCGGCCAGTCGGCCGGCCTGTGTCTGCGCTCCGACCGCAACTACGGCCACCTGGTCGCCGCCGCCCTCAAGGCCGGCGCGTACACCGACGTCACCTGCGCCGCCGCCAAGGTCAAGGCCATGACGCAGCCGCAGTACGACGCCTTCATCCGGGTCAACGACCCGCAGCTGGACGCGGTGACCCCCGACACCGACCTGGTCACCCTCGGCATCGGCGGCAACGACCTCGCGGCCAGCGACCTCGGCCTCGGCGAACTCGTCGCCACCTGCATCGCCGGCGCGGTCGTCAACCCGCTCGGCACGCCCTGCAAGGACGTCTACCACCACGGCTACTGGGACTGGCGCAGCTGGTCCTGGCAGTACGGCGACGACGACCTGGCCGAGCGGATCACCGGCAGCATCGCGCCGCAGGTCGCCGACACGCTGCGGCGCATCCACGCCAAGGCGCCGCGGGCCCGGGTGCTGCTGGTCGGCTACCCGTCCGTGCTGCCCGCCGACGGCCGCTCGTGCATCCTGCGCCAGCCCGTGACCCCGGGCGACGTCGAGTACATGCACGGCGTGCTCGACAAGCTGAACGCCGCGCTCAGGAGCACCGCGGCGGCCGGCGGCGCGACGTACGTCGACACCGCCACGCCCACCGCCGGGCACGACGTGTGCTCGGACGACCGCTGGATCGAGGGCGCGCTGCCCGGCTCGCCCGCCGTGCCGTTCCACCCGAACGCCACCGGCGAGAAGGTGATGGCGGACGCGGTGCTCGCCGCGCTGCGGTAGGCCCCGGAACGCCGAGGGGGCGGCGACCGGACTCCGGTCACCGCCCCCTCCGCCCCATCGCTACTCCGACTTGGCGGCCGCGGCGGCCAGGCCGGCCGACCACTTCTCCTCGACCTTGCCGAACTTCCAGTAGGCGATCGCCCCGACCCAGGTCAGCACGAACAGGCCGACGATCGCGTAGCCGACGAAGTTGAGGTCCAGCCCGCCGATCCAGGCGATCGGGCCACTGGTGATGTCCAGCTTCTCGCCGAGCAGGCCGATCAGCTCGACCAGGCCGATCACCAGCGCGACCAGCACCGACAGGCCGGTGACGGTCAGGTTGTAGTAGATCTTGCGGACCGGCTTGGAGAAGGCCCACTCGTAGGCGAAGTTCATGAACGAGCCGTCGATGGTGTCCAGCAGGCTCATCCCGGCCGCGAACAGGATCGGCAGCGTGAGCAGCGCGTACCAGGGCAGCGAGAACGCGGCCGCGCCGCCGGCCAGCACCAGCAGCGACACCTCGGTCGCGGTGTCGAAGCCGAGGCCGAACAGCAGGCCGACCGGGTACATGTGCCAGGGCTTGGTGACGGCCCTGGTCACCCGGCCGAGGATGCGGTTCATCAGCCCGCGCCGCTCCAACTGGCGCTCCAGCTCGGCCTCGTCGTACTCGCCCACGCGCATCCGGCGGAACACCTTGAGGATGCCGTTGAAGGCGCCCAGGTTGATCAGGCCGAGGAGCAGCAGGAACGTCCCGGAGACGGTGGTGCCGATCAGGCCGGTCATCGTGTGCAGGGTCGAGTCGTCCGCCTCCACCTGGTCGGCGAGCGAGCGGATGCCGAAGGCGAGCAGCGCGCAGAGGCCGAAGACGATCGAGGAGTGCCCGAGCGAGAACCAGAAGCCGACCGACAGGGGCCGCTTGCCCTGGCCCATCAGCTTGCGGGTGGTGTTGTCGATCGCCGCGATGTGGTCGGCGTCGAAGGCGTGCCGCATCCCGAGGGTGTAGGCGGTCAGGCCCATGCCCGCGCCGAACACCTGGCCGCCGACGTCGTAGTGCTCGGGCGCGACCAGCGCGAGCAGGGTGAACCAGCCGACGACGTGCAGCACGAGGATGAAACCGCCCATCCCGGCCAGGCGCATCCACTCCTCCCGGGTGAGCCGGTCACGCCATCTGACGGGCGAGGCACCTGCGGCGGGGCTGGACATCCTGTGGTCCTTTCGGGTGGTCCGGGCGAAGCTGGGCCATCTTTCCCCCCTCGGGGAAGCAGTTGCAAGTCATGTGCAAATGCCGGACCGCGGCGAACAGGGGCACGCGGGCGCGGACGGGGGGCGTACGGCGGCGGGCACACGCCCGCTCGCGCCGGGCTCCACCCGGCCGCGCCGACCGGCGGACCGCGACCGCCGCGCAGCCTTCGTCAGGAAATCGGACGATTCCTCCCCTAGGGTCGAGATGCCGACACCCGCGGCGCGCTCCCCGTACGCGCCGCGGGCCCTCCGGCGCTCACCGGCCCGGGATCCGATGGGAGCGGCCATGCCGTCCTACCCCTTCCGCACCACCCGCGAGGACGTCCGCATCCCGCTGCCCGACGGCACCCGGCTGGCCGCCCGGCTGTGGCGCCCGGTCAGCGACGAACCCGTCCCCGCCGTGCTGGAGTACTCCGCCGGCCGGCTCACCGACCGCACCGCCGCCGAGGACGCCCGCCGCCACCCCTGGTACGCCGGCCACGGCTACGGCGCCGTCCGCGTCGACACCCGCGGCCACGGCAACTCCGACGGCCTGCCCGGCGAACCCGGCGGCGGCCAGGAGCTCGACGACGGCGCCGCCGTCCTCGACTGGCTCGCCCGCCGCCCCTGGTGCAGCGGCCGGGTCGGCCTGCTCGGCGTCGGCGCCGCCGGCACCACCGCCCTGCTGCTCGCGGCCCGTGCCCCCGACACCGTCGGCGCCGTGGTCACCGTCTGCCCCGAAGGCGGCCACCGCCTCGGCGGCGCCCTGCTCGCCGCCGACCTGCACACCCGGCTCACCGCCCTGGTCGCCGACGCCGCCCTCCCGCCCGACCCCCGGCACGTCGGCGACGCCTGGCGCACCGACTGGCTGGCCCGCCTCGAATCCCTGGACCCGCCCGTCGACGCCTGGCTCGCCGCCGGCGAGACCACCGTCCCCGTCCCCGCCCCCACCTTCGCCGTCGCCGGCTGGGGCGACCCGTCCTGCTCCTTCGTGCTGCGCCTGCTCGCCACCTCCCCCACCGCCCGCGCCCTGCTCGGCCCCTGGCCGCACGGCCTGCCCGAGGACACCCTCCCCGAGACCCTGCGCTGGTGGGACCACTGGCTGCGCGACCTCGACACCGGCGCCCTGGCGGAGCCCGCCCTGCGCAGCTGGATCGGCACCCGCTGGACCGGCGAGGAGACCTGGCCCTCCCCCGACGTCCGGGAGATCCACTACGGCCTCGACGGCCCGCTGCGCACCGCCGGCACCGCCTCCGACGACCGCCACGTCCGCGTCCGCTCCCCGCAGCACACCGGCCTCAACGCCGGCGCCTACGTCCCGCGCGGCCGCCCCGCCGACCAGCCGCCCGACCAGCGCGAGGAGGACGGCCGCTCGGTCTGCTTCGACTCCCACCCGCTGCCCGAACCGGTCGAAGTGCTCGGCACCCCGACCGTACGGCTGCGCCTGCGCGAGGGCGGCCCGCCCGCCCAGATCACCGCCCGGCTCTGCGCCGTCGGCCCGGACGGCACCTCCACGCTGCTCACCCGGGGCGTCCTGGTCGCCACCGGCCCCGACGCGGACGTCGAGCTCGCCGCCTGCGCCGGCACCCTCCCGGCCGGGCACCGGCTGCGGCTCGCCCTCTCCTCGGTCTACTGGCCGTGGGTGTGGCCCACCCCGGACGACGCCGGCTACGCGCTCGACCCGTCCCGCTCCGCCCTCACCCTGCCCACCCGGCACCTCGCCGCCGACGTCGGCGCCGCCCCCGTCGCCTTCGAGGCCCCCGCCCTGCCCGAGCCGCTCGACATCCACCGCACCGAGCCGCTGACCGCCCGGCCCGAGCACGTCACCGTGCACGACATCGGCCGCCGGGAATGGCGCGCCGAACTCTCCCCCGCCACCGACGGCAGCCGCACCCACCCCGACGGCCTGGTCCGCGACGAGCACACCGTCACCGCCTACCGGGTGCTCACCGACGCCCCGCTCAGCGCGCAGGCCCGCACCGACCACACCGTGCGCCTCGAACGCCCCGACATCGGCTGGGACGTCACCGTCCAGACCCGCACCCAACTGCGCTGCGACGCCGGGCACTTCCTCAGCATCGTGCAGCTGCGCGCGCTGGAGGCCGGTTCGGTGGTGTTCGCCCGGGAATGGCAGCACCGCGTGCCGCGCTGGATTCCGCAGGGCGATTCCAAGTAATCCTTATACCTTTGCTTTCAATTCCCTTATTGCTTTATAAATGGCGGCATGAAGACCCTCGGCCTGATCGGCGGCATGAGCTGGGAATCCACCGCCGAGTACTACCGCCTCCTCAACGAACTCACCCGCGACCGCCTCGGCGGCCTGCACTCCGCGCCGCTCGTGCTGTACTCGGTCGACTTCGCCGCCATCGAACGGCTCCAGGCCGACGGACGCTGGACCGAGGCCGGCGAGATCCTGGCCGGCGCGGCGCGGTCCCTGGAGGCGGCCGGCGCCGAACTGCTGCTGATCTGCACCAACACCATGCACAAGGTCGCCGACCAGGTCGCGGCCGCGACCCCCGTCCCGCTGCTGCACCTCGCCGACGCCACCGCGGACGCCGTCCGGGCCGCCGGACTGCACCGGATCGGGCTGCTCGGCACGGCCTTCACCATGGAACAGGACTTCTACCGCGGCCGGCTGGCCGCCCACGGCCTCGACGTCCTCGTCCCCGGCCCCGACAGCCGCGCCCTGGTCCACCGGGTGATCTACCAGGAGCTGTGCCTCGGCCTGGTCCGCGAGGAGTCCCGCGCGGCGTACCGCCGGGTGATCGACGAACTGGTGGCCGCCGGCGCCCAGGGGGTCATCCTCGGCTGCACCGAGATCGAACTGCTCGTCCGCCCCGAGGACAGTCCCGTCCCCACCTTCCCCACCACCCGCCTGCACGCCGAAGCCGCCGTCACCGCCGCCCTGGCCCCGTGACGGCCCGGCGGGTCGGGGGCCCTCGCGCCGGGTCGGCGGAGGCCGCGCCCTAGGCGGTCAGGGCCTCGACGGGGGCGACGGCCACCAGCTCCTCGGCGGCGCGGGCGACCTCCAGGTCGAGCGTGATGAACGCGTCGGCCTGAAGCCGGGTCAGCGCGATGTACTCGGCGTCGAGGGTGTCGGGCCAGCCGAGGCGCTCGGCGATCCCCCAGGCGGTGGACTGCAGGACGCGGTCCCCGAGGAGCCGGATCCTCAACGCGCGCAGGTAGTCCAGCCGGCGGTCGGCCTCCGCCCTGGTCAGCCCGCCCTGGCGGACGGCCTGGTAGAGGAGCGACAGCACCTGCGAGCGGAGCAGCGTCGGGGCCAGCAGCCGGTGCTCCTGCGGGATGACGGCCCGCTCGCCGGCCAGGCGCAGCGCCACGGCCGGCGCGATCACGTACTTGGTCACGGGCGCTCGCCTCCAGGAAGGGCCTCGCGCGACCTTGCCGCGCCTTCCGCAGGGTAGGCCCTCCCGGTCAGAGCCGGTCGTAGATGGCGACCAACTGCCGGAGCACGTCGGTCGCGGCGTCCAGGGCGGGGGCGTCGTGGTGCGCCAGTGCGGTGTCGAGCGCCTGCGCCAGGGTGGTCTGGCGTTCGTCGTGGCGGCGCCGGCCCGCGTCGGTGAGGGCGACCAGGACGGACCGCTTGTCGCCCGGGGGGCGTTCCCGGGTGACGTAGCCGGCGGTGGCGAGGTTGTTGACCAGCTGGGTGGTGGCGGCGCTGGTGGTCTCGGTGGCGGCGGCGAGCTGGCCGATCGACAGCGGGCCCGTCTCGGCCAGGACGCGCAGGGCCCGGGCGTGGGTGAGGGAGAGCGCGCCGGGGGTGCGGGTGGCGCGTCCGCGCAGTCGGGAGTCGGCGGCGCTGAGGCTGTAGGCGGCGCGGGCGAGCTGGTCGAGGGCCTGCTCGCGGGCGGGGGTGGGTTGGGGCTGCGACATGGGGGCGGCCTCCGCGGCTCGTATCGACGGTCGGGTTGACAACAGAATATCCTAAGTACTTAATAGATAAGTACTTAGCGACTCGGCGGCACAGCCACCGAGCCCCCTATCGACACGGAGGACACCCGTCATGACCGTTCGTTCGACCGGACAGAACTGGGCCCTGGACATCGCCCTCGCCCAGGGCGGCTTCGACGCCCTGCACCCCCAGGCCAAGGGCACCCTGGAGCAGCTCGGCCACGACCACACCGACTTCGACAAGGTCTTCGCGCTGGTGCAGAGCGGCGTGATGCTGCCCAAGGCCTGGGCCACCATCGCCGGGCAGGCCGAGGAGCGCGCCGCCCACCACGAGCGCGGCGGCTTCGCCCAGACCGCCGCCGACCTCTACGTGCGCGCCTCGGTGATGTGGGGCCGCGCGCAGTACTCGATCTTCGACGCCGCCGACCCGCGCAAGCTCGCCTTCCGCGAGCACGCCAACCACTGCGTGGAGCGCCTGGGCGCGCTGCGTGGCAACCGGGTGCGCCGCGTCGTCCTCGACTTCGAGGGCAAGCAGATCTTCGCCCTGCTGCACCTGCCGGCCGGTGAGGTCCGCAACGCCCCCGCGGTGATCCTCGGCCCGGGGATGGACATGATCAAGGAGGACTACATCCACGCGGCGGAGCGGTACTACACCTCGCGCGGCATCGTGGCCCTGTCCATCGAGGGTCCGGGCCAGGGCGAGAGCCGGGCCAACGGGCTGACCGTCGACCTCACCAACTACGAGCGCGCGATCAGCCGCTACATCGACCACCTGGCCTCGCTGCCCGAGGTCGACGCGGCCCGCATCGGCATGTTCGGCATCTCGATGAGCGGCTACTGGGGCTCGCGCGCCGCCGCCACCGACCGCCGCCTCGCCGCGCTGGCCGCCTTCGAGGCCGTCACCGGCGACTTCACCACCATCTTCGAGCGCGCCCAGCCGACCTTCAAGAACAACTACATGTACATGGCCGGCTACACCGACGAGGACGCCTTCGACACCGAGTTGGTCGCCCGGATGCCGCTGGGCGACCTGGTCCGGGAGATCGCCTGCCCGGTCGTCTACGGCATCGGCGAGTTCGACGAACTCACCGTGCTGGAGCAGGCCCTGGCCAACTACGAGCGCATCCGCGCGCCCAAGGAGATGCGCGTCTACGAGAACGAGTTCCACCCGCTGGGCGGCACCGCCGCCGAGGTCTTCCGCTTCGGCGCCGAATGGGTCGAACGCGCCCTGAACGGCGAGCTCGCCGAGCCCGGCCGCGACGTCCGGCACTACGTCCACAGCGACGGCCGCACCACCGACGGCACCGCCAACCCCACCTGGTGGCTCGGCACCACCCCGGCCGTGATCGCCGACGCCCGCCGGGCGTGACACCGGGCGGCCTCCGGCGCGCACGGTCCGGCCCCGGGGTGTGGGATCCCCGGGGCCGGACGGTGTGCTGGTGGTGCGTCAGCCGGTCTGGATGGAGGTGTCGTCGATCACGAAGCTCGTCTGCAGCGAGGCGTCCTCGGTGCCGGTGAACTTCAGGGTGACGCTCTGGCCCGCGTAGGACGAGAGGTCGAAGGTCCGCTGCTGGTAACCCGCCGCGGCGTCCGCGTTGGAGTACGTCTTCAGCGTGGTCCCGTTCACCGACACGGCCAGCTTGTCGTACGCGGTGCTGCCCGACTCAGCGGTGTCGATGTGCAGCCAGAAGCTCAGCGTCGCCTTGCAGCCCGCCGGGATCGTCACCGTCTGCGCCAGCGTGTCGGTGTGCGAGGAACCGTAGCCGTTCAGCCACGACTTCCACGAACCACCGTGCGCCGCCTGCGAGGAGCTGTTGTCCACCACACCGGAACTCGTCGTCCACGGCGCCGCCGAGCCCGTCTCGAAGCCCGCGTTGCCCAGCAGCTGCGCCGGCGTGCAGGTGCCGCCACCGCCACCGGTCACCGTCCACGTGAAGCTCGCCGTACCCGACTTGCCCGCCGAGTCCTTCACCGTCACCGTCACGTTCGACGAACCCGCCGTGGTGGCCGTACCGGTGATCGCACCCGTCGACGCGTTGATCGCCAGCCCGGCCGGCAGACCCGTCGCGCTGTACGACAGCGGCGCGGCACCACCGGAAGCGTTGATCTGGAGGTTCACCGCACCGCCGACCGCGGTCGACTGGTCACCGGGGCTGCTGACGGAGACGGCGCCGCTGCCGGCCGGCTTGGTGAGCAGGCAGCCGGCCACGTTGAGGTCGATGACCCGGCCGTTGCCGAGGCAGGTGGTGAACCAGTAGGTCTCCTCACCGTAGCTCTGGCCCTTGGTGGCCGTGGTGGTGCCGTCCGCGGCGACCTCGCACGGGTTGTCCAGGGTGCACATCTCACCGTTGTCGTTGCCGGTGTTGTTGATGCCGATGATCCGCCCGCTGGCGGAGTCGATGATCGGCGAACCGGAGGTGCCGTGCGTGGTGTTGCAGCCGGAGCTGTAGCGCAGCGAGTCGTGCCAGGTCCACTGGTCCTCGCGCAGGGTGGGCACGAACCCGTTGACGGAGCAGTTCCACACCTGCTTCCAGTACGAGGAGGGTATGTACATCGCGGCGCCGTCGGTCGGGTGCGTGTCGTTGACGGTCAGCGCGGTGGCGCCGTACTTGGAGCTGATCGAGCCGTAGGTGTCGGTGAGTTGGTAGAGCGCGACATCGGTGCCGGTCATGGTCGCGTAGACGACCTTGTCGGCCTGGACGGTGCCGAGGCTGTTGCCGGCGCCGTCCAGCAGGGTGCCGCTGCGGCTCGCGCTCGCGTTCTGGATGACCTGGCCGGCCGTGGGCATGGTCGGCAGGCAGTGGCCGTTGGTGAGCATCAGGGCCCGGTCGCCGGCCACCGATGTGGGGTAACGCACCAGCGAGGCCGAGCAGTTGCTCAGCGCGATGGTGGAGGTCAGGTCGCTGGCCTGGACGGCGTGCGCGGGGACGGCGGCGAGGGTCAGCCCGCCCGCGACGACGGCGCCGACGCCGGCCATCGCGGCAAGTCTCTTGAACATGGCTCTCCTTGTGGGGGATCGCGGGGTGTACGACTGGTCGCCGAGGCCCGCGCCGCACGAAAGTGCCATGGTCACTTCAAGTGGTCAACCGTATTGGCCGAACTCGCCGACGGCAATCGGCCGTTGCGGCCCGGGGCGGCAACCATCCGCCCCGGTATGCCCGTTAAGGGCGGGCGCGATGGCACCCCACGGCACCGGCCGTGCCCGCCCGCCGGAGCGTCATGTCCATCCGTCGGCCCGCCCGCTCCGGCTACGGCTACGGCTGCGGGAAGGAGTCCGCTCCCACCTCGTCGGTCTTGGCGTTGCCGCCGACCGTCGGCTGGAGGGTGATCGACCAGGACGTCGCGGTGCGCCCGGTCTCGAACGCCAGCGTGTCCTGGAACTTGGTGAACCGGCAGCTCTGCGTGAACGCCTTCGCGTCGGAGTCCCAGTCCACCCCGCCCGCGAAGTACACCTCGTACGTACCGTCCTCGACGCCCTCGATACTGGCCTTCTGCCCCTTGGCCACGTACACCGAGTGCACCGACTTGCCGTTCAGCGCGAGCGAGACGACCGCGTCCCCCCTGCCGCCGTTGTCGACCTTGAACACGCCCTGGCCGCGCAGCCGCCCCTCGCGCACCAGGGTGCCGTTGTCCAGCGAACGGGACTGCTGCTTCGGGGTCTGCGGGACGGCGAAGGTCGTCGGGTAGCCGGCCGCCGCCATCTTGGCCAGGGCCGCCGACACCGCCGCCAGGCCCTCCGAGGCGCCCAGCTCGGCCTGCGCGGAACCCACCGCGCAGACGCCCCTGCTCTTGATGTCGCCGCGGACCTTCGTCGCGTCGGCGGCCAGCGAGGTCAGCGCCGCCACCAGCTCGGTCCGCGCCGTGGTGACCGCGGCCGGCTCGTCCGCCAGGCCCAGGCTCCGCCCGGCCGTCCGCGCGCTGGTGGCGATGCCGCCGAGCACACCGTCGAGGTCGCCCAGGGTCTTGGCCCCGGCCACCTGGCCGAGCGCGGTGTTCACCGGGTCGATGTTCGTGCCGAGCACCGGGCCGTACGGCGGCGGCGTCGGGGTGGGGGTCGGGGTCCGCGTCGGAGCGGGCAGGGCCGGGGCCGCGCCGGTGGGCGGCCCGCCCGCGGCACTCCCCCCGCCGCCCCCGGTGCCGCTGGAGCAGGCCGCGAGCAGCAGTACCGTGCCGACGGCCAGACCGGCCTTGGTGATGGACTTCATGAACCCCGCCCCCGTGACGCCCCGCGCACACAGCGTGCGCGTGTCCGCCGCCATGCTGGCGGGCCCGCCCGGCGCGGTCAACCGGATTCCGAGGGCGCGCGGAGGGCGCGCAGGGGGCGCCCGGGGGCGCTGATCGAGGTCAACTACGATCGGGGCGTGCTCAGCCTCACCGGACTCCCCCTCCAGATCGTCGCCTCGCTCGTCGCGATCCTCGTCTTCGGCGCCACCATGTGGCTCTGGCCGCGCTTCGGCGGGAAGGGCTGGAAGTCCTGGACGGGCCGGCTCGGCGCCTTCCTCGCCACCCAGATCGCCGTGCTGGTCGCCATGGGCCTGATCGCCAACGGCTACTTCGGCTTCTACAGCTCCTGGAGCGACCTGCTCGGCACCGACGGCAAGCCGGGCACGGTCGTCGACCACACGCCGAACGCCTCCGTGGCCGTCACCGGCGAGCAGAAGTTCTACTCGGCCCAGGGCTCCGACCGGGAGCGCTCCGGGCTGATCCAGCAGGTCGCCGTCAAAGGAGCCTCGACCGGCCTGAGCACCGAGGCGTTCGTCTACCTGCCCCCGCAGTACTTCCAGCCGGACTACGCGCAGCAGCGGTTCCCGATGGCCCTGGTGCTCACCGGCTACCCGGGCACCCCGGAGAAGCTGATCTCGCTGATGCAGTACCCGGCCTCCACCCTCACCGCGATCGAGCAGAAGAAGCTGCCGCCGACCGTCCTGGTGATGATGCGCCCCACGGTCGTCGGAAACCGGGACACCGAGTGCGTCGACGTGCCGGGCGGCCCCCAGGCGGAGACCTTCTTCACCACCGACCTGCCCAAGGCGCTCGCCACCACCTACCGGCTCGGCACCGACCCTGCGAGCCGCGCCGTGATCGGCAACTCGACCGGCGGCTACTGCGCGCTCAAGTTCGCGATGCGCAAGCCCGACTCCTACCGCGCGGCGGTCGCGCTCTCCGGCTACTACAGCGCGGCGCACGACGAGACCACCGGCGACCTCTTCGGCGGCAACGACCAGCTGAAGCAGCAGAACGACCTGCTGTGGCGGCTGAAGAACCAGCCGGCCGCCCCCGTCTCCCTGCTGCTCACCACCAGCTACGACGAGAACAACTACGCCGACACCCAGGCCATGGTCGGCGCCTTCAAGGCCCCCACCAAGCTGTCCACCATCACCCTGGACACCGGCGGCCACAACTTCCACACCTGGACCCGGGAGATCCCCCCGGCCCTGGAGTGGCTCGGCCAGCACCTCACCATGCCGAAGGCCGCCTGACCACGCCGAAGGCCGCCTGACCGATCCCCCGGCGGCCCGCCCGATCACCCGATCACCCGAACGCCCCGCAGATCACACCCGTCTCACAGCGTCGTCTCACGCTCCTCTCAGCCACACCACGCACGGTATGGCGCATGACCACGACCAGCTACTCCACTCCGGCCGGCGAACCGTGGCCCGAGGCCGCGGACTTCCCGCCGCCGGAGGTGCCGCGGCCGGACCCCGCCCGGCCGGACCCGGCGCCGCTCTTCCCCGAGCAGCCCCTGCCGCCCACCGGCCCCAAGGGCCCCGCCTCCTGGTCCGGCCGGCTGCGCACCCTCCCCGCCCGCGCCTGGCGCGGCCGCGCGGACGACCCGCGCTGGGTGCGCCCGGCCCTGCTGGCACTGCTGGCCGCGACCGTCGTCCTCTACCTCTGGGGCCTGAGCGCCTCCGGCTGGGCCAACGCCTTCTACTCGGCCGCCGTCCAGGCCGGCAGCCAGAGCTGGAAGGCCTTCTTCTTCGGCTCCTCCGACGCCGGGAACTTCATCACCGTCGACAAGCCTCCGATGTCGCTGTGGCCGATGGCCCTCTCGGTGCGGGTCTTCGGCCTGTCCTCCTGGTCCGTGCTCGCCCCGCAGGCCCTGATGGGCGCCGCCACCGTCGGCGTCGTGTACGCGACGGTGCGCCGGCGCTTCTCCCCGCTCGGCGGCCTGCTCGCCGGGGCCGCCCTGGCGCTCACCCCGGTCGCGGCGCTGATGTTCCGCTTCAACAACCCCGACGCGCTGCTGGCCCTGCTGCTCACCCTGGCCGCGTACGGGCTGGTACGGGCCATCGAGGCGGCGGGCACCCGGTGGCTGGTGTTCACCGGGGCGATGTTCGGCCTGGCCTTCCTCACCAAGACCCTGCAAGCCTTCCTCGTGCTGCCCGCCTTCGCGCTGGTCTACCTGGTCGTCGCGCCCACCGGCCTGTGGCGGCGGGTGCGGCAGCTGCTGCTCGCGGGCGCGGCCATGGTGGTCGCGGGCGGCTGGTGGGTCGCGGTGGTCGAGCTGCTGCCGGCCTCGGCCCGCCCGTACGTCGGCGGCTCGCAGGACGACAGCTTCCTCTCCCTCACCTTCGGCTACAACGGCCTCGGCCGGATCAACGGCGACGAGACCGGCAGCGTCGGCGGCGGCGGGCGGCTCCCGGCCGGGCTCGACCTGCCGGCCGGGGCGATGCGCGGCGGCCGCGGCTGGGGCCAGAGCGGCCTCACCCGGCTGTTCGGGAGCGACATCGGCGGACAGATCGCCTGGCTGCTGCCGGCCGCGCTGATCCTGCTGGTCGCCGCCCTGTGGGCGACCCGCCGCTACGCCCGCACCGACACCGCCCGCGCGGCGTTCCTGGTCTGGGGCGGCGCGATGCTGTCCACCGCGCTGGTGTTCAGCTTCATGTCCGGGATCTTCCACCAGTACTACACGGTGGCGCTCGCCCCGGCCGTCGCGGCGCTGGTCGGCATGGGCGTGGACGGCCTGTGGCGGGCCCGGCACCGGCTTCCGTGGGCGCTGGTGCTGGCCGGCACCCTCGCGGTGACGGCGGTGTGGGCGTTCGTCCTGCTCGGGCGGAGCGCGGAGTTCCTGCCCTGGCTGCGCTGGGCGGTGCTGGTCGGCGGGCTGGTGGCGGCGGCCACGCTGGTCGCCGGACAGCTGGCCGGGCGGGCCGACGGGCGGCTCGGGGCCCGGATCGCCTCGGTCGCCGGCCTGCTCGGCCTGGCGGCGGCGCTCGGCGGGCCGGCCGCGTACGCGGTGGACACCGTCGGCACGGCGCACAGCGGCTCCATCGTGACGGCCGGGCCGGCCGTCCAGGGCACCTCCGGCCCGGGCGGCGGCGGCCGGCACGGCGGGCAGGGCTTCCCGGGCAACGGGCGGGCGTTCCAGCCCGGCCAGAACGGCGGCGGGCAGAACGGCGGCTGGCAGAACGGCGGCGCACCCGGCTTCCCCGGCGGGGGCGGCGGGCAGAACGGCGGCCGGCCGGGCGCCCAGGGCGGGGGCAACGGGTTCAACGGCGGGGGCAACGGCGGCCAGGGCGGCTTCAACGGCGGCAACGGCGGCTGGCCGGGCGGCGGTTCGGGCAAGGGCCCGGGCGGCGGCAACGGTCACCGCGAGCGCGGCACGGGCGCCAACCCCGACACCGGCAACCCCGACACCGGCAACCCCGGCAGCGGCGAGGATCCCGGCGCCTTCGGCCCGGGCGGCGCGGGCGGCCCCGGAGCGGGCGGCATGGGCGGCGCGGGCGGCATGGGCGGCCTGCTCGGCGGCACCAAGGTGAGCGAGGAGGCCTCCGCCCTGCTCAAGGAGAACGCCGACCAGTACACCTGGGCGGCCGCCACCAGCGGCTCGCAGAACGCCGCCAGCTACCAACTCGCCACCGGGAAGCCTGTGATGGCCCTCGGCGGCTTCAACGGCACCGACCCCTCGCTCAGCCTGGCCGGCTTCCAGAAGTACGTCCAGGAGGGCAAGGTGCACTGGTTCATCGCCGGCGGCTCCCACCGCGGCTTCGGCGGGGCCGAGAGCGGACGGGGCGACACCGGGGAGAAGGAGTCGGAGACCTCCCAGATCGAGAGCTGGGTGACGAGCCACTTCACCGCGAAGACGGTCGGCTCCACCACCTTCTACGACCTGACGGCCCCGACGTCCTGACCGTCCGACCTCCTGACCGTCCCACCCCAGGGGGCGCACCGCAGCCGGCGGTGCGCCCCCTTCGCGTTGCCCCTGGCCAGCTCCCGCCGGCCCCCGTCAGCTCCCGTCAGCTCCCGTCAGGCGGACGGGCAGTGCGTCCCGGCGGCGGGCAGCGTGCCGTCCACCAGGAACGCGGCCACCGCGTCCCGCACGCACCCGCTCTTGTCGTAGCCGGTGTGCCCGTCGCCGTCCCGGGTGAGCAGGACGGCGTCGGCGAGGGCGGAGGCCATCCGCTGCGCCCACGGGTACGGCGTGACCGGGTCGGCGGTGGAGCCGACCACCAGGATCGGGGCGCTGCCCTCGGCCCGGATCCGGGCGGGCCGTTCGGCGGTGCGGTACGGCCAGGAGCGGCAGTCCGGGGCGAACAGCGCCGCCGAGGTGTCGTGCCGGCTCATCAGCGGGGCGCGGGCGGCGAGTTCGGCGCGGTCGGTGCGCAGGTCCCCGGCGCCGGGGGCCATCAGGGCGTCCGCGCAGCTGATGGCGACGAAGGCGTCCGCCGCGGTGGAGTAGCCGCCGTCCTCGGCGCGGCCGTTGGCGCCGTCGGCGAGGGCGAGCAGTTCGGCGGCGTCGCCGCGGGTGATCGCCGGGTCGAGGGCCTGGCGCAGCCGCTCCCAGGAGCGGTGGCCGTCGTAGAGGGTGTCGAGGGTGCCGTTCCAGGCCAGGGTGGCGGTGAGGCGGCGGCCGTCGGCGGCGGGCAGCGGGTGCGCGCGCAGGCCGTCCAGGAAGTCGGCGAGCCGCTGCGGGGCGGCGGCGCGGTCGCGGCCGAGCGGGCAGCCGTCGCGGCCCGCGCAGTCGGCGGCGAAGTCCCGCAGCGCGGTCTCGGTGGCGGCGGCGGCCTCGACGTTCATCCGGACCGGGTCGAGGCTGCGCTCGAAGGCGCCGTCCAGGGCGAGGCGGCCGGTGCGGGCGGGGAACTCCTCGGCGTAGAGGGCGCCCAGGTAGGTGCCGTAGGAGCTGCCGAGGAAGTCGAGCCGCCGTTCGCCCAGGGCGCCGCGCAGCACGTCCAGGTCGCGGGCGGTGTCGCGGGTGGAGAGGTGGGGCAGCAGCGTGGCGTACCGGGCCTGGCAGGCGTCGGCGAGCACCCGGCCGCGGTCGTAGCCGGGGTCGTCGGTGCTGGTCCACTCGTCCCGGGTGCGGTCGTCGAGGCAGTGCACGGGGGTGGTGCGGCCGGCGCCGCGCGGGTCGAAGCCGACCAGGTCGAAGTGGTCGGAGAGGGTGCCGCGGTAGTCCTCCCAGCCCCAGACGACCCGGTCCACGCCGGAGTTGCCCGGCCCGCCGGGGTTGAGCACCAGTGCCCCGATCCGCCGGTCGGCCTCGGTGGCGCGGATCCGGGAGACGGCGACGTCGATCGTCTCGCCGCCCGGATCGGCGTAGTCCAGCGGGACCTTGAGTCCGGTGCACTGCGCAACCGGCTCCCCGGCCGGGCGCTCGGGCCGGTCCGGGCAGTCCTTCCAGTCCAGCGGCTGGAGGTACAGGGCCGCGAGCGCGGGGGCGGCCGTGCCGGGCACCAGGTCCTGGGGCCCGGCCGCGGCCGCGGTGCCGGGCCGGCGGGCGCCCGGGTCCGACGGCCCGGTGCAGCCCGCGGCGAGCACGAGGAGGGCGACGGTGAGCAGGGCGCGGAGCGGGCGCCGGGGGTTCGACGAGTGCACCGCCCACGAATACCACCCGGCGCCCGCTGCCGTCACACCAGCACCTGCCGTAACGATTCCTCAGCCGCCGCACTGCTGCAGCATGGCCTGCTTGTCGGCCGCGGTGACGGGGAGCTGGTACTTCAGGGAGACCTGGGCGAAGCGGACGGCGTAGGAGCAGCGGACGGCGGTGTTGGCGGGGAGCCAGGTGGCCGGGCCGGAGTCGCCCTTGGAGCCGTTCTGCGAGCCGTCGGCGGGGATCAGGTTGAGCGGGTCGTTGGCGATCTGGACGCGCTTGGCCTTGTCCCACTTGGCGGCGCCCAGCTGCCAGTCGTAGGACAGCGGCATCACGTGGTCGATCTGGATCTTCGTGGCCTGCTGCTTGGTCCACTGGACGTTCTTGCCGGTGTACGGGTCGTAGATGGTCATCGCGGTGACGACGCAGTTCGATCCGTCCTTGCGCTCGACGGCGGTGCCGTCGCGGGCGAGCAGGTCGTTGCGGGTGTCGCAGTTGTTGTGGCCGAGCGGGACGCCGTCGACGTTGTCCGTCCAGGCGGGGCCGAACTCGTTGCGGTCGTAGCCGTCCTTGGGGCCGGCGGCGGCGGTGGCGACCTTGGCTATCACGTCCCGGCCCGCCTTCTGCTCCTCCGGCGTGGTCAGCGGGGCCAGGCCGGGCTTGGTGCCGTCCGGGTTCTGCAGCGGGCTGGTGCCCAGGCCCCCGGCGGGCGCGGCGGAGTCGCCGCTCTTGTGGTCACGGCCGCCGAGCAGCCAGCCGGCCAGCGCGAGCGCGCATATCAGGAACACGGTGGCGGCGGACAGGGCGGTGCGGCGGGCGGGCACGGATAACTCCCGGGATCTGGGGCGGGTTGACGGCGAACCAGCAGATCAGCCACCCCGAGAGCAGGTCAAGGCGACGCCACGCGAACCCCGCCGACCATGTCGAAGCTCACACCCCGGGCGTCAGCCGCCGATGGCGGACATCGGGCGGTCGGGCCGGACGAAGCCGGCGGAGTTGACGGCGTGTCCGGGCCCCTTCCCGGCCACCGAGGCCCGCCAGGCCGCCTCGATCCGGTCGTCGTCGGCACCGCCGCGCAGCAGCGCGCGCAGATCGGACTCCTCCGTCGCGAACAGGCAGTTGCGCAACTGACCGTCGGCGGTGAGCCGGACCCGGTCGCAGCCCCCGCAGAACGGGCGGGTCACGGAGGCGATCACCCCGATGACGGCGTCCGTGCCCGCGACCCGCCACTCCTCCGCCGGGGCGTTGCCCCGCCGCCCCACGGGCAGCAGGTCGAAGCGCTCCCCGAGCCGCTCCAGGACCTCCGCGGCGGTGACCATCGCCGAACGGTCCCAGGCGCCCTGCGCGTCCAACGGCATCGACTCGATGAACCGCATCCGGTACCCGTGCTCCACCGCGAAGGCCGCCAGCTCCGGGATCTCGTCCTCGTTCACCCCGCGCACCGGCACCGCGTTCACCTTCACCGGCCCCAGCCCCGCCGCCCGCGCCGCCGCCAGGCCCGCGAACACGTCCGCGATCCGGTCCCGCCGCGTGATCCGCGCGAACCGCTCCGGGCGCAGCGTGTCGAGGCTGACGTTCACCCGCTCCAGCCCCGCCGCCCGCAGCGCCACCGCCGTGCGGGCCAGCCCGATCCCGTTCGTCGTCAGCGACACCTCCGGCCCCAGCGCGGCGATCCGCCCCACCAGTTCCGGCAGGCCCCGCCGCAACAGCGGCTCCCCGCCGGTCAGCCGCACCGAGGCGATCCCCAGCCGCCCGACCGCGATCCGCACCAGCCGCACCACCTCGTCGTCGCCCAGCGTCTGCGCCCTCGGCAGCCAGTCCAGGCCCTCGGCCGGCATGCAGTAGGTGCAGCGCAGGTTGCAGCGGTCGGTCAGCGAGACCCTCAGGTCGGTGTGGACCCGGCCGAAACGGTCCAGCAGCGGGCGCGGTGCGGTGTTCATCGACCCAGTACAGGGGCCGGCGGGCCGCAGGACCAGCGGCCGAACCGCCGGGGGGCGGCCACCACCTGCGGGTTCCCCTTGTGCATTCGTACAACTGTGGGTTCGTACGGCTGCGCGGCGGCGGCACCGGCGGGCAGGCTGGGCCCATGCAGACCACCGAAGACCCGACCGGGCCCGTTGCCGCGCTGGTGCTCGCCGCCGGGGGCGGGCGACGCCTCGGCGGGCGGCCCAAGGCCCTGATCCGGTACGCGGGCCGCCCGCTGGTCGAGCACGCGGTGGCGGTGGTGCGGGCGGGCGGCTGCGCGGACGTCACGGTGGTGCTGGGCGCGGCCGGCGAACGCGTCCGCTCGACGGCGCACCTGCCGGGCTGCCGGCTGGTGACCAACCCGGACTGGGCGGGCGGCATGGGCTCCTCGCTGCGCGCCGGGCTGGCCGCGCTGGCGCCGGAGGTGTCGGCGGTGCTGGTGATGCTGGTGGACACCCCGGGCGTCACCGCGGCCGCGGTGGCCCGGCTGCTGGCCGCGCACCGGGCCGGCGCGGAACTGGCCGCGGCGGCCTACGGAGGGCGGCGCGGGCACCCGGTGCTGATCGGCGCCCGGCACTTCGCGGAGGCGGCCGCCGGCGCGTCCGGCGACGCCGGGGCCCGCACCCTGCTGGCCGCGCACCCGGGCGCGGTCACGCTGGTCGAGTGCGCCGACGTCGCCGTCCCGGACGACCTGGACACCCCCGCCGACCTGGCCCGCTGGTCCGCCGGCTGACCGCACCCCGCCGACCGGGGTGTCCGAAGCACCCGTGGTGGGAACCGGCCGGGCGCACACCCCTGATCCGACCCTGAGGATTGCCCCATTCCGTGCCAAGGACCCAACGTTTCGGGGAGCATGGAAACCGTTCCACCACCCGACTCGAACGGACGGAGCCCGCGATGGCCGGACTGCCCGACGACTTCACCGGACACGACCCCGCGAGGCCAGGGCACGGGGCGGGCGGTGGCGCCCGGGCGATCCGCTGCCCCGCCTGCCGCCGCGAGCACCTCTACGAGCCGCCGTCGCTGCCCTGTCCGTGCGGCGCCTCGCTGAAGGTGCCGCTGCTGCGCGGCGGGGTGCCGGTGCAGGTGCGGTTCCGCTCCTGGGAGGACTCCTGGCTGAGCATGCGCTGTCCGCACTGCGGCCGCTCCGACCAGTGGCCGCAGCCCGAGTTCACCTGCAACTGCGGCGCCACCGTCCGGCTGCCGGTGGACCGCACCACCCGGCTCGGCGGCGGCACGGCCGGCCCGCTCGCCACCCCCGGCCCGCAGTCCTCCCGCCCGTACCCGGCCCACCCGATGGGCGCCCCGGTGCCCGCCCCGCCCGGCGGCTCCGGCGGCCAGCCCAAGCCCTTCCGCCACCGCGCGCCGTTCCGCCCGCACCCGGTGCGCACCTCGCAGGACGCGGTCTTCACCGCCGCCCGCTACCTGGAGTGGCTCGGTTTCGACGACCTGGAGCTGACCGAGGCCCAGGAGCGCGACGGGGTGACCCTGCTGGGCAGCCGGATGGTCGCCCAGGTGGACACCTGGACCGAGCCGGCCGACGTGAAGTCGGTCGAGTGCCTGTGGCTGCAGACCTTGCACGCCGAGGAGATGGCCGCCGCCATGTTCACCCTGGCCGGCTACTCGCACCAGGCCACCGTGCGCGGCGAACAGCTGCTGGTCGCCCTGTTCAGCCTGGACCTGGCGGGGGTGCCGCAGCCCGCCAACGGCGCCGCCGAGGCCCTGATGGAAACCGGCTGGACGTCCTGACCGACCGGAGGCCGCCGGGGCGCGTCCGCCAGGGCGTGCCTTGTGGATCAGGCCAGGCCCTAGATCATTTCCCCCGCGAATGCAAGAACCTCCGCTCGTGATCTGGTGCACAAGCTCACCCCCGTGTTGAATTGCCGCCACAGCGCGGGCCCTTGCGCTGCCGTCGCCGTGCCGCCGACAGTCGACGGCGGCGACGCCGGGCAGGGCCGCGCCCCGCTGGATGGCGCACACAAGGAGGTGGCGTTGTCAGAGCACGGATGGGGCCCGAACGGCCCGAACGGGCGGGGGCGGGCGGCAGCGGAGGAGCCGGGCGACACCGTGTGGCGACTGAGGTCCCGGGGGTGCTGGCAGGAGGCGGCCGAACTGCTGCGCCCGGCCGCCGAACAGGACCCGACGGCGGCCCTGGCACGGGCCGAACTCCTCATCGAGCAGTGCCTGTTCACCGCCGCGCAGTGGACCCAGGCGGAACAGGCGCTGCGCCTCGCGGAGGCCGTGGTGGCCAGCACCGAACAGCGCGCGGCCGCGGCCTGCGCCCGCGGCTTCCTGGCGTACGTGGCCAGCGTGCTCGGCCCCCGGGACCGACTGGACGAGGCGCAGGCCGCGCTCGGACGCACCTCGGCACTGCTGCCGCCGGACGCGCCGGGCCGCCCGCTGCTGGACTTCCGGCGCGGACTGGTCGCCGAGAACCTGCTGCGCGACCGCGGCGCCGCCTGGATCGCCTACCGCCGGGCGCACGACGGCGCGGGCGAACGCGGGGACGAACTGCTGCGCTCGTACACCTGGCGCCACCTGGCGGCACTGGCCCTGGCCCGCGGGGACCGCGACCACGCCCGCGAGGGCTTCGACGCCTCGCTGCGGCTGCGCGAGCAACTCGGCTTCACGGTGGGGGTGGCGCCGGCGCTCGCGGCGCTCGCCGAGGTGTCCGAGCCGGCCGAGGCCGCCCGGCTGCGCGCCGAGGCGGCCCGGCTCGTCCACGCCCTGGGCGGCGTGCCGGTCTGGCTCGCGCGCCAGTTGGGCACCACCCGCACGCCGGGGCCTGCCCCGGAAGGGGCCCGCACGCCGGGGCTCCCCCCGGACGGGGCCCACACGCCGGGACCTCCCCCGGACGGGCGCATCACCCGCGAGACCTGGGGGACGATCAGCTAAGGTGAGCCTAACCTGGCCGGGGTGAGCAGTACCCCGGCCGGGTTCGCCTTGCCGTTCCCCGGGCACCGCCATGCCCCGGTCCGGCCGGGCCCGGGCGGGCCACCACCCCGACCGGGCACCGCCGGGCGGTCCATGGGCGGTCCCCGGTCGACCCGATGGGGCCCGCCCATGACCGCGAGCAGCACCCGGCCCGGCCCCACGCCGTGCGCCCCCCGCACCACCGAGGCGCACGCCCTCACTCCCACGCCGCCCGCCGACGCCCCCGGCGCGACCTCGTACCACCGGCTCACCGCGCTCGCCCCCGTCCTTCGGGTGCGCTGCGCCCCGCCCCGCCGCGGCGACGGCTGGATCCCCGCCGCCGACCTGACCACCCGGCCCGAGGCGGTCCGCGAGCTGATCGCCCACGACGCCCGGCAGGGCCTGGCCCGCTACGGGCGGCCGCTGCGCCCGGACGTGGCGGCCGGCTTCGGCCTGCACCGCGTCGTGTGGCCGCTCTCGCTGCTGTTCACGCTGCCGTGGTTCCTGGAGCGCCGGGTCCTGCTGCTCGGCCCGCAGGACGTCTCGGTGCGCCGCGGTGCCGACCGGGTGGAGCTGACGGTCCGCCCGGAGGCGTTCGCCTGTCTGCCCGACGACCCGGCGGGCGGCGTGCCGCAGGCCCGTACGGTGCCGGACGCGAACGCGTTGGACACCGAACTGCGGTGCGCGCTGGGCGGGTTCCTGGAACCGGTGCTGGCCGCCTTCCGGCCCGAGGTGCGGCGCGGGCCACGAGTGCTGTGGGCGATGGCCACGGACGCGGCGGTGGAGGGGCTCTGGTACGCCGGCGGGCTGCTCGGGGAGCAGGAGCGGGCGCGCGCCGAGCTGTCCGCGCTGCTGGAGCCCCCACAGGCGGGCGGCGCGGCGGCGGCACCGGCGTGCGCGCCCGGCGTGACCGGCGGCCCCGCTCCGGCCCCGTCCCCCTTCACCCCGGGTGCCGGTTTCGCCGTGCCGGCGGCCGGGTGCGGGGATGCTTCGGGCACCGACCGGGCCCGGGCCAGCTGCTGCCTCGTGTACACCGCCCAACCGGAGGACATCTGCGGCGGCTGCCCCCGCGTCATGCGGGGTTGACGAAAACACGTGCGAGGCCGGATCCGGAAAGCCCGGAATTCCGGGAATAACCCGCTTCAAATGCATAAGAAAATGCGATTGTCGCGGGGTCAGAAATCCCTCTACTCAGCGCATTGGCACCGAATCGGCCATTCCCCCGCCGAGCATCCGCCATGATGGTCCCCGCCATCACGACGCAGGAACGCGACGCAGGAAAGCGAGGCTGGTTCCGGCGATGAAATTGTCCGACATACCGCTCGGCTGGGCCGTCACCGGAGGTGCGGGGCTGCTGGTCAGCGCGCTCCTGGTGGCCCTGGTCCGGAGCCGGGGATCCGCCGCCGCCGGAGGGCCGGATTCCTGGGAGCGTTCCGAGGAACGGCGCCGCCGCAAGGAATCCCTGTACGGCGGCGCCTCGTACACGCTGCTGTTCTGCTGCGCCGGTGTCGCCGCCGCGCTGTCCTTCCACGGGCTGGTCGGCTTCGGGGTGCAGAACCTCGGGCTGTCCGGCGGCTGGGAGTACCTCGTGCCGTTCGGCCTCGACGGCGCCGCGATGTTCTGCTCGGTGCTCGCCGTCCGCGAGGCCAGCCACGGTGACGCCGCGCTCGGCTCCCGGCTGCTGGTCTGGCTGTTCGCCGGCGCCTCGGCCTGGTTCAACTGGGTGCACGCCCCGCGCGGCTTCGGCCACGCCGGCGCCCCGCAGTTCTTCTCCGGCATGTCCCTCTCGGCGGCCATCCTGTTCGACCGGGCGCTCAAGCAGACCCGCCGGGCCGCGCTGCGCGAGCAGGGACTCGTCCCCCGCCCGCTGCCGCAGATCCGCATCGTGCGCTGGCTGCGCGCCCCGCGCGAGACCTACGCGGCCTGGTCGCTGATGCTCCTGGAAGGCGTCCGCAGCCTCGACGAGGCGGTGGACGAGGTCCGCGAGGACAAGCGGGAGAGGGCCGTGGAGCGGGAGCGCCGCAGGCTGGCCGGCCGCCGCGAGCGGGCGGAGATCCGGGCGATCAGCCGCAGCAACAGCGCCTGGCGCGGTCGCGGCGGCGGCGCACGGCAGTTGGAGTCCGGTTCGGAACCCGCCATAGCCGGCGGGCCCGCGGCGGAGCGGCCCGCCGGGCCGCGCGAGGTCGAGGCCGCCGAGGGCGCGGTGGTGCCCGCCGAGGGCACGGTGGCGCAGCCGGGCCTGCCCGCCCGCCCGGAGCGGCGCACCATCGACCTGACCGTCGACGAGGACACCGTGACGCTGCCCCGGCTGGACTCGCTGGAGCGCAAACTGAAGGACCTGGAGCAGCAGTTCGGGTGACCGGACCTAGGTTGCGGGCGTGCCGCTGAGCTCGAACCACATCCGCTTGCCGGAGCCGCGCGGCTCCACGCCCCAGGCGTCCGCCAGCGCCTCGACGAGCATCAGCCCGCGCCCGGAGGAGGCCTGCTCCCCCGGGGTCCGGCGGGTCGGCCACAGGTCCGACTCGTCCTCCACCTCGACCCGCAGCCGGGCCCGGCCGCCGTCCGAGGCCGGCTCCCGGTAGAGCCGGGCGGTGAACATGGCGTCCCGGTCGGTGTGCCGGATGGCGTTGGTGACCAGTTCGGAGGAGAGCAGTTCGGCGGTGTCGATGAACTCGGCGACGCCCCAGCGGCGCAGCGCGTCGCGCAGTTCGGCCCGGACCTCGGAGATCCGCGCCAGGTCGGCCTGGCCGATCCGGCGGCGCAGCTGCTGGGCGGCCAGGCCGCCGGCCGGACCGTCCCAGCGCAGGAGCAGCAGCGCTATGTCGTCCTCGCGCTCGCTGGAGTCGGCGGCCTGGGAGGCGATCCGGTCGGCCAGGTCCTCCAGCGGGTCGCGGGCCGCCTCCTCGGCGGGCGGCAGCGGACGGGCGAGCGCCCGGGTGAGCCGGGCGATGCCCTCGTCCAGGTCCATGCCGCGCGCCTCGACCAGGCCGTCGGTACAGAGCAGCACCGTCTCGCCCGGGTCCAGGCTGAACCGGGTGACCCGGTACTCCTGGTCCGGGTCGATGCCCAGCGGCAGCCCGCCGGCCACCGGCACCACGGCGGCGGTGCCGTCCGCCCGGCGCACCACCGGGTCGAGGTGGCCGGCCCGGACGGCGTAGACCACGCCGTAGTCCACGTTGACCTCGGCGTAGGCGCAGGTCGCGAAGTGGTCGGTGTCCAGATCGGCGAGGAAGCGGGAGGCGCGGGCCATCACCGCGGCCGGCGGGTGCCCCTCGGCCGCGTAGGCGCGCAGCGCGATCCGCAGCTGGCCCATGATCCCGGCGGCGTGCACGTCGTGGCCCTGGACGTCCCCGATCACCAGGCCGACGTGCCCGCCCGGCAGCGGCACCACGTCGTACCAGTCACCGCCGATCTGCAGGCCGGAGCCGGCCGCCAGGTAGCGCACGGCGGTCGTCACCCCCGGCACCGACGGCACGGTGCGCGGCAGCATCACCCGCTGGAGGCCGGCCGCCAGTTCGTGCTCGGCGTCGTGCAGCCGGGCCCGGGCCAGGGACTGGGCGACCAGCCCGCCCAGGGTGGACAGCAGGGTGCGCTCGTCCGCGTCCAGCTCGCGCTCGTCGTCGAAGCTGACCACGCAGACGCCGATCGCCCGCCCGCTGGCCACCAGCGGCAGGAACGCCCAGGAGCCACGCCCGGTACGGCTGGTCGGCTCCCAGACCTCGGGGTAGGACGCGCGGAACTCCTCGCGGGTCGGGATGAACACCGGCGCCCGGTGGCGCACCGCCTCGGCGGCCGGGTGCCCGGCCGGCAGCACCGTGCGGTCCCAGACCGCCAGCGCCTCGGTCCGGTAGCCGGAGGCGCCGAGCACCTGCGCCCGGCCGGCCTCGAAGGAGGCCAGCACCAGGCCGTCCGGCGGCAGTCCGGGCAGCGGCAGTCCGGTGAACACCCGGGCCACGTCGCGGACGGTGACGGCTTCGGAGAGGGCGCGGGCCGCCTCCTTGATGAACCGGGAGCGCTCCTCGCGCAGCAGGGCCATCCGGTCGGCGCGGTCGCGCTTGTGCAGTTCGACGGTGGCGTCCCAGACGAAGCCCACCATCCGCGAGGCCCGGCCGAAGGCGTCCGCGAGCACCCGGCCGCGGAAGCGCACCGCGCGCATGGTGCCGTTGGGCCCGACGGTGCGGTAGTAGGCGCCGCACTGGCCCAGTTCGGCCACCGCGCGCTCGACCCGGCGGCGCACCACCGGCGCGTCCTCGGGGTGCAGCAGGGCCAGGAAGGAACCGGCGGTGCGATCGAAGCGGCCCTGGTCCATGCTGTCCAGGCCGATGATCGCGCAGGCCCGGTGGTCGCCCTCCAGGACGTCGCGGCGGATGTCCCAGTCGAAGGAGCCGATGCCGTTGGCGGCCATCGCGGGCTCCAGCCAGTCCGGCATGGTGTCCGCGGAGGCGGGCGGCAGGCTGCCGGGGAGCACCGTCGCCAGCCGTCCGGCGGCGAGCGCGGGCGCCGGGCGCGGCACGGGCCGGCGCACCGCCTGCGCGGGCGGCTTCGCCCGGCCCGGCCCGGCCGCGGTGGGGCCGGCGGGGGGCTGGTCGACCGTCACGGGAGCGGGACCGGCGGGGTTCGGACCGGTGGTGTGGGTGGAGGCTGCCTGCTGCGGTTCGGCGGTGGGCGCACCGGATGGAAGCGCCGGCCCCGGCGACTCGGGCTCAGTGGGCATGCTGCTCCTGCCGCTGCCGTGGCGGACCGCGCCGACCGTCCGGACGGGCCGCGTGGCGGTGTGATGGGTGGTGCTGGATCGGACGGTGTCGACGGGCGGGGTCGGTCGAGGTTCGGTCTCCCCGCTGCTTCCCGCACGTGGACACACATTCCCACCATCCTGTCCAATGTTGGGCCGAGCGGCAATGGTAACGGGCCGGAAATCTTCCGCTCCGCCTTCTGTTCTGGGCATGCTTCGAAGGCGAATGAATCGACGGCGAACGGTGCGGCGGGCCGCGTACCCCCACATGCCCCGCGCCCCGAGCGCCCCGGGCCCGCGCTCCGTGCCCGTGCCCCGCGAGCGGCCGGGCTCAGGGCAGGGCGAGCTCGAACCAGGTGACCTTGCCGTCGCCCCGCAGCTGCACGCCCCACGCGTCCGCGAGCGACTCCACCAGCAGCAGGCCGCGCCCCGAGGTCGCGTACTCGGCGTCCGGATCGCGGCGCCGGCCGGGCAGCCGGGTCGTGCCGTCCTGCACCTCGATCCGCAGCCGGTGGTCCGACCCGAGCACCGCGTCGAACACCGCGCCCTTGCCGGTGTGCAGCAGCGCGTTGGTCACCAGCTCGGAGGAGAGCAGTTCGGCGGTGTCCGACAGCTCCGGCACCCCCCAGTGGCTGAGCGCCGTCCGCAGCCGCCGGCGGACCGAGCCGACCGCGACCAGGTCGGCCGGGTCGAGCGTCAGGTGCAGCCGGCGGTGCAGGGCGCAGCCGGGGGCCGAGGTGCCCGGCAGGGTCGTCCCGGTGCCGCCGGCCGCGCCCGGGGCGGGCCCGGACCGGTAGGCGTCACCCGAACTCGTCCGCTGCCGCGGGAATCGCGACTGACCGTCCATCAACACATGCCCCCGCCCTCGAATCCGAGCCCCCGCCTCCGGATCCCCCGCCGGCCGGGTGGCCCCCACGTTCTGACCACCCATCCTCATGCCCAGTTGACGGCGTTTGCAACAGTGTGCGTCCGATCACGTGGGGTGAAAGGGGCACGGGGAGGTTCACGTGATCCAACTGCCCGCGCCGGACAGGTTTGCGAAGCGCAGAGCCTGTTTTCGAGTCCGCCCCCGCCCGATCCCGCGCACACCCGGCGCCCGGGCGCCGGCCCGCGCCGCCCTCCCACTCCCCGTCGCACCCCGCCGCGCGCCGGGCCCCGTCCTGCTCCGCGCGCCCGGCGCACCCCGGCCGCGCGCCCTCCCCTCCAGGGCTCCGCCCCCGCCCCTCCAGGGCTCCGCCCCCGCCGCTCCGGGGCTTCACCCCCGCCACGCGCCCGGCGGGCCGAACCCCTGCGGACCGGCAACGCTGGACACGGCGGCCCGGTCCGGGTTCAATGGCCCGAGATGTTTGAACGACGTTCTAACATCGCCCCCGAAAGCCGACCCCCTCCCCCGGCGACCGCGAGCGAGGAACCGTGCGACTGACCCCCACCGAGCGGGACCGGCTGCTGATCTTCACAGCAGCCGAACTGGCCCGCGCCCGCCGCGCCCGGGGCGTACGCCTCAACATCCCCGAGGCCACCGCCCTGATCGCAGACACCGTCTGCGAGGCCGCCCGCGACGGCCGGCGCCTGGCCGAGGCCATCGAGGCCGGCCGCAGCGTGCTCACCGCCGCCGACGTGCTGCCCGGCGTGCCGGACGTCGTCACCGTCGTCCAGGTCGAGGCCGTCTTCGACGACGGCACCCGCCTGGCCGTCGTCAACGACCCGTTCCGGGGCGCCGGCTCGCTCGGCGACGAGGCCCCCGGCGGCGCGCTGATCGGCGACGGCGCCGGCTACGACCCGGTCGAGGAGACGGTGCTGCTGCCCGTCCACAACACCTCCCAGGTGCCGATCTCGGTCACCTCGCACTTCCACTTCTTCGAGGCCAACCCGCGCCTCGCCTTCGACCGCGCCGCCGCCTACGGCACCCACCTGGCCGTCCCGGCCGGCTCCTCGGTGCGCTTCGACCCGGGCGCCACCGTCCAGGTCGGCCTGGTGCCGATCGGCGGCGAGCGCGTCGCGATCGGCTTCGCCGGCCTGGTCGACGGCCCGCTGGACGCGCCCGGCGCGAAGGAGGCCGCCCTGGCCAAGGCCCGCGCGACCGGCTACCTGACCACCTTCGACGACGCGGAGGTGCCGTCATGACGTCCATCACCCCCCACGACTACATCTCGGTGCACGGCCCCCGGGCCGGCGACCGGATCCGGCTCGGCGACTCCGGCCTGATCGTCCGCGTCGAGTCCGACTCCCAGGCCCCCGGCGAGGAGTTCCTGGCCGGCTTCGGCAAGACCGCCCGCGACGGACTGCACCTCAAGGCCGCCGCCGTCCGCGACACCTGCGACGTGGTGATCAGCAACGTCCTGGTGATCGACGCCATCCAGGGCATCCGCAAGACCTCGATCGGCCTGATCGGCGGCCGGATCGCCTCGATCGGCCGCGCCGGCAACCCCGACACCCTCGACGGCGTGGACGTCGTCGTCGGCACCGGCACCACCATCGTCTCCGGCGAGGGCATGATCGCCACCGCCGGCTCCATCGACACCCACGTCCACCTGCTCTCGCCGCGGATCATGGAGGCCTCCCTCGCCTCCGGCGTCACCACGATCATCGGCCAGGAGTTCGGCCCGGTCTGGGGCGTCGGCGTCAACTCCCCCTGGGCCCTGCGCCACGCCTTCAACGCCTTCGACGCCTGGCCCGTCAACATCGGCTTCCTGGGCCGCGGTTCGTCCTCCGACGCGGCCCCGCTCGTCGAGGCCCTGGCCGAGGGCGGCGCCTCCGGCTTCAAGGTCCACGAGGACATGGGCGCCCACACCCGCGCCCTGGACACCGCGCTGCGCGTCGCCGAGGAGTACGACGTCCAGGTCGCCCTGCACACCGACGGCCTGAACGAGTGCCTGTCGGTGGAGGACACGCTCAAGGTGCTGGAGGGGCGGACGATCCACGCCTTCCACATCGAGGGCTGCGGCGGCGGACACGTCCCCAACGTGCTGAAGATGGCGGGCGTGCCCAACGTCATCGGCTCCTCCACCAACCCCACCCTGCCGTTCGGCCGCGACGCGCTCGGCGAGCACTTCGACATGATCGTCTCCGCCCACGACCTCAAGACCGACCTGCCCGGCGACGCCGCCATGGCCCGCGACCGCATCCGCGCCGGCACCATGGGCGCCGAGGACGTCCTGCACGACCTCGGCGTCATCGGCATCACCTCCTCCGACGCCCAGGGCATGGGCCGCGCCGGCGAGACCGTCCGCCGCACCTTCGCCATGGCCGGCAAGATGAAGGCCGAACTCGGCCCCCTGGACGGTGGCTACGGCACCACCGAGAGCGGCGACGACAACGAGCGCGTCCTGCGCTACATCGCCAAGCTCACCATCAACCCCGCCATCGCCCACGGTCTCTCCCACGAGGTCGGCTCCATCGAGGTCGGCAAACTCGCCGACATCGTGCTGTGGCGCCCCGACCACTTCGGTGCCAAGCCGCAGCTGGTCCTGAAGGCCGGCTTCCCCGCCTACGGCGTGGTCGGCGACCCCAACGCCTCCACCGACACCTGCGAACCCCTCGTCCTCGGACCGCAGTTCGGCGCCCACGGCGCCACCGCCGCCGACATCTCGGTCGCCTTCGTCGCCCAGGCCGCCGCCGACGGCGCCTACCTCGACCGCCCCGCCGACGGGCTGCCCACCCGCCGCCGCCGCGTCGGCGTCCGCAACACCCGCGGCATCGGCCCGCGCGACATGGTCCGCAACGCCCGGGTCGGCCGCGTCGACGTCACCCAGACCGGCCTGGTCTCGCTGGACGGCGAACCGCTGCGCTCCGAACCCGCGGACAGCGTCTCGCTCAGCCGCCTCTACTTCCTCTGACACTTCCGCTGACACCTCCGCCGAACGCCTCCCCCCACTAGGACTCCCGGATGACCACCCCCACGCCCGCCTCCCTCGGCTACCGGATGCCCGCCGAGTGGCACCCGCACGACCGCACCTGGATGGCCTTCCCCACCGCCAACCCCACCTTCGACACCCCCGAGAACCTGCACGCGGGCCGCGAGGCCTGGGCCGCCGTCGCCAACACCATCGTCCGGTACGAGCCGGTCACCCTGGTCGTCAACACCGGCGAGACCGCGGACGCCCGCCGGTACGTCTCCGGGCAGGTCGAGATCGTCGAGCGCCCGCTCGACGACGCCTGGATGCGCGACATCGGCCCGTCCTTCCTGATCGACGGCAAGGGCTCGCTGGCCGCCACCGACTGGATCTTCAACGGCTGGGGCGCCCAGTCCTGGGCCCGCTGGGACCACGACCAGCACATCGCCGAGCACATCAGCGAACTGACGGGCGTCCAGCGCTTCGCCTCCCGGCTGATCAACGAGGGCGGCGGCATCCACGTCGACGGCGAGGGCACCGTCCTGGTCACCGAGACCGTCCAACTCGGCGAGGGCCGCAACGCGGACTGGACCAAGGAGGAGGTCGAGGCCGAGCTGCACGCCTTCCTCGGCACCACCAAGGCGATCTGGCTGCCGCGCGGACTCACCCGCGACTACGACGAGTTCGGCACCCGCGGGCACATCGACATCGTCGCCTCCTTCGTGCGCCCCGGCGTCGTCGTCGCCCACGTCCAGCCGGACCCCGCCCACCCGGACCACGCGGTCTGCCAGGAGCTCGTCGCCGTCCTGCGCGCCGCCACCGACGCCCGGGGCCGGGCGCTGGAGGTCATCGAACTGGCCGCCCCCACCGTCCTGCTGGACGAGGACGGCGAACCGGTCGACTACTCCTACATCAACCACTACGTGGCCAACGGCGCCGTGATCCTGTGCGCCTTCGACGACCCGCGCGACCAGGAGGCCGCCGCCGCCCTCGGCCGCGCCTACCCGGGCCGCACCGTCGAACTCGTCGACGCCCGCGAGATCTTCGCCAACGGCGGCGGCATCCACTGCATCACGCAGCAGCAGCCGAAGTCCGTCTGATCCCAGGCCACTTGAGGTACCTGGGCCACCTTGGGCACCTGGGCCACCCGGCTGCCGGGGCGGGGGCACCTCCCCCGCCCCGGCAGCCTTCCGACCTCCGCACCACCGAGGGAGCGCACCGCACATGGCCGACCCCCGCCCGCGCCGGCCGGCGCGCCCCCGCGAGGAGGTCTTCGCCACCGCCCGGGCCGCGATCGCCGAACACGGGCTCGCCAAACTCACCATGGCCGGGCTCGGCAAACAGCTCCAGATGAGCGCCGGACACCTGCTCTACTACTTCGGCAGCAAGGACCAGCTGCTGCTGGAAACCCTCCGCTGGAGCGAGGACCAGCTCGGGGCCCGGCGCCGCGACGCCCTCGCCGACCGCTCGCGCGACCCCTGGCAGCGGCTCGACGCCTACCTGCGCCTCTACCTGCCCGACGGGGCGGGCGATCCGCGCTGGATCCTGTGGGTCGAGGTGTGGGGGCGCTCCCCCGCCAGCGCCGAGATCCGCCAGGGGCAACAGGAGATCGAGGCGCCCTGGCAGGCCGACCTGGTCGCCCTCATCGAGGAGGGCACCGCCACCGGCCACTTCACCCCCGGGCCCGCCGCCGACCGGGCCACCCAGATCCGCGCCCTCCTCGACGGCCTGGCCGTCCCCCTCGCCATCGGCCTCCCCGGCACCCACCGCCCCGCCGCCCTCACCCAGGCCACCGCCGTCACCGCGATCCTCCTGCGCACCTGACCAGGGGCTGCGGCGGCGAGGGAGAAAATATACCGACCGGTCTATAGATTTCCCTCGGTGACGCGACGGCGTGATGCGCGCGCGTGATGCGCGCGCGTGATGCGTGGCGTGTGGGGCGTGGCGTGTGGGGCGTGGCGTGTGGGGCGCGTGAGTGCGCGCGGTGCACAGGAAGTCGGCCCGGTCGACTTCCTGCGCGATCCACTCCCGTCGGCGCGGTCGGCGCGGTCGTGACCAGGGAAAAATATGTCGGTCGGTCTACATATTCACTACCCGCAAGCGCGAGCAGCGCGCGAGAAGTCGGGCCCGCCGACTTCTCGCGCGGCCGGGAAATCTGTCGGTCGGTCTACATATTTCGCCGCGGGAGGGGCCCGGATCAGGCTAGGGCTTGCTCAGGTAGGTGAGGACGGCGCGGACGCGGCGGTCGGTGTCGTCGTCGTCGGTCATGCCGCCCTCACCGTCGTCCTGCCGATCGCCCTCATCGGCGTCAACCGATCCCGGGCGTCTGCCCGCCCTGGTACGCCGCGGTGCAGGTCGTCTGGGTGCTGCCCGCCCTCCGGGCCGCAGTCACCGTCCGCGGCTCCGCGCCGCGCGCCGCCTTCCCCCCGGGTGCGCCGAACGGGTGCGCTGACCGGGTGCGCTGACCGGGTGTCGGGCGCGGCACCGGCGGGCCGGCGGCGCTCCAGCCGCCCCGCGGTCGTCATGCGGTCGTCATTCGGTCCAGACGGCGGCGGCCGTGCGGTCGTCGGCGTAGCCCTTGGCACGGACCTGGACCTGGCGGAGGAAGTCGACGGTGCCGGGCGGGTGCGGGTGGGCCCAGTGGGTGGACAGGAAGTGGGCGACGGCCGGCTCGTCGGCGATCGGGCTGGCCAGGCCGGGGGTGCAGAGCAGCAGCACGTCGCCCGGGGTGGCGGGGACCAGCCGGAAGCGGAACGGCCTCGGCTCCTCCGGCGGCTGCCGGCCGTCCGGGTGGTGCAGCAGGCGGGCCGCGTAGGCGTCGATCCAGTGGCCGGAGCGCAGCAGGTAGAGCCCGCCCGGGCCGACCCCGAAGGCCGCCCGGTGGCCGACCGCCGGGTCGAGCGACAGCAGCAGGCAGTGCAGCGAGGCCGGGGACGGCGTGCCGTCCTCCTCGTTCCCGGGCACGAGCGCGCGCAGCGGGGCGACGGCGCCGGTGGCGAGCCGCTGGAGGCCGTAGCGCAGCCGGTCCCGGGCGCCGTCGCGCAGGTCGGCGGCCAGGCCCTCGCGGCTGCGGCCGACCGCGGCGGCCAGATGGCGGCAGGCCTCGCGGGTGCTGGTGGCGACGGCCCCCGGGGCGAGCGCCTCGTCCGCGGCGGTGCCGGTCCGGTCGATGCCGGCGAGCACGGCGAGCAGCAGCCCGTCCGGGCCGTCCCCGAACCTGGTGATCAGCAGCGCGTCCCGCCGCGACTCGCCCCGGTAGCGGGCGGAGTCGCCGCGGACGGAGACGGCGCGCAGAACGGACGGGCCGTACTGGGCGCCCTCCAGGACGGTGTCCGGCACGAGCGCCCCGAGGACGCCCGGGTCCGCCTCCGGGACGGCGGTCGGCTCCGGCCCGTAGGTCGGCGGGCGCTCGCCGATGTGCGGCACGGTGGGGGCGCCGTCGGAGAGCGGCGAGCGGACGGCCGGGCGCGGGTCGGGGACGGTGGCGTCGGGTTCCTCGGTGGCCTCGGCTTCGGGCTCGGGCTCGGGCTCGGGTTCCTCAGTGGCGGCCTCCGGTTCGGCCTCGGGTTGCGGTTCGGGTTCCGGTTCCGGTTCCGGTTGCGGCGCGGGCTCGGGGGCGGGCTTGTCCAGGGAGACCGGTGTGGGGAGGGTGTTGGCTTCGCTTTCCTGGACGTCAGGGGCGAAGACCCGCTCCTCGTCCGCCCGCTGGGGTCCGATGACGCCGATCGCGGTGTCGAACCAGTCGTCGATGCTGTCCCGTTCCAGCACCTCGGCCGCTGCCGGCACCACTGCCGACTCCGGCTCCGGCTCCGGCACCGCTGCCGACTCCGACGCCGGCTCCACGCCCAGCACCGGCTCCACGCCCAGCACCGGCTCCACGCCCAGCACCGGCCCCGCGTCCAGCACCGACTCCGGTTCGGCCGTGCGCTGCTGGCCGATGAGGCCGACCGCCGTGTCGAACCAGTCGTCGACGCTGCCGTCGCCGGGGTCCGCGTGCGGGGTGTCGGGGAGGGTGCCCGCCGGGCCGTCGTAGACCGTGTCCCACCAGCCGTCGTCCGGCCGGTGCGACTGTGCGGGGGCACCCTGCTTGCTCATCTGGCGGCTCCTGGTCGGTCCGTGGTCGCGCCGCCCCCGGCGGGGCCGGACTCGACGTCATTGTCTCCAAGTGCAACGACGCTGTCCGGGTTTCGGCGACAACCGGTCAGCGCCGGGCCGTTCCCGGCCACCGCGCCCACCTCGGGTTTCACCGGGGAATCCGGCCCCGCGTCCGGCCCCGCGTCCACCCCCGGGTTCACCCCCGCGTTCGGTCCCGTTCCGTCCGTGCTTGCCGGATGTGCCCGGAGCAGGGCGTTTCCGGGGTGTTCGGGTCCGGGAGCGGCCGAAAATGGGGGTGGAGGAGGGGCATCGCTTCACTCGTTCGGCTGATTAAATGTGCGCATGACCGCGTCGGCCCCCAGCTCACCTCGACCGGGGAGGGCCGCACCGGCGGGCCGCCCGGTGGGTGTGCTGTGGGTCCTGCTGCTGGTCGCGCTGCTCACGACGCTGCCGTGCGCCGGTCAGTCGAAGGCGGTCGGCGCGCACGCCGCTCCGACGCCGACCACCGTCACCGCCGCCGTCACCGTCACCGTCACGACGGTCGCCAGTCACGTCCCGCACGCCGGCCCCGCCGCCAAGGCCTCCGACCAGCGCCAGCGCGCCGGGGAGCAGCGGCACTGGACGTGGTGCACCGCCGACGGCGGGCAGCCGCGCCGTGACAACGGCTGCTCCAGCCACCCGTACTGCGCGCAGGACGCCCAGCTGCCGAACCCGCCGCCGCATCCGCAGCCGGCCGCGTCACCGCTCGCGCCGGCAGCCGAGGCGCTGCCCAGGGTGGTGCCCGCCGGGCTGCTGGACGGTCCGCATCCGGCACCCGATCTACACGAGCTGCAAGTACACCGGTCCTGAGCGGAACCCACCGCCCGGCATCCGCCGGCGGATCCGCCCCTCCCCTTCTTTCAGCTGACCGCCGCGCCTCCAGCAGTGCGCGGCGGGGACAAGGACAACCACCATGGGTTCCGCCTCGAAGCAGTCCAGCAAGCAGTCCGGCAAGCCCGGCCCGACCGACCGCCGCGCCCGGATAGCCGAGCTGCGCGCCGGCGAGCAGCGCCGCGACCGCCGCAACAAGGTCATCGCCTCGGTCGCGGCCGGTGTGCTGGTGATCGGCGCGATCGCCACCGGCACCTGGATCGTCATGGACGCCAACCAGAGCAAGAAGAAGGAGCAGGCCGCCGCCAACGCGGACATCCCGGGCGTGCAGACCTTCGGCGAGCTGAGCCGCACCCACGTCAAGGACAAGGTCAGCTACCCGATGACCCCGCCGGTCGGCGGCGACCACAACGCGATCTGGCTGGACTGCATGGGCCACGTCTACGACCAGCCGGTCGAGAACGAGCGCGCCGTCCACTCGCTGGAGCACGGCGCGGTCTGGGTGACGTACAACGGCAAGGCGACGCCGGACGACATCAAGACCCTGTCCGACAAGGTCAAGACCACCCCGTACTCGCTGATGAGCCCGTACCCGGACGAGAAGGGCACCATCACCCTGAACGCCTGGAGCACCCAGCTGATCGTGGAGAGCGCCAGCGACCCGCGGGTGAACCAGTTCTTCACCAAGTACGTCCAGGGCAAGCAGACCCAGGAGCCGGGCGCCTCCTGCACCATGGGGCAGATGTGACCGCCGACGCGGCGCAGCCCGAGGACGGCTCCGAGCACGCCGCCGAGGAGTTCGCGGACGAGGCCGGGGCGCCGCGCCCGGCCCGTCGGCGGCTGTGGTGGCCGGCCGCGCTGGCCGCCGCCCTCGCGTTGGCCCTCGGGGTGCCCGCCCTGGTGGCGAGCGGGACGTCGGCGTCCGGGTCGGCCTCGGTGGCCGTCCCGGCGGACGACTCGCCCGAGGCCGGGTTCGCCCGCGACATGGCGACCCACCACCAGCAGGCGGTGGACCTGTCGTTCATCGTCCGGGACCGCACCGGCGACGACGCGACCCGCACCCTCGCCTTCGACATCATCAACACCCAGGCCAACCAGCGCGGGATGATGATGGGCTGGATCGACCAGTGGGGGCTGCCGCAGCACTCGGCGGCCAAGCCGATGGCGTGGATGAAGATGGGCCACGACTACCAGGCCCACGACGGTTCGCTGATGCCCGGCATGGCCACCAACACCCAACTGGCGAAGCTGCGTTCGCTCAGCGGGCGGGACGCCGAGGTGTCCTACCTGCAGCTGATGATCCAGCACCACAAGGGCGGCGTCGAAATGGCCCAGGGCTATGTGGACCTGGCGAAGAACGACGCCGAGAAGCGGCTCGCCCAGTCGATGGTGGTCGCACAGACCTCGGAGGTGCAGCTGATGACCGACATGCTCACGGAGCGCGGCGCCGCCCCCGGCGTGCCCGAGTCCTGACCCACCCCACTGCGCGTGTCCTCGGACGGCCGGGGCGCGGTCGACGGTCCCGTACCGTGCGTACCGTGCCCCGGCCGTCCCGCGTCCGCGACAAGCCCCTGGAGTTCCCGATGACCCCCGCCGCACCCTGGCTGATCGCCGGACTGGGCAACCCCGGCCCGTGGTTCCGGCTGACCCGGCACAACGCCGGCTTCCTGACCGTGGAGCGGCTGGCCGAACGGTACGGCGCGCGGTTCCGGCGGCGCGGGATCGGCGCCCTGGTGGCGGAGATCGAGGTCGACGGCCACCGGGTGGTGCTGGCCAAGCCGCAGTGGTTCGTCAACCTGTCCGGCCGGCCGGTGTCCGGCCTGCTGCGGCGTTACGGCGTCCCGGTCGAGCACCTGGTGGTCGTGCAGGACGACCTGGACTTCGCGTTCGGCACCGGACGGCTCAAGCGCGGCGGCGGCCCCGGCGGCCACAACGGCGTGCGCTCGGTGGGCGAGGTGCTCGGCACCCCCGACTTCGTGCGGCTGCGCTTCGGCATCGGGCGCCCGCCGAAGGGGCAGAGCGTCGGCGACTTCGTGCTGAAGAAGTTCTCGGACCGCGAACAGGCCGCCCTGCCAGGGGTGTTGGACCGGTGTGCGGACGCGCTGGACACGCTGGTGCGACGCGGCCTCAACCGGGCCCAGGACGCGCTGAACGTCCGCTCGGAGGCTTAGGGGAAGGGGCCCCGGCTTCAGGCCTGGCGGACCGGCCGGGTCAGGGCCACGGCCGCCACCGCGACCGCCGCGAGAGCGAGCAGTACCGTCCGGCCGCCGGACGCCGGGCCCGCCAGATGGACTCCGAGGACGGGCAGCGCGGTGCCGAGCGCCGTCCCGAGGCTGCGGGCCATGTTCACCATGCCGCCGCCGACCGCCGAGCACTGCGCCGGGATCGCCCGCATCACCAGCGCGTTGTTGGCGGGCAGCAGCAGTCCCAGCCCGTAGCCGGCGAGCAGCAGCGGCACCGCCACGGCCGCCCCGGAGACCGGCAGCAGGGCGAACAGCAGCAGCCCCGCGCCCGCGAGCACCGCGCCCGCGCGGCAGCGGGCGACGTCCGACCAGCCGCGCGGCAGCAGCGCGCCGCCGACGGTCGCGGCGAGCGCGAACGCGGCGGGCAGCAGGGTGATCACCAGGCCGGCCCGGGCCACCGGCACGCCCGCGCCGGTGAGCAGCACCGGGCCGAGCACGAGCGGGCAGAACAGCAGCAGGTAGCCGATCAGCGAAACCACCAGCCCGGACCGCACCCCGGGGGTGTTGACCAGGCCGGGCGCCAGGATCGGCCGGGCGGCCCGCCGTTCCTGACGGACCAGCGCGAGCGCGAGGACGGCGGCGGCGAGCAGCAGGGCGGCGGCGGCCCAGCCGGGCAGCGGCAGTCCGGAGGCGGTGGACAGGGCGAGCAGCAGCGCGGTGGTGGAGCCGGTGAGCAGCAGCAGGCCGGGCAGGTCGAAGCGGGCTCCGGACGCGGTGGCGGGCACAGTGGCGGGAGGGCTCGCGGCGGCACTCGCGCGGGGGGCGCCCCCGGCGCGGGGAGCGGGCAGGCTCGCGGCGGCCCCTGCGGGCGGGGTCCCGGGATCGGCGGTGAGCGGGCCCCCGGTACCGGCGATGAGCTGCTTCCCGGCACCGGCACCGGCGGCGGGCGGGGGCCCCGTGCGGGTACGGGGCAGCAGGAACCATCCGGCCAGGATGCCCAGCACCCCGATCGGCACGTTGATCCAGAACACCCACCGCCAGGAGGCGTGCTCCACCAGCAGCCCGCCGAGGCTGGGGCCCAGCGCCAGACCGAGCCCCTGGGCCGCTGCCTGGATGCCGAGCGCGCGCCGCATCGCGTGCTCCGGGACGCCGCGCGCCACCAGGGCGACGCTGTTGGCCTGCATCATCGCGCCGCCGACGGCCTGGACGGCCCGGCAGGCGACCAGCACGCCGAGGCTTCCGGCGTATCCGGCGCCGAGCGAGGCCAGGGCGAAGACGGCGAAGCCGCCGAGGTACATGGTCTTGCGGCCGATGAGGTCGGAGAGCCAGCCGACCGGGGCGAGCAGGGCGACCAGCACCAGGAGGTAGGCGAGGGCGACCCATTCGACGGCCGCGAAGCCGGCGTTGAAGTGCCGGCCGAGGGCCGGGAAGACGAGGGCGGTGACGCTGGCGGTGAGCTGGCCGAGGAAGGCCCCGAGGCAGACGGTGCCGACGGCCAGCCAGTGGGCGTGACGCCAGCCGGCTATGCCGCGGGGCCGGGGCCGCTCGGTGAGCAGCCGCGCGGCAAGGGCGGTGGCGTTCATGCCACAAATATATCGGACGCAGATATGTTCTTTCTACGAGCTGCTCGCTTTCCGACGGGAGCCCGCAGAGTTCCACCGAGCTCCACGAGGCCCCGCAGAGTTCCGGGAGGCCCCCGATCGACGGTGGACAACCCGCCGGACCGGCCCGTACCAGGCGATACGCTGTCCGCCATGCCGTCGTCACCACACGTCCCCGACCCCGCCACCGAAACCCCCGAAACGGCGGTCGACCACGCCCGGCGGCTCACCGACACCGTCACCCGCCTGCGCCGCGCCCTGCGCAGCAGCATCCGCACCGACTACCCGTGGGAGTCCCTGCCCATGGCGCAGGTCGAACTCCTCCAGACCCTCGCCGCCGCCCCCCTGCGGGTCGGCGAACTCGCCGCCCGGCAGCGGCTCGCCCCCAACACCGTCAGCGGGCTGATCGGCAAGCTCCTCGACGCCGGATTCGTCGACCGCCAGGCCGACCCCGGCGACCGTCGCACCGCCCGCATCGCCCTCACCCCGGCCGGCCGGCGCCAGCTCGACGACTGGCAGCGCGCCCACGAGCGCCGCATCGCCACCGCCCTCGACACCCTCGATCCCACCGACCGCGACGCCGTCGTCCACGCCCTGCCCGCCCTCGAACAGCTCGCCCGCGCCCTCGCCGAGACCGGCCAGGGCCCCGACCAGGCCTGAACCCCGGCCGGGCCCAAACCGGGGCCGAGCCGGGGCCGAACCCCGGCCAGCACCCCCGGATGCCTGCAAAACCGCTGGTCACCTACCCGTACGGACCACTACCGTCCCCGGCATGAGCACAGCACAGGTACAGATCGAGCCCTGGACGGACGCCGACCTCGCACTGCTGCGCCGGGTCAACACCCCGGAGATGAAGAAGCACGTCGGCGGCCCCGAGACCGAGGAGCAACTCCTCGTCCGGCACCGACGCTACCTGGACTTCGTCCCGTCCGGCCTGGGCTGCATGTACCGGATCGTGCTGCTCCCCGAGGGCGAGGCCGTCGGAACCGTCGGCTACGGCACCCGCACCTGGGAGGGCGAGACCGTCCACGAGATGGGGTGGAACGTCCTGCCCGGCCACCAGGGACGGGGCATCGCCGTCGCCGCCACCCGCGCCGCCGTCGCGGCCGCCCGCCGCGAGGCCGCCCACCGCCACCTGCACGCCTTCCCCTCGGTGGACAACCCGGCCTCCAACGCGGTCTGTGCGAAGGCCGGGTTCAGCCTCGTCGGCGAGACGGACTTCGAGTTCCCGCCCGGGCGGCTCATGCGCAGCCACAACTGGCGGGTGGACCTGCGGGCGGCGGGCTGAGCCGCGCCGCCGCCCGGGCGGACGTGTCAGAACAGCGTGCCGCTCTCCAGCTCCAGCAGCCGGCGCTTGCAGTCCACGCCCGCCGCGAAGCCGGTCAGCGAGCCGTTGGCGCCCATGACGCGGTGGCAGGGGCGGACGATGAGCAGCGGATTGGCGCCCACCGCGCCGCCGACCGCCCGCACCGCGCGCGGCGACTCCCCCGCCAGATCGGCGAGTTGGCCGTAGGTGACGGTCTCGCCGTACGGGATCTCGTCCAGGGCGGCCCAGATCCGCCGGCGGAACTCGGTGCCCGCCGGGGCGAGCGGGAGGTCGAAGGAGGTGCGCTCGCCCGCGAAGTAGGCGGTCAGCTGGGCGACCGGCTCGGCGAGCGCCTCCGGGTCGAGGACCCAGTCGTCGGCGGGCTCGGCCAGCGCGTACTTCTGCCCGGGCGCGGTGACGGTGGCCAGCGCCGCCGCGCCGCCGCCCTCGGGCAGGACGCCGGACAGCAGCAGCCGGCCGAACGGGCTCTCCATGGTGGTGTAGACGGTGGTGCTCATGCCTCTGCCTTCTCCGTTCCAGTGCTGGCGCTCGTGGGCCCGGCCCACAGCCGGTGCACGGCGTAGGAGCGCCACGGGGCCCACGCCTCGGCCGCGCGGGCGGCGTTCTTCGGGTCGCCGGGGGCGCCGAGCCGGACGAGGCCGTGCTTGACGCCCACATCGCCCGGGAGGAAGACGTCCGGGTCGGCGAGGGCCCGCATCCTCAGGTAGCCGACGGTCCAGGGACCGATGCCGGGCAGGGCCAGCAACCGGGCCGCGGACTCCTCCCGGTCCACCCCGCCGTCGAGTCGCACCGCCCCCTCGGCCAAGGCCGCGCACAGGCCGGTGAGCGCGCGGCGGCGGGCGGCGGGCATCGCGAAGTCCTCCGGGTCGGCGGTGGCCAGCACCGCCGCCGTCGGGAACAGCAGCCGCAGGCCGCCGCTCGGCTCGGGCAGCGCGGTGCCGTACTTCTCGGTCAGCCGGGCGGCCAGCGTACGGGCGGCGCCGACCGTGATCTGCTGGCCGAGCACGGCGCGGACGGCCAGCTCGTGCGGGTCCACGTGGCCGGGCGAGCGCAGGCCGGGGCGTTCACGGACCAGGGGGCCGAGCACGGGGTCGGCGCCGAGCTGCTCGTCGACCGCGTCCGGGTCGGCGTCCAGGTCGAACAGGCCGCGCAGGCGCTGGACGGCGGTCGGGAGGTCGCGCAGGTCCCCGAGCAGCAGGCGGCAGTCGAGCCAGCCGCGGGTGCGCGGTTCGCCCGGCGCCAGCCCGTCGACTTCGGCGATGCCGTGCCCGTACGGGAGCGCCAGGGTGCGCCGGTACGTGCGGACGCCGGGGCGCGGACCGGGGACGACCTCCTCCACGCCGGGGACGGCGCGCAGGGCGAGGAAGTCGATCAGGTGGTCGCTGTCGAGCGCGCCGCGGTAGGCCAGGCGCAGGGTGAGGCCGCCGGCCGGGGTCGCGACGCGGCGGCCGGCCACGACCTCGGCGCGCAGACCGCTGGGGGTGCGGTCGTAGACCTCGCGGACGGTGTCGTTGAACTGCCGCACCGAGGCGAAGCCGGCGGCGAACGCGATGTCGGTGACCGGGAGTTCGGTCGTCTGCAGCAGCAGGCGGGCGGTCTGGGCGCGGCGGGCGCGGGCCAGCGCGATCGGGCCGGCGCCCAGTTCGGCGATGAGCTGGCGCTGGAGCTGGCGGGAGCTGTAGCCGAGGCGGCTGGCCAGGCCCGCGACGCCCTCGCGGTCCACCACGCCGTCGCCGATCAGGCGCATCGCGCGACCGACCAGGTCGGCGCGGTGGTTCCACTCCGGGGAGCCCGGCACGGAGTCGGGGCGGCAGCGGCGGCAGGCGCGGAAGCCGGCCCCCTGGGCGGCCGCGGCGCTGGGGTAGAAGACGCAGTTGACGCGCTTGGGGGTCACGGCGGGGCAGCTCGGTCGGCAGTAGATGCCGGTGGACGTGACGGCCGTGAAGAAGACGCCGTCGAAGCGGGCGTCTCGGCTGTCCACGGCTCGGTACCGGATGTCGTCGTCGATCACGCTGTCCAGTCTGCGGCACTGGGGCGGGGGGTGACTGGCGGAAATCGGACATGGCCGTTGGGGTCCCTCCCGCTCCCCTCCCCCCACCCCACCCTCCGCCCACCTCCACCCACCCATCCCGAGCACCGGCCCGGAGGGCCCACGCCGGGGGCCCTCACAGCCCGCACAGGGGCCCATGCCGGGAGACCCGCACTGGCGAGCCCGCCCCGGGTCCACGCCGGGGGAAGACCGCGCCGCAGTGCCCGGCGCACGCGCGTTGCTCGCGGTCTGGCCGCCGGCCAGGGCGGCTCGCCGCCCTCGGTGACCCGGGTTTCACCGTGGACGACGCCACCGCAGTGGCCCTGAAGCACTTCCGGCTGCCGGCCCGCCCGGCCTCCGCCGAGCCGGGTGGCCCGGGCGGAGGCCGACCGCGGCCTCCTGTTTTCCTGGTCGGCTTTCCTGGTCGGCTTTCCTGGTCGGCTTTCCTGGTCAGCGCTTCACGGGGCCTCCCGCGGCGCGCATCGACTTGGAGAGCGACTTCCACTTCTTCGCCCGGGCCGAGGCCAGTCGGGCGTCCGAGCGGGAGGCGATCCACTCGTTCTCGCGCTGGAGCTTGAGGTAGCTGTCCATCCGGCGCTGCGGCAGGGTGCCGTCGGCGAGCGCCGCCTGCACCGCGCAGCCGGGCTCGGTGTGGTGGCCGCAGTCATGGAAGCGGCAGTCCTCGGCCAGTCCGGCGATGTCGGCGAAGGCCAGGTCCACGCCCTCGCCACCGTAGAGGCCGACCTCGCGCAGCCCGGGGGTGTCGATGAGCACACCCCCGCCGGGCAGCGGGATCAGTTCACGGGTGGTCGTGGTGTGGCGGCCCTTCTGGTCGACCGATCGGGCCTCCTGGACGGCCATCGCCGTGACGCCGGCGAGCGCGTTGGTGAGCGTGGACTTGCCGACGCCGGACTGGCCGATCACGGCCGTGGTGCCGGGCGCGCAGGCGCGCAGCACGTCCATGCCCTCGCCCGTCCCGGCGCTGACCACGAGCACGGTGACACCGGGCGCGACCGCCTCGACGTCGGCGCGGATGAACTCGGCGTCGTCCACCAGGTCGGCCTTGGTGAGGACGACCAGGGGGTCGGCGCCGGACTCCCAGGCCAGGGCGAGGAAGCGCTCTATCCGGCCGAGGTCCGGATCGGCGGCGAGCGAGGCGGCGATCAGGACGGTGTCGACGTTGGCGGCGAGCACCTGGCCGTCGGAGCGCTTGCCGGCCACCTTGCGGATGATCGCGGTCGAGCGGGGCAGCAGTGCGGTGACTGCGGCCATCGGCTGGGCGTGGAGGTCCACGGCGGCCCAGTCGCCGGTGCACGGGCAGTTGATCATGTCGGCGTCGCCGACCGGGCGGGTGTCGAGCCGGACGGTGCGCGGCTCGCCCGTCTCCGGATCGGCGAGCACGGCGTCGCACTGGCCGCGGTCGACCCGGACGATCCGGGCCGGAATCAGCCCGGCCTCGGCGAGCGGGGTGAAGAGTTCGGCGAGCTCGGGCGTCCAGCCGTAGCCGGACAGCGGCAGCTCGTCAGAGAGGGAGCCAGAGGTGGAGGGGGACGACGAAGTGGAGGCAGCGTTGAACAACGCGGTGGGCCCTTCGGGAGGAGATGATCCCGGCGGGCTGCGGCTGGCGCGGAAAGGGTCAGCCGGCGGCCGGGAAGAGGAGGTGAACGCGAGTACTGCCCAAGGCAGCTATCGGGGCGACAACGACCACGGGGTTCACCTCCTGCTCTCTACTCCTCGGGCGGCCGTGAAGGCCCCCGATCTGGACGGGAGAAACGCTAGCGGGTCGGGGTGGCAGGGCCAACTGGTTTTTGACCTGCGGAAACGCGGTGAAGGGATCCACAGGGGGCCAGCATTGGACCTACAGAAGTGCGGGCCCTCGCTCAGGAACCCGCCGGAGCCGGCTACCCTCCGGAGCCGACTACCTTCCGGAGCCGACTACCCGCCGTACCGGTGCTTGAGGTTCGGGTCGTCCAGCCACCAGGGCCGCATCCCGGCCTCCTCCTCGGCCGGCAGCCCCGCCGCCTGCGCCCGCGCCGCGGCCTCCTCGAAACGGGCGTCGAGTTCGGCGTCCACCGCCTTGATCTCCTCCCGCCCCTGCACCACCATCCGCCGCACCAGCGCGGCCAGGAACGGCAGCCCGACCAGGTCGCCCAGCACCCAGAGCATGTTGCCGCCCCAGGTCTGGTCCTGCGCCAGGCTCGGCCCCCACGGCCGCCCGAGCGCCACGTAGTAGTGCTCGGCGACCAGGTGGCCGCCGTAGATCAGCACCAGCCCGAGCCCCGCGTCGAAGATCACCTCGGCGAAGGTGATGAACAGCCCGACCAGGTGCGGGTACTCGCGCCCGACCGGGTCGATCTGCAGCCGCGGCCAGAAGTACGCCAGGCCGAGCAGCACCAGCGCCAGGTGCAGCAGCACGTTCCCGAACGCGCTGGACACCGACTCCTCGTACCAGGGCGTGAAGTAGAGCAGCCACGGCGGGGCCATCAGCAGCGCGGTGGAGACGGCCGGGAACATCAGCACCTTGGACGGCCGGCTGCGCAGCGCCCGCAGGATGCGCTCGCGCCGGGCCGGCGGCGCGGCCGCGACCAGCAGCGAGACCGGCGCACCGAGGGCGAGCAGCAGCGGGACGAGCATCAGCAGCAGCACGACCTGGACGGCCCGGTCGGTGAACAGGATCCGCTCGTACACGCCGAGGCCGGAGCAGGTGCACCAGATCCACAGCAGCAGCCCGCCCAGGAAGGCGGCGGTGCGGGACGGTTGCCAGCGCTCGCCGCCCGCCCGGTGGACGGTGCGCACCGCGGCCAGGTACCAGCCGCCGAGCAGCACGGAGAGGGCGAGCACGAGCGGTTCGGCCGTCCACGAGGTGGCCAGGTCGGACCACTGCCAGGGCGGCGGTCCGCTGTAGGCGAGCACTCGCACCGCGCCGTCCATCCGTCCGCCCACCTCGTTCGCGCCCTGCCGCCGCCCGCGCCGTCCGGCGGTCCGTCGGACGCCGCGGACCGGACCGCGGCGCCCGGCCATGATGGCCTCCCGGCCGGGGCCCGCCGCGCCCGGGGCCCGCCTCTATACCTGCACCTGAACAAAGCTTTACCGAGCCCGGAAAAAGCTTTGCCCAGGCAAAGTTCAGGCCTCGACGGCCCCCGGACCGCAACCGGCGCAGGGGCGTGTTCGTCTGGCAGGATGCACCGTCGGCGATACCGGCCACGCGGGTGATGACAAGGGGACGACAAGGGTGCAAAGCACTGCACGCGGCGAGGGCCGCCGGCTGGCGGCGCGCCACCGCAACATCGAGCTGGGCCTGCTGGCGCTCGCGGTGGCCGTCTGTCTGGCGGGGCACGTCGACGCCGATCTGGCGCTGACCGGCAAAATGCCGCCCGGGCTGCTGGTCCACGGCCTGGCGCTGGGCGGCCTGGCCGGGGCGGCGCACCTGGCGGTGCGGCGGTTCGCCCCGTACGCGGATCCGCTGATCCTGCCGCTGGGCGTCTTCCTGACCGGCTTCGGGCTGATGCTGCTGGACCGGCTGGACATCTCCTACGCGGCGGCGCACGCGAGGAAGGGCGACTACCAGAAGCTCCCGGCCGCGCCCTCGCAGCTGATGTGGGTGTTCATCTCGGTCGCGGTGGCGATCGCGCTGATCGTGCTGATCAAGCACCACAGGTTCTTCCAGCGGTACGTGTACCTGCTGATGACGGGGGCGCTGATCCTGCTGGCGGCGCCCGCGTTCTTCCCGGGCCGGGCGGAGGACTTCGGCGCCAAGCGCTGGATCCGCCTGTTCGGGCTCTCCTTCGAGCCGGACGAGTTCGTGAAGGTCGCGATCACGATCTTCTTCGCCGGCTACCTGATGGCCTCCCGGGACGCGCTCGCGCTGGCCGGCCGGAAGATCTGGGGGATGACCCTGCCGCGCGGGCGGCACGTCGGCCCGGTGCTGGCGATCTGGGTGGTCAGCCTGCTGGTGCTGGTCTTCGAGCGCGACCTCGGCACCTCGCTGATCTTCTTCGGCGTCTTCGTCGTGATGCTGTACGCGGCGACCGAGCGCACCAGCTGGGTGGTGCTCGGCCTGCTGATGGCGGTCGGCGGCGCGGCCGTGGTCGGCACCGTGGAGCCGCACGTGCACGGGCGCGTCGAGGCCTGGCTGCACCCGCTCGACATCTACAAGGAGCACCACGACCCGGCGATCATCTCCGACCAGCCCGCCGAGGCGCTGTTCAGCCTGGGCACCGGGCACCTGACCGGGACGGGCCTGGGCTCGGGGCGGCCGTGGCTGATCGGCTTCGCCGGGCGCAGCGACTTCGTCTTCACCACGATCGGCGAGGAGCTGGGCCTGGCCGGGGTGACGGCGGTGCTGCTGGTGTACCTGCTGCTGGTCCAGCGCGGGCTGCGGACGGCGGTCGGGTTGACCGACCCGTTCGGCAAGCTGCTGGCGACGGGACTGTCGACGGCGCTGGCGCTGCAGGTGTTCGTGGTGGTCGGCGGGGTGAGCGGGCTGGTGCCGCTGACCGGCAAGGCGCTGCCGTTCCTGGCGGCGGGCGGCTCGTCGCTGCTGGCGAACTGGCTGATCGTGGCGCTGCTGATCAAGCTGAGCGACTCGGCCGGGCGCACGGCGCTGGAGCCGGCGCCGCCGAGCCCCGATCCGCTCCCGGCGCAGGCCGGGCCGGCGGGTCGGTCGGCGGCCCCGGGTGGTCCGGCCGCGATGGATCCGAGCCCGAACCCGACCGCGCCGAGCGGCCCGAACCCGACGGCCCCGGAGCTGACGCTCCCACGCCCGGCCGCCCCGGGCCCGGATCCGGATCCGGACCGGACCGAGGTCAACCCGGCCGCCCCGCACCCTCCGGCCGAGCAGTCCCCGTACGGGTACCACCCGGCCCCGCCGTCCCCCTTCCCGCCGAACCCGGCGACCGCCTGACCCACCGCCTGACCCACCGCCGGGCCCCGGGCCGCCCTCTGGGCAACGGGCGACGGCGAACCGGCGAACCGGCACCAGGAGACGACGAACGGCACAGGGCCTCCCCCGCATCCCGCGGGGGAGGCCCTGTGCCGTTCGTCGTGGTGCCGGAACCCTGCCCCTACTGCCGCTCCCACGGCGGCCGGGGCGGGTAGTCGGGCGCCCGCCGCTCCGGCGGCGGCCCGGACGGCCGGTCGCTGTCCGGCGGGGGCGGACCGGGCCGGTGGTGGGGCCCGCCGCGGGCGGTGAGGCGGCCGCGGACGTTGTCGGCGGCCAGGACGTCGGCCCAGCGCTCCGGGTACTCGGAGGGGACGTCGACGTCGTCGCCGTCCTCCTCGCCCCACTCCTCCTCGGCGCCTTCGGCGAGGCCGAGTTCGCGGGCGCGCCGGGCCCGTTCGGCGGCGCGCCGGGCGGCGACCTCGCGGACCACGGCGGCGGCGGCCTCCTCCTGGGCGCGCTCGTTCTCGGCGCGGGCGTCGGCGGTCTCCAGGGTGGGCCAGCGGCGGTCTATGGCGGCGTTCATGGCGGCGCCGATGAGGACGGCCAGGGCGACCACGAAGATCCACAGCAGTACGGCCACCGGCGCGGCCAGCGAGCCGTACACCGAGGGGACCTCGACCGAGCTGACCAGGTAGATCCGCAGGGCGACGCTGCAGACGACCAGCACCACGAGGGCGACCAGGGCGCCGGGGACGTCCTCGCGCCAGGGGGTGGAGACGGGGACGGCCAGGTGGTAGAGGGTGGTGAGGGAGACGATCAGCAGCACGATGGCGACCGGCCAGTAGGCGGCGCCGACCAGTCCGGCGACGCCGGGCACGGCGTTCTCGATGAGTCCGGGTCCGGCCATCAGCAGCGGCAGCACCAGGGAGCTGATGACGAGGGCGCCGAAGTAGAGGCCGAGGGACATCAGCCGGGTCTTGACGATGCCTCGCTTGCCGTCGAGCCCGTACATGACGGTGATGGTGTCGATGAAGATGTAGAGCGCTCTGGAGCCGGACCACAGCGACAGCAGGAAGCCGATCGAGACGAGGTCGGGCCGGGAGTGGGCGAAGACCTGGTCCAGCAGCGGCACCACGACCTCCTTGACGGACGAGTCCGACAGGACCGTCCCGGAGGCCGAGACGATGTCGTGCTTGAGCCGGTCGATGGTGCCGGCGCCGAGGAACTCGTCGAGGTAGCCGAGGGTGCCGGCCAGGCCGAGGAGCAGCGGTGGGATCGACAGCAGGGTGAAGAAGGCCGCCTCCGCGGCGAGTCCGGTGACCCGGTACTCGACGCAGGTGTTGGTGGTGTCCTTGACCAGCTCCCACGCCGTGCGGCGCCAGGCGGCCTGTTTGGCCGCGCGTCGGGAGCCCTTGCCCCGGCGCCGGGAGGGCCGTTCGGGGTTCGGTCTGCTCGTCTCGCCTGCTGCTTGCACGGGTCTAACGGTATCGGGCCGGGGCCGCGCGGTTGATCTCCCCCGGGGTACGGGCGCGTGGACGGACGTCGGGGCGGGGAGCGGCGGGGATCCCCGGCAGTCTCACATGTCGAAACCTCAGCGTCCGCCATCCGGATGTTAGTGGACCGCGAGTCCCGCGCCGTGCCAATCTCTTGCCATGCCGAGCGCCGGAACCACCCTAGTTGGTCGACTCCACGTCGATCTCCTTCGCGTGTCCAGCGCCATCTGTCCGGCGATCTGAGCCCACCCCGCCGCACCACCGCACCCGGCGCCACCCACCTCGCAGTCCCCGCTGGAGCGGACGCGCGGGCGCCCGGCCGGCCACGGTCACTGCTCTCCCCGGCCCTGGGAATACCCGCAGGTCACAGCAGCACCGCACCGCCACGCACCCCCAGCGACCCACCCGGCGTCAGAGCCATCTGCCCCGAAGGACTTCACCATGGCCACCACCCCCGAGACCGCCGAGCCCACGGCCGACCGCGCCGCCGCGCGCCGCCCCGCCGCGCCTCGCAAGGTGACCCGTCACCGCGGCGAGGGCCAGTGGGGCATGGGCCACTTCACCCCCCTGAACGCCAACGAGCAGTTCAAGAAGGACGACGACGGTCTCAACGTACGGACACGTATTGAGACGATCTACGCCCACCGGGGCTTCGACTCGATCGACCCCGCCGACCTGCGCGGCCGGATGCGCTGGTGGGGCCTGTACACCCAGCGCAAGGAGGGCATCGACGGCGGCAGGACCGCGATCCTGGAGCCGCACGAGCTCGACGCCGAGTACTTCATGCTGCGCGTGCGGGTCGACGGCGGCCGGCTGACCGTCGCCCAGCTGAAGGCGATCGCCGAGGTCTCCGAGCAGTACGCCCGCAACACCGCCGACCTGACCGACCGCCAGAACGTCCAGTACCACTGGATCCGGATCGAGGACGTCCCGGCGATCTGGCAGAAGCTGGAGGCCGTCGGCCTGTCCACCACCGAGGCCTGCGGCGACACCCCGCGCGTCATCCTCGGCTCCCCGGTGGCCGGCATCGCCGAGGACGAGATCATCGACGGCACCCCCGCCATCGAGGAGATCCAGCGGCGCTTCATCGGCAACAAGGACTTCTCCAACCTGCCGCGCAAGTTCAAGTCCGCCGTCTCCGGTTCCCCGCTGCTGGACGTCGCGCACGAGATCAACGACATCGCCTTCGTCGGCGTGGTCCACCCCGAGCACGGCCCCGGCTTCGACCTGTGGGTCGGCGGCGGGCTGTCCACCAACCCCAAGCTGGGCGTGCGCCTGGGCGCCTGGGTCCCGCTGGACGAGGTGGCCGACGTCTACGGCGGCGTCATCGGCATCTTCCGCGACTACGGCTACCGCCGGCTGCGCAACCGCGCCCGGCTGAAGTTCCTGGTCGCCGACTGGGGCGTGGAGAAGTTCCGCCAGGTGCTGGAGGACGAGTACCTCGCGTACCGGCTGGTCGACGGCCCCGCGCCGCAGGAGCCCAGCGGCCGCTGGCGCGACCACGTCGGCGTCCACCGGCAGAAGGACGGCCGGTACTACATCGGCTTCGCGCCGCGCGTCGGCCGGGTCGACGGCCGGCTGCTCGGCCAGATCGCCGACCTCGCCGCCGCGCACGGCAGCGACCGGCTGCGCACCACCGCCGAACAGAAGATGCTGGTCCTCGACATCGCCGAGGACCAGGTCGACTCGGTGGTGGCCGGCCTGGAAGCGCTGGACCTGCGGGTCACCCCGTCGCCGTTCCGCCGCGGCACCATGGCGTGCACCGGCATCGAGTACTGCAAGCTCGCCATCGTCGAGACCAAGGAGCGCGGCCGCACGCTCATCGACGAGCTGGAGAAGCGCCTGCCGGACTTCGCCGAACCGCTGACCATCAACATCAACGGCTGCCCGAACGCCTGTGCCCGCATCCAGGTCGCCGACATCGGCCTCAAGGGCCAGCTCGTCCCGGACGGCAACGGCGAGCAGGTCGAGGGCTACCAGGTGCACCTGGGCGGCGCGCTCGGCCTGGAGGCCGGGTTCGGCCGCAAGGTCCGCGGCCTCAAGGTCACCAAGGACGACCTGCCCGACTACGTCGAGCGCGTCCTGACCCGCTACCAGGCCGACCGCACCGAGGGCGAGCGCTTCGCCCAGTGGGCGGCCCGGGCCGGCGAGGAGCAGCTGTCGTGAGTGAGCGTGCCGCGCCGTTCTTCTGCCCGTACTGCGGGGACGAGGACCTGCGCCCCTCCGAGGCCGGGCACGGCGCCTGGGAGTGCCACGGGTGCCGTCGCGCCTTCCAGCTGAAGTTCCTCGGCCTGCTGTCCCCGACCGCCTCGACCGCCTCGACCGCGGCCAACTCGGCTTCGGCCGCCACGACTTCGGCCAACTCGACTGCGAACGACGGGGGTTCGTCCGGTGACCAGCGCGACGACTGACCACGAGGAGATAGCCGTCCGGGCCGGCCGCGAGCTGGAGGAGGCGACGCCCCAGGAGATCCTGGCCTGGGCCGCCGACACCTTCGGCCGCCGCTTCTGCGTCACCTCCTCGATGGAGGACGCGGTCGTCGCCCACCTCGCCTCCTCGGTGTTCCCCGGCGTGGACGTGGTGTTCCTGGACACCGGCTACCACTTCCCGGAGACCATCGGCACCCGGGACGCGGTGGCCGCGACCATGCCGGTCAACGTCATCACCCTCAGGCCGCTGCGCACCGTGGCCGAGCAGGACGCCGAGCACGGGCCGCACCTGCACGACCGCGACCCGGACCTGTGCTGCTCGCTGCGCAAGGTCGAGCCGCTCAACCGCGGCCTCGGCGGCTACGACGCCTGGGCGACCGGGCTGCGCCGCGACGAGTCCCCGAGCCGGGCGGACACCCCGGTGGTGTCCTGGGACGCCCGGCGCCGCAAGGTCAAGATCGCCCCGATCGCCCGGTGGACGCAGGAGGACGTGGACGCCTACGTCACCGCCCACGGGGTGCTGCTCAACCCGCTGCTGTGGGAGGGCTACACCTCGATCGGCTGCTCGCCGCTGTCCTGCACCCGCAAGCCCGCCGAGGGCGAGGACGCCCGGGCCGGGCGCTGGTCCGGCTCCGGCAAGACCGAGTGCGGCATCCACCTCTGACCCACCCCCCACTACCGACGAAGGACTTGAGACTGTGACAGCTCACACCCGGGCCGCCGACGGAGCCGCGGAGGCGGCCCCCGCGGCCGCCCCCTGCGAGCGCGGCGCCACCGTGTGGCTGACCGGGCTGCCGAGCGCGGGCAAGACCACGCTCGCCTTCGCGCTGGCCGGACGGCTGCGCGCCGAGGGCCACCGGGTCGAGGTCCTGGACGGCGACGAGATCCGCGAGTTCCTCTCCAAGGGCCTCGGCTTCACCCGCGAGGACCGGCACACCAACGTGACCCGGATCGGCTTCGTCGCCGAGAAGCTCGCCGCCCACGGCGTCAAGGTGCTCGCCCCGGTGATCGCCCCGTTCGCCGACTCGCGCGCCGCGGTGCGCGAGCGGCACGCGGCGGCCGGCACCGAGTTCCTGGAGGTCCACGTCGCCACCCCGGTCGAGCTGTGCGCCGAACGCGACGTCAAGGGCCTGTACGCCAAGCAGGCCGCCGGGCAGCTGGCCGGCCTCACCGGCGTGGACGACCCGTACGAGGCGCCGGAGAAGCCGGAGCTGCGGATCCAGACGCAGGGCCGCGCGGTCGCCGAGTCCGCCGCCGAGCTGCACGCCTTCCTGACCGAGAGGGGTCTCGCATGACCACCGCGACCGACGGCCCGCTCCGCACCGCCGACGCCCAGAACCAGCCGGCCAGGGGCCCTTTCGCGCTGTCCCACCTGGACGTGCTGGAGGCCGAGTCGGTGCACGTCTTCCGCGAGGTCGCGGGGGAGTTCGAGCGCCCGGTGATCCTCTTCTCGGGCGGCAAGGACTCCATCGTCATGCTGCACCTGGCACTCAAGGCCTTCCACCCGGCCGCCGTGCCGTTCTCGCTGCTGCACGTCGACACCGGCCACAACTTCCCCGAGGTGATCGCCTACCGCGACCGCGTCGTGGCCGAGCACGGCCTGCGCCTGCACGTCGCCCACGTCCAGGACTTCATCGACGACGGCCGGCTGCGCGAGCGCCCGGACGGCACCCGCAACCCGCTGCAGACCGTCCCGCTGCTCGACGCCATCGAGACGAACCGCTTCGACGCGGTGTTCGGCGGCGGGCGCCGCGACGAGGAGAAGGCCCGCGCCAAGGAGCGGGTGTTCTCCCTGCGCGACGAGTTCGGCGCCTGGGACCCGCGCCGCCAGCGCCCCGAGCTGTGGTCGCTGTACAACGGCCGGCACGCCGTCGGCGAGCACGTGCGCGTCTTCCCGCTGTCCAACTGGACCGAGCTGGACGTCTGGCAGTACATCGAGCGCGAGGGCATCGACCTCCCGGAGATCTACTACGCCCACGAGCGGGACGTCTTCTCCCGCGGCGGCATGTGGCTGACCGCCGGCAAGTGGGGCGGCCCCAGGGAGAACGAGCCCGTCGAGCGGCGGCTGATCCGCTACCGCACCGTCGGCGACATGTCCTGCACCGGCGCCGTCGACTCGGACGCCACCGACATCCAGGCCGTGATCGCCGAGATCGCCGCCAGCCGCCTCACCGAGCGCGGCGCGACGCGGGCCGACGACAAGCTGTCCGAGGCCGCGATGGAAGACCGCAAGCGCGAGGGGTACTTCTAACGATGACCAGCACCACCCAGGAAGCAACCGCCACGTCGCTGCTGCGCTTCGCCACCGCCGGATCCGTCGACGACGGCAAGTCCACCCTGGTCGGCCGCCTGCTGCACGACTCCAAGTCCGTGCTCGCCGACCAGCTGGAGGCCGTCGAACGCGTCTCGCTGGGCCGCGGCCAGGAAGCGCCCGACCTCGCGCTGCTCACCGACGGCCTGCGCGCCGAGCGCGAGCAGGGCATCACCATCGACGTGGCCTACCGCTACTTCGCCACCCCCCGGCGGCGGTTCATCCTCGCCGACACCCCCGGGCACGTGCAGTACACCCGCAACATGGTGACCGGCGCCTCCACCGCCGAACTGGCCGTGGTACTGGTCGACGCCCGCAACGGCGTCGTCGAGCAGACCCGCCGGCACGCCGCCGTCGCCGCGCTGCTGCGGGTGCCGCACGTGGTGCTGGCCGTCAACAAGATGGACCTGGTCGACTACGCCGAGCCCGTCTTCGCCGCCATCGCCGAGGAGTTCACCGCCTACGCCGCCTCGCTCGGCGTGGGCGACGTGGTGGCCGTGCCGATCTCCGCCCTCGCGGGGGACAACGTCGTCGAGCCGTCCGCGCACATGGACTGGTACGGCGGCCCGACCCTGCTGGAGCACCTGGAGACCGTCCCGGTCGGCAGCGACCCGGGCGCCGAGCCGGCCCGCTTCCCGGTCCAGTACGTGATCCGCCCGCAGAGCGAGGAGCACCCCGACTACCGCGGCTACGCCGGGCAGTTGGCCTCCGGCGTGCTGCGGGTCGGCGACCCGGTGACGGTACTGCCCTCGGGCCACACCACCACCGTCGCCGGGATCGACGCGCTCGGCCGCGAGACGGACCTCGCCTGGGCACCCCAGTCGGTCACCATCCGGCTCGCCGACGACCTCGACGTCTCCCGCGGCGACCTGATCGCGGCCGGCGTGATCCCCGCGCCCACCAGGGACATCGAGGCCACCGTCAGCCACCTCTACGAGCGCCCGCTGCGCGCCGGCGACAAGGTCCTGCTCAAGCACACCACCCGCACCGTGCGCGCGCTGGTCAAGGACATCACCTACCGCATCGCTCTGCCGACCAAGGCGGGCGACACCCTCGAACAGCGCTCCGGCGCCGAGGGGTTGAACGTCAACGACCTCGGCCACGTGGTGCTGCGCACCGCCGAGCCGCTGGCACTCGACGCCTACTCCGACAACCGCCGCACCGGCTCGTTCCTGCTGATCGACCCGGCCGACGGCACCACCCTCACCGCCGGCATGGCGGGCGAGGCCTTCGCGACCGTACGCGCCACCGAACCCGCTGAGGAGGACTGGGTCTGATGCCCAGCGAGGCGTTCTCGGACATGGACAAGGAAGGCGGCCGCATCGGCAGCGGCGTCCTCGGCAGCGGCCAGGGCGGCCTGACCCGATGTGCGGGCCGACAGCGCTGAGTTGCGACCCCCGGCCGCCCCGACGGGCGACCGCCACGTCCCCGAGACCGCCTCCTGACGGTCCGTCGATGAACAGGACTTCACCATGGCCCCGAACCCGGCCCTCTCGCATACCCGTGCCCGCCCCGACGCCGGCCGGATCAGACGCTCCGCGGTGGCCGCGGTGGCCGGCCTGACCGCCGTGACCCTGCTGTCCGCGTGCAGCTACGGCTCCAAGGCGGACGACAAGAAGGCGGGCGCCGACTCCGCCGCCAGTTCGGCCGGCGCCTCCGGCGCGAAGCTGTCCGCGGACACCGTGAAGATCGGGTACTTCGCGAACCTGACCCACGGCACCGCCCTGGTCGGCCTCCAGGAGGGGCTGTTCCAGAAGGAGTTGGGCGCCACCCAGATCAAGACCCAGGTCTTCAACGCGGGCCCGTCCGAGATCGAGGCGCTCAACGCCGGCTCCATCGACATCGGCTGGATCGGCCCCTCCCCCGCGATCAACGGCTACACCAAGTCCGACGGCCAGTCCCTGAAGATCATCGGCGGCTCGGCCTCCGGCGGGGTCAAGCTGGTGGTCAACCCGGACAAGATCCCCTCGCTGGACGACCTCAGGGGCAAGAAGATCGCCACCCCGCAGCTGGGCAACACCCAGGACGTGGCGCTGCTCAACTACCTGGCCGGCAAGGGCTTCAAGGTCGACGCGGCGTCCGGTGCCGGCGACGTCTCGGTGGTGCGCACGGACAACAAGGTCACCCCCGACGCCTACCGACAGGGCTCCATCGACGGCGCCTGGGTGCCCGAGCCCACCGCCTCCAAGCTGGTCACCCTCGGCGCGAAGGTCCTGCTCAACGAGAAGGACGTCTGGCCGGACAAGAAGTTCGTGATCACCAACATCATCGTCTCGCAGAAGTTCCTCAAGGAGCACCCGGACGTGGTGGAGGCCGTGCTGCGCGGCTCGGTGAACACCAACGCCTTCATCAAGGCCAACCCGGACAAGGCCAAGGCCGACGCCAACGACGCGATCAAGAAGGAGGCCGGCAACGCGCTGGAGCCGGCCATCCTCGACCCGGCCTGGGCCGACATCGACTTCCTCGACGACCCGCTGGCGAACACCCTCCAGGCCGAGGCCGACCACGCCGTCACCGCCGGGCTGCTCAAGAAGCCCAACCTGAACGGCATCTACGACCTCACCCTGCTCGACAAGGTGCTCGCGGCCAAGGGCCAGGGCCCCGTGGCGGACGCCGGACTCGGCGCCAAGTAGCGCCACCCGGCTCCGAAACGGCACCGAGCGGTGCCGAGTAACGCCGAGCCGCGCCGAGTCCGCCCCCGACTCCGCGGTCCGGACCCCCGCCCGCCCGGTCGATCCGCGATCGATGCCCACCGGGACGGGCGGGGCCGGGCCCCGGCCCCGCTCCGCCAGCCCTCAGCCAGACCACTCACGCAGGAGGTGCCCGGATGACACCGGCACTGACCACCTCGGCGGACACCGCCGGCGCCGACGCCGGCGGCGCCGCGCCCGCCGTCCGGATCTCGCACGTGCACAAGTCCTTCGGCCGCCCGGGCACGCAGACCCACGTCCTGGACGACATCACCCTCGACGTCGCGCCCGGCGAGTTCGTCACCCTGCTCGGCGCCTCGGGCTGCGGCAAGTCCACCCTGCTCAACCTGGTCGCCGGCCTCGACCAGCCCACCGCCGGCGCCATCGAGGTGCCGGGCGGCCGTCCCGCGCTGATGTTCCAGGAGCACGCGCTGTTCCCCTGGCTCACCGCCGGCCGCAACATCGAACTCGCCCTCAAGCTGGCCGGCGTCCCCCGCCCCGAGCGCCGCGCCGAAGCCGAGCGCCTGCTCGAACTCGTCCGCCTCAAGGGCTCGTACGGCAAGCGCGTGCACGAGCTGTCCGGCGGCATGCGCCAGCGCGTCGCGATGGCCCGCGCGCTCGCCCAGGGCAGCCAGGTGCTGCTGATGGACGAGCCGTTCGCCGCGCTCGACGCCATCACCCGCGACGTGCTGCACGACGAGATCACCCGGATCTGGGCCGAGCGGCAGCTGTCCGTCCTGTTCGTCACCCACAACGTGCGCGAGGCCGTGCGCCTGGCCCAGCGCGTCGTCCTGCTCTCCTCCCGCCCCGGCCGGGTCGCCCGCGAGTGGCGGATCGACCTGCCGCAGCCGCGCCGCATCGAGTCCACCGGCGTCGCCGACCTGTCCATCGAGATCACCGAAGAACTGCGTGGGGAGATCCGTCGCCATGGCCAGCACTGACAGCACCCCGGTCCTGGAGAAGACCGACAAGGCCGACAGGACCGACAGGGCCGCCGCCACGGACACCGCCGGTGTCGGCGCCGGCCTGGACGCCCTCGACGCCGTCTCCGCCCAGCGCGGCTCGCTCGGCGAGGCGCTGCGGACCAAGGCCCTGCCGCCACTGATCGGCGTCCTCGTGGTGCTCGCCCTGTGGCAGGGCGCCTACAGCCTGCACCTCACCTCCGCCTACAAGCTGCCCAGCCCGACCGACGTGTGGCACTCCGCCCAGGAGCTCTGGTACCAGGGCACGCTGTTCTCGATCATCTGGACCAGCGTCTGGCGCGGCCTGTCCGGCTTCCTGCTCGCCGGCGTCATCGGCACCCCGATCGGGCTGGTCGTCGCCCGCGTCCGGCCGGTGCGCACCGCCATCGGCCCGGTCCTCCAGGGCCTGCAGTCGCTGCCCTCGGTCGCCTGGGTGCCGGCCGCGGTCATCTGGCTCGGCATCAACGACCAGATGATGTACGCGGTGATCCTGCTCGGCGCCGTCCCCTCCATCGCCAACGGCCTGGTCGCCGGCATCGACCAGGTGCCGCCGCTGTTCCTGCGCGCCGGACGCACCATCGGCGCCACCGGCCTCACCGGCGCCCGGCTCGTGCTGATCCCCGCCGCGCTGCCCGGCTACCTGGCCGGCCTCAAGCAGGGCTGGGCGTTCTCCTGGCGCTCCCTGATGGCCGCCGAACTCGTCGCCTCCTCCCCCGACCTCGGCCGGGGCCTGGGCCGGTTCCTGGAGGACCAGCGCGAGTTCTCCGACATGTCCGGGGTGCTGCTCGGCATCATCCTGATCCTGTTCGTCGGCATCGCCATCGAACTGCTCGTCTTCACCCCGGTCGAGCGCCGGGTGCTGCGCAACCGCGGCCTGCTGGCCGCCGTCAAGTAAGGCCGACGCCGATGCCCGCCCTCCTGCTGATCGCCCACGGCAGCCGCGACCCGCGGCACGCCGCGACCGTGGCCGCACTGGTCCAGGAGGTGCGGGCGCTGCGCCCCGGGCTGGACGTCGCCACCGCCTACCTGGACCACTGCGCGCCGCGCATCCCGCAGGTCGTCGGGCGGCTCGACGACGCGGTGGCCGTCCCGCTGCTGCTCAACCGGGCCTACCACGCCAAGCACGACGTCCCGGCCGCCCTGCGCACGGCCGGCGCGGCCCTGCCCGTCGCCGCCGTCCTGGGCCCGTCGCCGCTGCTGCTCGCCGCCCTGGACCGCCGCCTCGCCGAAGCCGGGGTGGACGTGCGCTCGGCCGCCGTCCGGGCCCGCACCGGCGTGGTGCTCGCGGCGGCCGGCTCCTCCGACCCGGCCGCCGACGCCGCCACCCGCGCGGTGGCCACCACGTGGCGCCGCGGCCGCGGCTGGGCCGCCGTCGAGGTGGCCTACGCCTCCGCCACCGGCCCGCGCGTGCCCGACGCCCTGGCCGCCCTGCGCGCCGCGGGCGCCGCCCGCACCGCCGTCTCCCCCTACCTGCTGGCCCCGGGCCTCCTGCCCGACCGCATCGCCGAGGCCGCCGCCGGAGCGGACGCCGTCGCCGCCGTCCTGGGCCCCGCCCCCGAACTGGCCGTCCTCCTCCTGGAGCGCTACGACGAGGCGCGTGCGGCCGCCACGATGCCCCGGACGCTCACCGCCTGACCACGGGGCCGGCTCACCCGTGATCGAGGACGCTGTGCTCGCTCAGGTCGGCGGCGTGCCGCGCCACCGTGCGGTAGCCCGCATCGTCGTGGAGGACCGTGAGGCCGTGGTGCGCGGCCGTCGCCGCGATCATGAGGTCGACCGCGGAGGCACTACGGTGCTGCCCGGCGAGGGCCGTGCGCCGCTGAACCGTGTCGATCCAGCGCCCAGCGTTCTTCGGTACCGAGACGTCCGGGTACAGGTCGGCGAACATCTCGGTGATCTCGTCGTACTCCCGGCCTCTGCGCGCGTTGTGCAGAAACTCCGCGCGCTGCGGGTAGCACGACGCGATCGACCCCGCGTCGATCGCGTCGTACCAGACGGCCAGGAGCTTGGGCTCGCCCAACAACCGGACGAGTCCGGAGGTGTCGAGGAGATAGATCACCGGGCGTCCTTCTCCGCTCGGTGCATCCGCTCTGCGTCCTCGACGGCTCCCCAGTGCCGAGCCCGCTCGAAATGCCGGCTGATCCGGGCAGCACGTTCCTGCCGCTCGGCGTAGAAGCGCAGTGCCAGGTTGACGGCGTCCTTCTTGGTCCGAACTCCGGCGAGCGTCATTGCTCGTTCCAGCGCGTCGTCATCGATGTCGATCTGTGTCACGGACATCCGGATACCTCCGTCGATCGATGGTGGTGATGTACATAGCACTGCACATGACCAACATCAACGGAGATTCGCCCGGGTCGGACCGCCGCGGGGTGATGGTGTCCGTCGGACAGCCGGGCCCACGACGAGACGGCCCGGCCCCCTCGGTGCGAGGGGGCCGGGCCGTCGGGCGGTCGCCGGGGATCAGTCGATGGCGCGGCGCTGGCGGCCGGTGCCGTAGTTGGAGCCGGACTTGGCGCCGCTGCCGGGCTTGGCGCGGCCGGAGGAGCGGCCGATGAAGCCGGCCGCCTGGGGGCGGTCGCCCTGGGCGGCGGCGCCGCCCATGCGCTGCTTGGGGCGGGGGCGGCGCGGGTTGCCGTTCATGTCGACGTCGGCGGGCAGCGCGGAGCGCTTGCCAGGGCGGCGGCGCGGGTTGCCGGACTTGGCGTCGGCCTTGGCGGCGGGGGCCTCGGCGGGCGCGGGGACGGCGACGGCGACCGCGACGCCGCTGGGGGTGCGGGCACCGGTGATCTTGGCGAGGTCGGCGTCGCCGGGGCGGACCTTGGTGACGGTGGGGCGGATGCCCGCGACCGTCATCAGCCGGTTGACCTCGCGGCGCTGCTCGGGCAGGACGAGGGTGACGACGGTGCCGGACTCGCCGGCCCGGGCGGTGCGTCCGCCGCGGTGCAGGTAGTCCTTGTGGTCGACCGGCGGGTCGACGTTGACGACCAGGTCGAGGCCTTCGATGTGGATGCCTCGGGCGGCGACGTTGGTGGCGATCAGCGCGGTGACGTGGCCGTCGCGGAACTGGTCGAGGACCCGGTTGCGCTGCGGCTGGGACTTGCCGCCGTGCAGGGCCGCGGCCCGGACGCCGGTGGCGAGCAGCTGCTTGGTGAGGCGGTCGGCGCCGTGCTTGGTGTGCACGAACATGATCACGCGCCCGTCGCGGGAGGCGATGTGCGCGGTGGTGGACGCCTTGTCGGCCTGGTCCAGCTGGAGGACGTGGTGGTCCATGGTGGTGACCGCGCCGGCCGACGGGTCGACCGAGTGGGTGACCGGGTCGGTGAGGAAGCGCTTGACCAGGCGGTCGACGTTGCGGTCCAGGGTCGCGGAGAACAGCATCCGCTGCCCGCCCTCGGCGACCTGCTCCAGCAGCTTGCTGACCTGCGGGAGGAAGCCCATGTCGGCCATCTGGTCGGCCTCGTCGAGGACGGTGATGGCGACGTCGGACAGGTTGACGTCACCGCGGCCGATCAGGTCGTCGAGCCGGCCGGGGGTGGCGACCAGGACCTCGGTGCCACGGCGGACGGCGTTGGCCTGGCGGTTGATCGACATGCCGCCGACGACGGTGGTGATCCGCAGGTTGACGGCGGTCGCGTAGGGGGTGAGCGCGTCGGTGACCTGCTGGGCGAGCTCGCGGGTGGGCACCAGGACGAGCGCCAGCGGGTAGCGGGCGACGGCGCGGCGCCCGGCGGTGCGGGCGAGCAGCGGCAGGCCGAAGGCGAGGGTCTTGCCGGAGCCGGTACGGCCGCGGCCGAGCACGTCGCGGCCGGCGATCGAGTCGGGCAGCGTGGCGCCCTGGATCGGGAACGGCGCGGTGACGCCTTCGCGGGTGAGCGTGCTGAGGATGCCCTTGGGCAGGTCCAGTTCGGCGAAGGTGTCCGCCGGGGGCCGGGCCGGGGTGCCCTCGACGACGGTGAAGTCGGCGGCCTCGGGCACGGCGGCGGCGCGGGTGTTCTTGGGGGCGCCGGTGCGGCCGCGCGGCTTGCGGGCGCGCTCGGCGTCGCCGGTGGCGCGCGGGTTCTCGCCACGGCGGGCGCGGTCGCCGGCGCCGGTGCGACCGGCGTTCTCGCCGCGGCCGGCGCCGGCGCTGCGGCGCGGGTTCTCGCCGCGGCGGGCCTGGTCGGTAGTGCGGGCGGCGCGGTCACGCGGCGGGCGGGCAGGGGTGGTCACGAAGTCTCCGTACGTCGGTCGGCAGCCCCGGGTGGGGGCTGGTCGGCCGTCGGTAGGAAACTCGCCGCCCCGGCCGTACGGCGGCATGCGCGGGGGCCCGCACCGTGTGGTACGGGCCCCCGCTTCGCGAGATCGCGAGTCAGCGTGGAGGCTGACGTCAGCCGATGACGCGGATGTTCTCGGCCTGCGGGCCCTTCTGGCCCTGGGTCACGTCGAACTCGACGGCCTGGCCCTCAACGAGCTCACGGAAGCCGTTGGCCTGGATGTTCGAGTAGTGCGCGAACACATCCGGGCCGCCCTCGGCCTGCTCGATGAAGCCGAAGCCCTTTTCGCTGTTGAACCACTTCACGGTGCCGGTAGCCATAACCGTCTCCTCAAAAAACTGGGGCATCAGGGATTCACACCGCGTGAACCCCGGAGTAGCCGCGATCCCCATCCGGAGACTGAAACACCGGACAAAACAAATGCGCCTGTTGGTTGGACCAGCAGGCGCACACATGCGTTCATGGGAACCAAAACTGCAACTGAGTCGACTGTAGCACGGCGACACCCCGATTGACCGGGGACTTTTGTGCTCAACAGATCACGTTTGACGGCCAGGGAAAGGGGGCAAGCGGCGCCCCGCCGAAGCGGGACGCCGCCTGTTTGGCGCGTCGGTCGGGCGTCGCCCGTGTCCGAACGAGGCGATCAGCGCCGTCCGGCCGGCTCCGGCACGCCGTACGCGTCCGCCGCCGGCGCCGGGCCGGCACCGAGGCTTGCGCCGTGGCCGTGCTCGGGGTCGGCGCCGTGGCCGGGCCACCAGGCCCGGTTTCCGATCAGCGCGGTGAGCGCCGGGGTGAAGAACATCGCCATCACGAAGGCCGCCAGCACGATGCCGAAGGCCATCGCGAAGCCGAACTCCATCATGAAGGTGTTGCCGGCGAGCATGAACGTCCCGAACGAGGCCGCCAGGATGAAGCCGGCCGCGGCGACGGTCGGGCCGGCGTGGCGCAGCGCCTCGCGGGCCGCCTCGCGCGGGCTGCGGCCCGCGCGGGCCTCCTCGCGCAGACGGGCGATGATCAGGATGTTGTAGTCCGTCCCGATCGCCACCACGAAGAGGTAGATGAGGATCGGCATCATGAACATCAGGCCGGTCTCGTTGCCGATCTTCTGGAAGATCAGCGTGGTGGCGCCCAGCGTGGCGCTGAAGCCGAGGCCTACCGAGGCCATCAGGTACCAGGGGGCGACCACGCTGCGCAGCTGGAGGGCCAGGATGAGCAGGATCAGCAGCCCGGCGATCGGGAAGACCAGCTTGTAGTCGTGGGTCATCGCCAGGTTGATGTCCTTGAACACCGAGGTGAGGCCGCCGACCTTGGCCTCGCTGCCGGCCGGGGCCTGCGCGTGGGCGACGGTGCGCAGCTCGGTCACCGCGTCGATCGCCTCGTTGCTGGTCGGGGCGTCCTTGAGCATGACGGTGAACTGGGCGGTGGCGCCGTCGGCGCTGATGCTCTTGGCGTCGGCGCTCGGCAGGTAGACCTTGGACACCCCGCCGACGCCCTGCAGCTTGTCGGCGTAGGCCGGGAAGGAGGCCGGGTCGAGCTTCTTGCCGTCGGTGCTGCTCAGGTAGACCTGGCTCGGGTCGGCGGCGCCGGCGGAGAAGCCCTTGGCCATCTTGTCCTGGACGACCATCGACTCCTTGTCCTTGGGCATGGAGCTGCCGGCCATGTCGAAGAGGCCGTTGTAGCCGAGCGCGCCCACGGACAGGGCGACCAGTACGCCGCCGGAGGCGACGGCGGCCAGCGCCGGGCGCTTCTGGACGACCCGGCCGAGCGCGGTGAAGCGCGCGGTGCTCGGCTCGTCCGTCCACTTCTTGCCGGGCCAGAAGACGGCGCGGGCGGGGATGACCGCGAGCAGCGCGGGGGCCAGGGTGAGCGAGGCCAGGGCGGTGACCACGACCGCGATCGCCAGCGCGGGGCCGAGCGCCTGGAACATGCCGAGGCTGGAGAGGATCAGCGCGGCGAAGGCGATGGTGACGGCGCCGGCGGCGGAGGCGATCGCCTCGCCGACCCGGCCGACCGCGTTGGCCACGGCGGCGTTGCGGTCGTCGCCGGCCCGCAGCCGCTCGCGGTAGCGGAAGGCGAGGAACAGGAAGTAGTCGGTGCCGACGCCGAGCACGACGACGATCAGGATCGCCATCAGGATGGGTGTGCTCTTGAGGTTGAAGATGTCGGTCGCGTAGTTGATCAGGCCGATGGAGGCGGGCAGCGCGATCATCAGCGAGACCAGGACCGGCAGCAGGCCGGCCAGGATGCCGCGGAAGATGATGCCGACGATCACGATGACCAGGAGCACCGTGGCCATGGTGATGATGCCCTCGGCCGAGCCGGAGGCTTCCTTCTGGTCGAGCGCCTGGGCGGCGGGGCCGCCGAGCTGGAACTTCAGGTCGGTGCCGGAGGCCAGTGCCTTGCCGTCGTCGCGGAGGGCCTTGGCGATGTCCGCGGTGCCGTTCTGGTCCTGCTGCTTCGACTTGTCGACGGCGATCATGGCCATCGCGTACTTGTGGTCCGGGGATATGCCCAGCTGGTCGGACGGCGGGATGATCTTCTCGACGCCGTCGATCTTCTTGGCCGTCAGGTCCTGGACGAGCTTGCCCATCGCGGCCTTGTCCGCGTCGGTGAACGCGGCGCCGTCGTTGCGCTCGAAGAGTGCGAGCGCGCCCGGGGTGAAGGCGGCCGGGAAGGCGCGCTCCTGCACCTGTGCGGCCTGGATGGACTCGTAGTGCTTGGGGAGGAACGCGGCTTCGTCGGTCTGCGAGCTGACCTTCGGCGCGGTCATGAGGACGGCGATCATTCCGATCACCCACGCGATGATCACCCACCACGCGCGGCGTACGACGAATTGTCCTAGTCGGTGGAACATGCTCGATGCCTCCTGGGCATGGTTCACCGCAGCCCTTGGGGGACGGGACGCCGGGCGACGGCTGGACCGGTGGGAGACGCGCGGCGGCGCTCCCTAGCCGGTCGGCAGGTAAGTGGATTTGGGCGTCATCCTACGAGCACTTGCTTGCCGCCCGGCAAGGAGCCCCCGTGGTCCAACCCCCGTCAGGCCGCTCCGAAGCGGCCCCGACCCAGTTTCTCCCGGGCGCACGCCCCTTGACCTCGTGCTCCGGGTGGAGACAGCTCCCCCTCAGGGTGGATCTCTCCCCTACCCCCTGGGAGGAGATGTCAGGGTAGGAGGGTAGGGAAAACCCCACCCCGGTCCGTCATGATGATCACCGTCCGGAGGCCTCCGGATGAACGCCGCCCCAACGGAGCACCGCCATGATCCCCTTCGACGAAGGCCGCGCCCGGCTGCTGCTCGCCCACGCCTGCGAGTCCGCCGGACTGCCCGGCCCCGGCGACGCCCGGCTGCTCGCGCTCGGCGAGAACGCCGTCTTCGACCTCGGCGACCCGGCCGTCGTCGCCAAGGTCGGCCGCGGCCCCGAACTGTACGAACGGGCGCGGCACGAACTCGCCGTCGCCCACTGGCTCGCCGCCCAGGACGTCCCGGTGGTCCGCCCGTACGACGCGGTGGAAGCCGAGCCCCAGCTCGCCCACGGGCACCCCGTCACCTTCTGGCACCGGCTCGCCCCCGCCGTCCGCCCCGCCCGCCCCGCCGACCTCGCCCCGCTGCTGCGCGCCCTGCACCGGCTGCCGCTGCCGCCCTTCCCGCTCGCCCACCGCGACCTGCTGGCCCCCGTCGAACGCTGGCTGGCCTCCGCCGAGGGCCACGTCGACCCGGCCGACGTCGCCTTCCTGCGCCACCGCCGCGACGGCTTCGCCGCCGCCCTGCCCGACCTCGCCCCGCACCTGCACCCCGGTGTGATCCACGGCGACGCGCTGCCCCGCAACGTCCACGTCGGCCCGGACGGGCCCGTCCTGCTCGACCTGGAGAACGTCTCGCACGACCTGCGCGAACACGACCTGGTGGTCCTCGCGCTCAGCCACGACCGGTACGGCGTGCCCGGCGAGGAGTACCGGGCCTTCGTCGAGGCGTACGGCTGGGACGTGCGCGCCTGGCCCGGCTTCGCGGTGCTGCGCGGGGCCCGGGAGACCGCCAGCGCCTCCTGGGTCGCCCAGCAGGTGCCCGGCAATCCGGCCGCGCTGGCGGAGTTCCGGCGCCGGGTCGCCTCGCTGCGGGAGGGTGCCACCGAGGTGCGCTGGTACCCGTTCTGAGGCGTCGGGCTCCCGGGGCGTCGGGCTTCCGAAGTGGCGGGCTCCTGAAGTGCCGGGCCTTGAAGTGCCGGGACGCCCCCGTCACGGCCCCCGGGATACCCGGCGGGCCGCGGGGGCGCCAACCCGGGCGCGTGTGAGAAGACTCCTACGGCGCTCCGGTCCGCTCCGCAACCGGGGCACGTACGCTCGGCGTCCTATCGGACAGTCATCCTGACCGAGGGATCGGCACCCGTCCTCTGCACCCCTCTGCACCACAGGAGCCGCCGCCATGCCCCACTCCGCCACCCGCCGGCCCTCCCCTCCGACCCGTACGGCCCTCACGGCCCGCCGCCGGCTGGTCGCAGGCTGCGTCGTGGCGGCCGCCACCCTGGGCCTGGCCGCGTGCGGCACCGCCAGCGGAGCCCTCCAGCCGACGGCCGGCGTCAGCACCCAGCCCCCGATCACCATCGCGCCGACCGACTCCCGGCCGACCGACGGCCCCGTCGCCACCGTCGCGCCCGCCCCCGGCTCCGACAGCGCACCCGCCTCCGCCGCCCCGCCAGCCGTCCCGAAGCCGCGCACGCCCAAGGCGCCGGCCGGGACGACCGCCGCGCCCCACAGCGGCACGCCGAGCGCCCCGGTCACCACCACGCCCGTAGCGACCACGCCCTCGGGCACCCCCGCGCCGCCGCCCGCGCCGGTCAAGCCGGGCACCGTCATCGGCTCCACCGCCTCCGGCGGCCACACCGTGGCGCTCACCTTCGACGACGGCCCCGGCCCCGCCACCGGCCAGATCCTCGACCTGCTCGCCCAGTACCACGCCAAGGCCACCTTCTGCGAGATCGGCCAGAACGCCGCCGCCAACCCGGCCCTGGTCAAGCGCGTCCTCGCGGCCGGCCACCGGCTCTGCGACCACAGCGTCCACCACCCGCAGCCGTTCGCGAAGCTCCCCCACGACAAGGCCGCCTACGAGATCTCCGCCGCCAGGGACATGATCGTCAAGGCCGGCGGCCCCGGCACCCGGGTCAGCTGGTTCCGCGCCCCCGGCGGCGGCTTCAACGCCGACAACGAGCAGATCACCGCGAGCCTCGGCATGTCCTCGCTCGGCTGGTCCGTCGACCCGCGCGACTGGTCCCGCCCGGGCGTGCCGGCCATCGTCTCCACCGTGCAGAAGCAGCTCAAGCCCGGCGGCGTGATCCTGATGCACGACGGCGGCGGCGACCGCACCCAGACCGTGGCCGCGCTCAAGCAGCTGCTGCCCTGGCTGGTCGCCCAGGGCTACACCTTCGACTGGCCGGCCGGCTAGGCCCCGCCCGGCCCGCCGGCCTCACCGGGGGCGGTCACCTCATCGGCCACCGCGGGTCGACCACGGCCTGCGGGTCCTTGCCGCGGCGCAGCCACGCCTGCAAGCCCTCGGCCCACTCCCGGTACCAGCCGATCTGGCGCTCGTGCAGCTCGGCCGGCGCGACGTCGCCGACCTCGGCCCGGTAGCGCTCGGCGAGGGCGACGGCGACCCGGACGGCCGCCAGCGCGTCGCTGCCCGCCTCGTGCGCGTCCGTCAGCTCGACGCCGTACACCTCGCAGACCCGCTGCAGGGTGCGCGAGCCCTTGCGGTACTTGTCCACCGCCCGGTCGACGACCAGCGCGTCCAGCACCGGCCCGACCGGGGCGCCGAGGCGCTCGGCGAGCGGCACCAGCCCGTACCGGCGCAGCTCGGCGTCGAGCAGCGACAGGTCGAACGGCGCGTTGAACGCGACCACCGGGCGCCCTGCGGCGAGCCGCTCGCAGAGCGCGCCGGCTATCTCCTCCACCGCCTCCTTGGCCGGCCGGCCCTTGCCGCGGGCCAGGTCGTCGCCGATGCCGTGGATCGCCTCCGCCTCGGCCGGGATCGGGACCCCGGGGTCGAGCAGCCAGTGCGCGGCCCCCACCCGGCGGGCCCCGACGGTGTCCACGAGCGCGGCCGTGACGATGCGGTCCACGGCCGGGTCGGTGCCCGTGGTCTCCAGGTCGAAGCCGACCAGTGGCTGCTGCCACCAGCTCATAAGGGGGTGTCCTTCCGTCCTGCCTCTCGAAACAGCCCCCATCATCACCCGCCCCACCGACATCCCGGCCGCCGGGGCGGTCGGGGTGCGGGCCGGTACGGCGGCGGACGGCCCCCTCGGTTTCGGCAGGTCGCCCCAACGGCGGGCGCCCGCGCCCCGGTTGGGCGACGGGCGCGCGAACCGGGGCGTCAGGTGGCGGTGAGGAGGGTGCGGCCGAGCCAGTCGGTGGTGTCGTGGGCGCCGGGGAGGACGTAGAAGTAGCCGCCGCCGGTGGGGCGGAGGTGGCGGGCGAGGGGTTCGGTGTTGAGGCGGGTCTGGACGGCTTCGAACTGGCGGGCCACGTCCTGCTGGTAGCAGCAGAAGGCGAGGCCGAGGTCGGGTTCGCCGTCGGAATCGAGGCCGCGGTCGTAGTTGAAGGCGCGGCGCAGGATGCGGCTGTCGCGGGTGCCGTCGGTGCGGGGGTTGGCGAGGCGGATGTGGGAGTCGAGGGGGATGACGGCGCCGTCGGGGTCGTTGCGGTAGTCGGGGGTGTCGGTCTCGCCGGCCGCCCCGAGCGGGGCGCCGTCGTTCTTGCGTCGGCCGATCAGGCGTTCCTGCTGCTTGAGCGGCACCTCGTCCCAGCCGGCGACGAGGGTGCGGATGGCGCGGATGACCTGGTAGCTGCCGCCGGCGGCCCAGCGCGGTTCGTCGCCGCCCTCGCCGACCCAGACGAGGGCGTCCAGCTCGCGGGCGTTCGTGGTGTCGGGGTTCTCGATGCCGTCCTTGAAGCCGAGCAGGTTGCGGGCGGCGCCGGTGGGGCGGGAGCGGTTCTGGAAGCCGTCGAGCTGCCAGCGCGGGCGGATCAGGCCGTTGGTGCTGCGCAGCAGGTCGCGGATGGTGTGCTGGACGGTGTCGCGGTTCTCGGCGCAGATCTGGAGCGAGAGGTCGCCGTGGCATTCGGCGGGGCGCAGCGCGTCGACGGGGAAGGCCCGCATGGCGGTGAGCCGGCGGGGGCGGTGGCGGGTGAGGCCGTAGCGGGTGTCGAAGAGGGAGGCGCCGACGGCGACGGTGACGGTGAGGTCGTCGGCGGGCAGGTCGGGGCCGAGGGTGCCGCTGTCGGAGGGGGCGGCGGCGGGGCCGAGGTCGGGCGGGGTGCCGCCGGCGGTGAGGAAGCGGATGCGGTCGGTGAGGGTGCGCAGGAGGGTTTCGAGGGCCTTGCGGTCGCGGGCCTTGACGTCGAGGGCGAGGAAGGTGCCGTAGCCGGGGGGCGGGTTGGTGATGCCGGCCTGGTGGAGGCCGTGGAAGTCGATGCGCCGGGTGGCGGTGCGGGGCGCGGCCTGGGCGGGGCGGGCGCCGGTGAGGGTGAGGGCTCCGGCGGTGGTGGCGCCGAGGGCGGTGCGCAGCAGGCCGCGGCGGGTGGCGCGGGGGTGTTCGGAGCCGGTGGAGTGCGGGCTGTCGATCATGGACGGGACGCTAACAAGCGGTCGGGCCCGGTGCTCGGGTGAGCGCCGCGCCCGACCGCCGGTCACCATCCGTCCGGCCTACTCGCGTCACCCGGGCGAGCGTCACCGGGCGCCACGCCCCGACCAACGGGCCGGCCCCGGTTCAGGCGGCGGGCTCGCGGACCAGGTAGACGTCGATCGGGTCCTCGTGGTCGAGGACGAAGCCGTGGCGTTCGTAGAGGCTGCGGGCGGGGCTGCCCTGGAGGACGTCGAGGCGCACGGGCTCGCCGGCGGCGTCGGCCTGGGCGAGGAGGTGGCGCAGGACGGCGGTGCCGAGGCCGCGGCCCTGGTGGGCGGGGGCGAGGTAGAAGTGCTCGATCCAGCGGCCGCCCTGCTCGGCGGGGCGGACGGTGACGGAGCCGGCGAAGGCGCCGTCGACGAGGATGACGGAGCTGTGGCGGCTGGAGAAGCCCGCCCGCAGGCGCCGGCGGACCCGGTCGTCGTCGTAGCGGCCGAGGCGTTCGAGGTCGGCGCGCAGGACGACGGCCTTGAGTTCGGCGACGGGTTCGACGTCGGCGGCGGTGGCGGGGCGCAGGGTCCAGGCGGGGAGGCTGTTCACGGCCCGCAGTGTGGCAGCGGCCGCACCGGCCTGGCCAGCGGGTTTCAGGGGCCGGACGCCGGGGCGGGGCGTGCCGAGGGGGCCGGGCGGTGGCCCGGCCCCCTGCTCCGGTGGGAAGGCGGGAAGGCGGGAAGGCGGGAAGGCCTCAGCGGGTGCCGAGGTCCAGGGCGGGGAAGGAGTAGTCGTCCCAGAGGGCGCGTTCGTCGTCGTGCGGGGCGTACTGGACGCTGGGGTTCAGGTCCCAGATCCGGGTGGCCCGCGCGTCGGCGGTGTAGGACGGCCAGCCCGGGTCGCCCTCGCGGGCGAAGGAGGCCCAGGCGTCGGCCATCCGCTCGGACAGCCGGGTGAGTTCGGGCCGCTGGGCGGCGACGGTCTGCGCGCCGCGCGGGATCGCGCCGAGGTCCAGGCCGCCGAAGACGAAGGGCAGTTCCAGGGTGTGCATGGCGCCCAGGTTCTGGGCGGCGGGCAGGCCGGGGACGTAGGGCACGTGCCAGTCGAACTGGTAGACGTGGGTGGGCCGCCAGCGGGACTGGGCCTCGGCCAGGCGCAGGGTGGGGATCCGCTCGGTCTGGTCGGTGAGCATCGCGTTCACCACCCGGCCCTCGGTGGCCCCGGGGCGGTCGGCGGCGTACCGGTCGTACATCTGCTGTTTGCGGTCGGCGAGCACGGGGGGCAGGTTGCGGTAGGCGCTCAGCGGGAGGTCCGGCAGCGTGGGGTCGAACAGCGCCCAGTAGTCGGTCTCGTTCTCGGTGGTGCCGGTCATCACGTCGACGTCGCGGGCGCTGCCGGCGGCGATCCGTTCGACGACCGGGCCGGGCACCAGCGCCCCGTCGATGGAGGGGCCGAAGAAGACCGCGGAGGACAGTCCGGAGAGCCCGTGCTGGACCTGTTCCTGGAGTTCGAGGACCTGTTGGGTGCTCAGCCGGTCGAGGTCCGCGACGGTGTGGATGCCGCCGGTGGCGAAGACCTTTCCGGCGGTGGCCCGCGCGGCGGCCGCGGTGTGCACCAGGTAGCCGGGCCCGCTCTCGACGATGGCGCGCCGGAAGAGGCGCTCGGGGTGGTCGCCGGCCAGCAGGGCGCTGATCGAGATCGCGCCGGCCGACTGGCCGAAGACGGTGACGTTGCCCGGGTCGCCGCCGAAGGCGCCGATGTGCCGGCGCACCCAGGTCAGCGCGGCGCTCTCGTCGCGCAGCCCGTTGTTGCCCGAGCCGGCGTAGGACGGGTCGAGCGCGCCGAGTTCCGTCCAGCCCAGGATGCCGAGCCGGTAGTCCAGGTTCACCACGACGACGTCGCCGCGCTCGGCCAGCAGGCCGCCGTCGAAGACGGGCTGGGCGGCGGCGCCGAGTTCGTCCGCGCCGCCGTGCAGGAAGACCATGACGGGTTTGCGGGCGCCGCCGTGGTGCGCCGACCACACGTTGAGGTACAGGCAGTCCTCGGTGCCGCCGCCGCCCGCGCTCAGGTCCTGCGGGCAGCCGGGGCGGGCCTGGGTGGCGCGCAGCGTTCCGGGCCAGGGTGCGGCGGGCTGCGGCGGGCGGAACCGGCGCTCGCCGGTGGGCGGCGCCGCGTACGGGACGCCCAGGTAGGCGCACCGGCCGTCCTGGGCCACCCCTTGCAGGCGGCCGGCGGAGGTCGCCGTACGGCAGCCGCCCGCCTCCCGGGCCTCGGCGGGGACGGCCGGCAGCAGGCCCAGCAGGGCTGCCGCCACGCCGGCCAGCGCGAACGGCCAGCGCCGGCGGGCGGTTCGGCGGGCATTCCCCGGCAGCCTTCCGCCAGGCCCCGTCCCAAGCCCCGCCCCGGGCCCTTCGCGCAGCCTTCCGTGCGCTGCCCCCCGTCCTGTCCCGCGCTTTGTTCCGTACACCACGGCGCACTCCCCTCGACGTCGTCGCGTCGCTCGTGCGGCCGCGACCCCCGCCTCCAGCTTGCGCGGCGCGGCCCGGGGGTGTCGCCGCCGCACGGATGGAGTTCCGGGTCTCCACCCGGGGGTGGAGAGAGGAATCCGATGGTCCGTCAGAGGTGGGGGGGGCGGGTTCAGGACACCGGCCGGGAGTCGCCCCAGGCGCCCTCGAACTCCTCGCGGTAGACCTCCAGCAGGCCCTGTTCGCTGCCGCCGGGCTGCTGGCCGGCGCCGCCGCGCAGCACCAGGGCCGGGGACTCCATGCCCCGGGCGCGGCGCAGGTAGGGCTGGATGACGCCGAGGTCGCGGCTCTGGCGGCGGCCGCCGACCTGGCCGGTCGGGCGGGGGCCCTCGACGAGGTAGGCGGTGAAGCGCGGGGTCTCGTCGAAGACCCGGATCTCGAAGCCGCCCTGGTCGCGCAGCCGGGCCCGCACCCGGCGCACGTGCATGATGTTCATCTCGATGGAGCGCGACAACTCGCCGCGTCCGAGGCCGAGTTCGCGTTCACGGCGGCGGACGGCACTGCTCGCCGGGTTGAGGAAGAGCAGACGGACCCGGCAGCCGTCGCCGGCCAGGCGCACCAGCCGCTTGCCGGTGTAGTTCTGGCAGAGCATGCCGAGGCCGATGCCGAGCGCGTCCAGGCGCCGGGCGCCGTCCAGCAGGTCCTCGACGGGCAGGTCGCGCTGGAGACGGACGCGGTCGGCGTGCACGGCGACGACGTCCGCGTACCGGCCGGCCACCAGCGACTCGACGACGTCGGCGGGCACGCCGCCGGCGCCGCCGTCGAGGACGGCGAGCAGGCGGGCGGCGGCGCGTTCGGTCTGGGCGAGGACGGTCTGGGTGAGCACCCGGTTGCGGGAGACCACGTGCCGGGCCACTTCCAGTTCGTCCAGGGCGAGTTCGATCTCGCGCCGGTCGGACAGGTAGGGCTCGAAGCAGGGCCAGTGCTGGACCATCAGCTCACGCAGCTGGGGCAGGGTGAGGAAGACCAGCGGGTCGTCGTCCGCCGGGTCGAGCAGGTAGCCCTTGCGGCGGCTGACCTCGCGGACGGCGCCGGCCCGGTGCGCCCACTCCTCGCCGGCGGGGCCGGCGGCGGCGGTGACCCAGTCCTCGCCGTGGGCGGGGGCGTAGATGGGGTGCAGCACCTCGTCGACGAGGGAGCGCAGCCGCTGCTCGACGAGGTTGAGCCAGACGTAGGCGCGGCCGGACAGGCGGACCCGCTGGTAGGCGTCCTCCCATTCGGCGGCGGACCAGGCGAGGGCGGGGACCTCGACCGGGCCGCCCTGGGCGGGCACCAGGGGACGGCCGGACAGGGTGGGGCGCATGACGACCGTGGGCGCCTCGCTGCGGGCGCCGCCCCGGTCGGGGCCGTCGGGCCCCGGGCCGCGGCCGCCGGCGGGGAACACCATGCGCCACCTCACCTGGTTTGCTGCTCTACGCTCCGCCCCTGCGCGACTGATGGAACGCCACCGGCCCGGGGACGGCCGGACGATCAAGGGTACTGCCCGCCGCGAGCGGTGTGCAGCCGGATGGCCCACGGGGCCCGGCACCACCACCAGGCCCACCCTTCACAGACCCACGCCCGTCGCAGGCCCCGCTCATCGCAGGCCCGCTCGCCACAAGCCCGCCCGCCACCGGCCCGCACTTATCACAGGAATGCCGACTGGACACCCGTTCGGGCGAACCGGCAGCACATGTCCCGGCCGCCGGGGGAAGGCTCGGGGAGTATGCGCACTGTGCCGTGCGTCACGGCGCGCGAGCGCCGCACATGCCCGGCCGCCCGGCCGGGAAGAGAGCGTCCGGGTCCGGGCACGTTATCGGACTACACGTCAGTTTCCGTTGAGTGCAAGGAAGTTGAGGACTCATGCAGGTCTGGCCCGGTAAGCCCTACCCCCTCGGCGCCACCTACGACGGGGTCGGCACCAACTTCGCGGTGTTCTCCGAGAGTGCCGACCGGATCGAGCTGTGCCTGATCGACGAGGACGGCTCGGAGACGGCCGTCGAACTGCGCGAGACGGACGCCTTCGTCCGGCACGCCTACCTCCCCGGCGTCCAGCCCGGCCAGCGCTACGGCTTCCGCGTCCACGGCCCGTACAACCCCGGCCTCGGCCAGCGCCACAACAGCGCCAAACTGCTGCTGGACCCGTACGCCAAGGCGATGAGCGGGCACATCGACTGGGACGAGGCCGTCTACGGCTACCACTTCGGCGCGCCCGAGCGCCGCAACGACCTCGACTCCGCCCCGCACACCATGCACTCGGTCGTGATCAACCCGTACTTCGACTGGGGCACCGACCACCCGCCGCGCACCGACTACCACCGCACCGTCATCTACGAGGCGCACGTCAAGGGCCTCACCCGGCTGCACCCCGGCATCCCCGAGGAGATCCGCGGCACCTACGCGGGCCTGGCCCACCCGGCGGTGATCGAGCACCTGGCCAAGCTCGGCGTCACCGCGATCGAGCTGATGCCGGTGCACCAGTTCGTCCGCGACCACCGGCTGCGCGACCTGGGCCTGACCAACTACTGGGGCTACAACACCATCGGCTTCTTCGCCCCGCACTCCTCCTACGCCTCCAGCGGCGACCGGGGCCAGCAGGTGCAGGAGTTCAAGTCGATGGTCAAGGCGCTGCACGCGGCCGGGATCGAGGTGATCCTGGACGTCGTCTACAACCACACCGCCGAGGGCAACCACCTCGGGCCGACGCTCTCCCTGCGCGGGCTGGACAACGTCTCCTACTACCGCCTCGCCCAGGACCAGCGGTTCTACGAGGACACCACCGGCACCGGCAACAGCCTGCTGATGCGCAGCCCGCACGTGCTCCAGTTGATCATGGACTCGCTGCGCTACTGGGTCACCGAGATGCACGTCGACGGCTTCCGCTTCGACCTCGCCGCCACCCTGGCCCGGCAGTTCCACGAGGTCGACCGGCTCTCCTCCTTCTTCGACCTCGTCCAGCAGGACCCGGTGGTCTCCCAGGCCAAGCTGATCGCCGAACCCTGGGACCTCGGCGAGGGCGGCTACCAGGTCGGCAACTTCCCGCCGCTGTGGACCGAGTGGAACGGCATGTACCGGGACACCGTGCGCGACCTGTGGCGCGGCGAGACCGCCGCCCTCGCCGAGTTCGGCTCCCGGCTCACCGGCTCCTCCGACCTCTACCAGGACGACGGCCGCCGCCCCATCGCCTCCATCAACTTCGTTACCTGCCACGACGGTTTCACCCTGCGCGACCTCGTCTCCTACAACGACAAGCACAACGAGGCCAACGGCGAGGACAACCGCGACGGCGAGTCCTTCAACCGCTCCTGGAACTGCGGCGTCGAGGGCCCCGGCACCGACCCGGCCGTCGAGGAGCTCAGAGCCCGCCAGCAGCGCAACTTCATCGCCACCCTGATGCTCTCCCAGGGCGTGCCGATGCTCTCCCACGGCGACGAACTCGGCCGCACCCAGCAGGGCAACAACAACGCCTACTGCCAGGACAACGAACTCACCTGGCTGCACTGGCCGGACGGCGACGGGCCCGAGGCGCGGCTGCTGGAGTTCACCCAGGGGATGATCTGGCTGCGCCGCGACCACCCGGTGTTCCGGCGGCGGCGCTTCTTCCACGGGCGGCCGGTCCCCGGGCGCCCCGGGCCGGGGACGCTCGCCGCCGGCGGCCACCTCTCCGGCGGTCACCCCTCGGGCGGCCACCTCTCCGGCGGTCACCCCTCGGGCGGTCACCCCTCCGGCGGTCACCCCTCCGGCGGCCATGACTCGGGCGGCCACGACGACCTCACCGACATCGCCTGGTTCACCCCCGGCGGGGAGGAGATGACCAAGCGCAACTGGGGCGCCAGCTACGCCAAGTCGCTGACCGTCTTCCTCAACGGTTACGCCATCTCCGAGCCGGACCGGCGCGGCGGGCGGATCGTCGACGACTCCTTCCTGCTGATGTTCAACGCGCACTTCGAGCCGCTGGAGTTCACCCTGCCCGCCGACCACGGGCAGGAGTGGCAGGTCGTGGTCGACACCGCACAGGCCCGGCTGCCCGCCCCGGGCACGGGCGCGCGGGTCAAGGCCGGGGACGCGCTGTGGCTCACCGACCGCTCGCTGATGGTGCTCCAGCGGCCGGCCTGACACCCCGCGCTCACCTGTTCGGACCAGCAGCGGGTCTTGGCGGCGGGCTCCCCCGGGTACTCATGGACCTATGACCTCCGCCGCCGAGCCCGCACCGCCCCGCCCGGCCGCCACCTCCCCCTCATCCGCCACCGCTACCGCCCCCACGGCCAGCTACCGCCTCCAGCTGCAACCCGGCTTCACCCTCCACGACGCCGCCGCCGCCGTCCCCTACCTCGCCGCCCTCGGCGTCTCCCACCTGCACCTGTCCCCGCTGCTGGAGGCCGCCCCCGGTTCCACCCACGGCTACGACACCGTCGACCACGGCCGGGTCAGCGAGCAGCTCGGCGGCGAGGGCGCCCTGCGCGCGCTGGCCGACGCCGCCCACCGGCACGGCCTGCGGCTGCTCGTCGACGTGGTGCCCAACCACATGGCGGTGCCCGTCCCCGAGCGGCTCAACCAGCCGCTGTGGCAGGTGCTGCGCGACGGCCCCGACTCGCCGTACGCGCGCTGGTTCGACATCGACTGGGTGGCCCAGCCCGGCCCCGCCGACGCCCCCGCGCGCGGCCGGGTGCTGCTGCCGCTGCTCGGCGACCGGCTCGGCGCCGTGCTGGACCAGCTGGCGGTGGACGGCGAGGTGCTGCGCTACCACGACCACGAGCTGCCGCTGCGGCCCGGCACCTCGGGGCTGCCGCTGGACGAGCTGCTCGCCCGCCAGTGGTACCGGCTCGCCTGGTGGCGGCTGGCCCGCACCGAACTGAACTACCGGCGCTTCTTCACCGTCAACGAGCTGATCGCCGTCCGGGTCGAGGAGCCCGAGGTGTTCGCCGCCACCCATGCCACCCTGCTGCGGCTGCACGCCGACGGCGTCGTCGACGGCTTCCGGATCGACCACCCCGACGGGCTCGCCGACCCGCGCGGCTACCTGCGCCGCCTCGCCGGCGCCACCGGCGGGGCGTACACCGTCGTCGAGAAGATCCTCACCGGCGACGAGCGGCTGCCCGCGGACTGGCCGGTCGCCGGGACCACCGGCTACGACGCGCTGCGCCGCATCGACGGCGTGCTCACCGACCACGCGGGCGCCTGCCGGCTGGCCGGGGCGTACGCGGCGTTCCTGACCGGCTCCGCGCCGGGCGGCGAGCCCTGCGCCGACCCCCACCCGGCGGTCGCCGCCGCCCGGCGCGGGCGGGCCGACATGACCGCGCCGCACGGCGAGCTGGCCGCCGAGGTCGACCGGCTGGTGCGGATCGCGCTGCGGATCGGCGCCGCCGAGCCCGCGCACGCCGACCACGCGCCCTGGCGGCTGCGCGCGGCGCTGCGGCGGCTGTTCACCGGCTACCCGGCGTACCGGCCGTACGCCCGGCCCGGGGAGCCGGCGCCGCCGGCCTCGGCCGAGCAGGTGCGCGCGGCGCTGGGCGGCTCGGCCGACCCGACGGACCGGCTGGTCGCCGCCCTGGCCCTCGGGGAGCTGGGGAGCGGGCCGCACAAGGACGAGTTCTGCGAGCGCTTCGCGCAGACCGCCGCCGCCGTCGCCGCCAAGGGCGTCGAGGACACCGCCTTCTACCGGTGGAACGCGCTGCCCGGCCTCAACGAGGTCGGCGGCGAGCCCGGCCGGCCGGGGCTGTCGCCGGCCCGGTTCCACGACTGGTGCCGCTACCTGGAGCGCGCCTGGCCGCACAGCATGACCGTGCTGTCCACCCACGACACCAAGCGCAGCGCCGACGCCCGCGCCCGGCTCGCCGTGCTCGCCGAGCGGCCCGAGGCCTGGGCCGCCGAGGCCGCCGCCTGGTCCACCGCCGCCGGGCCCGGCCCGGGCGCCGGCCCCGACGGCGAAGGCGACCACGACCACGACCACGACCACGACCACGACCACGGTGCCCGCGACGGCGACTGGCTGCTCTGGCACACCCTCGTCGCCGCCTGGCCGATCGACCCCGACCGACTCGTCGCCGCCCTCCTCAAGGCCGCCCGCGAGGCCAAGCTGCACACCTCCTGGACCACCCCCGACACCCGCTTCGAGCAGGCGCTCACCGCGCGCGCCCGCGCCGTCCACACCAACCCCGGGCTGCTGCCCCGGATCGAGGGCCTGGTGCACGCCCTCGCCCCCTACGCCCGCGCCAACACCCTCGCCGCCGCGCTGCTGCACCTCACCGTCCCGGGCGTGCCCGACCTCTACCAGGGCAGCGAGGAACCGCTGTACACGCTCGTCGACCCGGACAACCGGGGCGTGGTGGACCTCGGCGCGCTCGCCGTCCGGCTCACCGACGCGGCCGCCCCGCGCCCCGGCGACCTCGCCCGCGAGAAGCTGCACCTCACCAGGGCGGCGCTGCACCTGCGGCGCGAGCGCCCGCTCGGGCCCTACCGGCCGCTGAGCGCCGCCGGCCCCGCCGCCGACCACCTGCTGGCCTTCGCCCGCGGCGCCGACGTGGTCACCGCCATCACCCGGCTCCCGTACGGGCTGGAACGCGCCGGCGGCTGGCGCGGCACCGTCCTGGAGCTGCCCGAGGGCGGGCCCTGGACGGACCTGCTGACGCTGCGGACCCACCCGGCGGGCCCGGTGCCCGTCACGCGGCTGCTGGCGGACCGGCCGGTGGCCCTGCTGACGAGGAGGAGCTGAGCGTGCGGACCTACGAGGTGTGGGCGCCCCTGGCCACCGACCGGGTCGAGGTCGAGGTCGACGGCGCCGCCCATCCGCTGGCCCGGTGCCCGGAGCGCCCGGGCTGGTGGACCGGCGGCGCTCCGGCCGGCGACTACGCCTTCCGCCTCGACGGCGGGCCGCCGCTGCCCGACCCGCGCTCCCCCTGGCAGCCGCACGGCCCCGACGGCCCCAGCCGCCCGGTCGACCACGCCGCGTTCCGCTGGTCGCAGACCGGCTGGCGCGGCCGCGCGTTGCCCGGCGCCGTGCTGTACGAGCTGCACATCGGCACCTTCACCCCCCGCGGCACCTTCGACTCCGCCGCCGAACACCTCGACCACCTCGTCGAGTTGGGCGTCGACTTCGTCGAACTGATGCCGGTCTGCCCGTTCCCCGGCCGACACGGCTGGGGCTACGACGGGGTCTCGCCGTGGGCCGTGCACGAGCCGTACGGCGGGCCCAAGGGGCTGAAGCGCTTCGTCGACGCCGCCCACCGCAAGGGCCTCGGCGTGGTGCTGGACGTCGTCCACAACCACCTCGGCCCCTCCGGCAACTACCTTCCCGCGTACGGCCCGTACTTCACCGACCGGCACCACACGCCGTGGGGGGCGGCGGTCAACCTGGACGCCCCCGGCTCCGACGAGGTGCGCCGCTACCTGACCGGCAGCGCGCTCGGCTGGCTGCGCGACTACCGGATCGACGGCCTGCGGCTGGACGCCGTGCACGCCCTCGCGGACGACCGGGCCGTCCACTTCCTGGAGGAACTGTCCCACGAGGTCGAGAAGTTGGCCGTCGCGACCAACCGCCCGCTGTTCCTGATCGCCGAATCCGACCTCAACACCCCGCACACCACCGCCCCGCGCGCGGCCGGCGGCCAGGGCCTCACCGCGCAGTGGAGCGACGACTTCCACCACGCCCTGCACTGCGCGCTCACCGGCGAATCCCAGGGCTACTACGGCGACTTCGCCCGCCACCCGCTCGCCGCCCTCAGCAAGACGCTCACCCGCGGCTTCTTCCACGACGGCACCTGGTCCGGCTTCCGCGGCCGCGGCCACGGCCGCCCCTTCCCGCCGGACGGCGGACACCGGCTGCTCGGCTACCTCCAGACCCACGACCAGATCGGCAACCGGGCCCTCGGGGACCGCATCTCCACCTGCCTCACCGCCGGCCGGCTCGCCTGCGGCGCCGCGCTGGTGCTCACCTCGCCGTTCACCCCGATGCTGTTCATGGGCGAGGAGTGGGGCGCGGCCACCCCCTGGCAGTACTTCACCGACCACACCGACCCGCAGCTCGCCGAGGCCGTCCGGCAGGGCCGGCGCCGGGAGTTCACCGACCACGGCTGGGCCGCCGAGTCCGTCCCCGACCCGCAGGAGCCCGCCACCGTCCTGCGCTCCGTCCTCGACTGGACCGAGCCCCGGCGCGCCCCGCACGCCGAACTCCTCACCTGGCACCGGACGTTGATCCGGCTGCGCCGCGACCGGCCGGAGCTGTCCGACCCCGACCTCGGCGCGGTGCGGGTGGCGTACGACGAGGCGGCGCGCTGGCTGGTCGTGCACCGGGGGCCGTACCGGATCGCCGTGAACCTCGGCCCCACCGAGGCCGCCCTGCCACTGGACGGGACCGGGCGCGAACTGGTAGCGGCCTTCGGGGCGGCGGCGCTGGACGGGACGGCGGTACGGCTGGGGGCGGACGCGGTGGCGGTGGTCGCGGTGGCGACCGTCGCGCGCTGACCCACCCCGCGCGTCACCACAGGAACGTCACCAGAGGAACGTCACCAGAGGAAGGTGCCGATCCGCTCCCGCAGCGAGGCCGCGTCCAAGCCGTAGGCGGTCAGGTGCTCCGGGATCGAGCCGTAGTGCCGGTGCTCCTCGCGCGGCACGCCCAGGCCCAGCACCCGGTGCGGGCGGTCGGCCAGCGCGGCGTGCGCCTCGTTCGCCGAGGTGCCCGCCAGGTACGGCTCCACCAGCACCACGTCCGCCCGCTCCCCCACCGCCGCCCGCAGCCCGGCCGCGTCGAAGGGGCGCACCGTCGCCGCGTACAGCACGGTGGCGTCCAGGCCCTCGGTGGCCGCGAGCACCGCGTCCAGCATCGGCCCGACCGCGATGACCACCCCGCGCGAGCCCTGCCGCACGGTGGTGAACCGGCCCGCCTCGACCGGCAGGGCCTGCGCGTTCCGGTGCTCCGAGAGGCGGACGTAGACGTTGCGGTCGCCGTCCGCGACGGCGTGGCGCAGCAGCCTCTCGGCCTCGTCCGGGTGGCCCGGCACGTGGACCGTCCAGTCCGGCAGGGTGTCCAGCAGGGCGACGTCGCCCGGGGACATGTGGGTGCGGCCCCCGGCCGGCCAGTCGTAGGAGCCGGCCGCGCTCACCAGGACGGCGCCGACGCCCTGGTGGACGAGGTCCAACTTGACCTGCTCGAAGGGACGTTCGACGAGGAAGCTGGCGAAGGTGTGGGCGATCGGGCGCATCCCGGTCAGCGCCAGGCCGCCGGCCGCGCCGATCAGCAGTTGCTCGCGGATGCCGACGTTGACCACCCGGTCCGGGTGGCGCTGCTGGGCCGGGGCGAAGGCGGCCGCACTGATGTCGGCGAGCACCACGGCCAGCCGGGGGTCCTCGTCCAGCAGGCGGCTGGTGACGTCGATGAAGCGGTCGCGCATGGTGTCCATCGGTGAAGTGCCTTTCGGTTCATGCTGGTTGGCGCTTGCGTGCTGGTTGGCGCTTGCGTGGGGGTTCTCTGGCTCAGCAGTCCTCGGTCTCAGGAGTCCTCGGGCTCAGGAGTCCTTGGGCTCGACCCGGGCGACCACCACGTGCGGGCGGCCCGGGTGCTCGGCGGTGTAGGCGCGGTACAGCGCCTCGTGGTCGCGGCCGTCCACCGTCACGGCGGACCAGCCCTCGGCCGCGAACCGGGCCGCGATCCCGCCGTGCCAGCCGTGCGTGGCCGAGGAGTTGTCGATCACCACCACGTGCAGCCGCTCCAGCCCGTACGCACCGGCGAAGGCCACCGCCTCGTGGTTGGAGCCCTCGTCGAACTCGGCGTCGCCGACCAGCACCCACACCGCCGGGTCGGTCAGGCCCTGCGCCCGCAGCCCGAGCGCCGTGCCGACGCCCAGCGGCAGGCCGTGCCCGAGCGAGCCGGAGGCGATCTCCACCCCGGGGACGAGCATCCGGTCCGGGTGGTGGCCGAGCGGAGAGTCGTAGCCGCCGAAGCTCGGCAGCACCCCGGGGTCGATGAAGCCCTTGGCCGCGAGCACCGCGTAGTACGCCATCGGGCCGTGGCCCTTGGAGAGCAGGAAGCGGTCCCGGTCCTGCGCCTCGGCCCGCTCCGGACTCACCCGCAGGACCCGGTCGTACAGCACCCAGAGCGCGTCCAGGGTGGAGGTGGCGGCCGGGCCGTGCTTCTCGTCGCCGGTCATCAGGCCCATCAGCGCCGACAGGTCCTCGAAACGGGCGGTTTCCGCGAGGTCCGCGGTTGCGTTCGTCGTCATGACCACGATGGTGCAACTTAAAGTCGACTTGAGGTCAAGCGGCTAGAGTGGGTGCCCATGACCGCGACCCCGGACCACGGCCGAGCACCCGGCCCGCACCGCGACGACCTGCTCACCATCGGCCAGCTCGGCCGCCGCAGCGGCCTCGCCGCCTCCGCCCTGCGCTACTACGAGAGCCTCGGCCTCATCCACGCCACCCGCACCGCCGGCGGCCAGCGCCGCTACCCCCGCGGCACGCTGCGCCGGATCGCCTTCGTCCGCGCCGCCCAGCGCGTCGGCCTCTCCCTCGACGAGGCCCGCGTCGCCCTCGACCGGCTCCCCGAGCGCCCCGCCCCCAGCGGCGCCGAGTGGGACCGGGTCGCCGAATCCTGGCAGAGCCGCATCGACGAGCAGATCGCCGAGCTCCAGCGCCTCAAGGCCAAGCTGACCGGCTGCATCGGCTGCGGCTGCCTCTCCCTCTCCCGCTGCTCCCTCTACAACGCCGCCGACCGCGCCGCCGACACCGGCCCCGGCGCCCGCTACCTCCTCACCCGCGACCCGGCCGGCGGCCCGGAACCCCTCTCCCCCGCCGCCACCGACGTCTGCGGGCCCCAGTGAACCGCTCCGGCGCGGGGCGCTTCCCGCTCCTGGCCCACCCCTGGCGCCGGGGCCGGCCGGCCCCGACCGCTGAAAAGCCTTTGCCGCGGCGACGCCGGTCCGCCTACCGTGCGCCCATGCTGCCGGTGGTGGAGACGGAAGAACAGTGGGACGCGATCGTGCGCGACGAGGCGGTGATGCGCCCCGGAGCCGAGGCGCTCTGCGCCGAACTCGGCCTCGCCTGGCTGCCGTTGGAGCGCTTCGCGGAAGGGTCCGTCCCGGTCTACGCGGTGGGCGACGCGCACGTCCTCAAGCTGTTCCCCGCCGCCAGCGCCGAGGACGGCGTCACCGAGGAGCGCGTCCTCACCCGTCTCCAGGGCGCCCTGCCGATCCCCACCCCCGACGTACGGGCCGCCGGCGCCCACGTCAACGGCTGGCGCTACGTGCTGATGTCACGACTGTCCGGCGAGGGCCTGGCCCCCGCCTGGCCGCGGATCCCGCAGGCCGACCGGGAGCGGATCGCCCACGACTGCGGCCGGGCGCTGGCCGCCCTGCACGCCCTCGACCCCGGACCGCTCGCCGACACCCTCGGCCCCGGCGACTGGGGCGCCTTCCTGGACCGGCAGCGGGCCGGGGCGGTGGCCCGCCAGCGCGAACGCGGCCTGCCCGAAGCCTGGTTGGAGCAGATCCCGGACTTCCTGGCCGCCGCGCCGCTGCCCCGGACGCCGCAACGCGCCCTGCTGCACACCGAGTTCATGCGCGAGCACCTGCTCGTCGACCCGGCCGACGGCTGGCGCCTCACCGGCCTGCTCGACTTCGAACCCGCCATGGTCGGCGACCCGGCCTACGACCTCGTCGCCGTCGGCCTGTTCACCACCCGCGCCGACCGCCGCCTGCTCGGCCGCCTCCTCGCGGGGTACGGGCGCGGCTTCGAGCCGCGTCTGCTGATGGCGTACACGCTGCTCCACGTGTACAGCAACCTGCCGTGGTACCTGAGGGAGTTGAAGCCCTCCGCGCGGACGCTGGACGCCCTCGCGGAGGAGTGGTTCGGGGTCGCCTGACGGGTCTTGCGGATCAGGGCCGGGGGTCGGTGCGCAGCAGGCTGTAGAGGACCATGTCCCGCCATTGGCCGTCCCGGAAGCCCCTGCTGCGCTGGACGCCCTCGCGGACGAAGCCGCACTTCTCCAGCGCGCGCTGCTCGGCGAGGTTGGCGTCCTCGGTGTCCGCCTCCAGCCGCATCACCGGGGTGTGGGCGAACAGGTAGTCCACCAGCAGCCGTTGGGCCTGCGTGCCGATGCCCCGGCCGCGCGCCTCCGGGCGGAGCACGATGCCGACGTTCCAGTACGGCGCCACGTCCACCTGGCCCACCTGCCGCCAGGCGACGAACCCGGCGAACTCGTCCCCGGACAGCACCGCGAGCATCGACTGCTCGGGCGCCAGCAGGCCGTGCTCCGCCCAGCGGCGCCGGAACCGCCCGGGGTCGCGCCACCCGTACCACTGGAACGGGCCCACCGCCTGGGGGTCGTTCAGCAGTACTTCGAGCGGGTCGAGGTCGGCTTGGCCGATCGGTCTGAGGGACACCGGTGCATCGTTCATGCAGACCCCAACGGTCCGTGACCTGGCCCGGGTTCCCCGCGGCGCGCGCCTTCAGGCGGTGATCGACCGGGCGAGCCGGAAGCCGACGTCGTCGATCCGCAGGGTGGGGTGGCTGCGGCGGCGGACGGAGGCGCGGCAGCTCCAGTGCTCGTCGAACCAGCCGCCGCCGCGCAGCACCCGGTAGCCGCCGTACACCTCGGCGTCGTACACGTCCCAGCACCACTCCCACACGTTGCCGAGCAGGTCGTACAGGCCGAAGCCGTTGGGGCGCAGACCGCCCACCTGGTGCGGGCGCGCGCCCGAGGTGCCGCGGTGCCAGGCGATCTCGTCGAGCGGCCCGTAGCGGGGGCCGTCCGTCCCGGCGCGGCAGGCGTGCTCCCATTCGGCCTCGGTGGGCAGCCGGTAGCCGTCGGCGGCGCGGTCCCAGGTGACGGACTCGCCGTCCTGGTGGTAGGCGGGGGTGAGGCCGTGGCGCCGGGACAGTTCGTTGCAGTAGTGGACGGCGTCGTACCAGGAGACGCTGTCGGCGGGGAGCCGGTCGCCGGCCCCGGCGCCGTACTGCTCGCGGGTGACCGGACAGGCCGCCAGCTCGTAGGGGGCGAGCTCGACGCTCCAACTCCGTTGCGTGCGACGGTCCGACAGCGTGACGCGGCCGGACGGAACGGTGATCATGCCGGTGCTCGCGTCCATGATCCGCGATCCTAGACGGTGGGATGATCAATGTCCCTCCCACGCTTCACCCCTGACGAGCCGGAGTCGTGTCGCCATGAGTTCCGTTCCGCCGGACCCTTCGACTCTCCACCCGGTGACCGGGCAGCCCCGCGTGGTGCTCCTCAAGCCACTGGTGACGTCCCCGCTGATCGACGTCGGCGACTACTCCTACTACGACGACCCGGACGACGCGACCGCGTTCGAGACCCGCAACGTGCTCTACCACTACGGCCCGGAGCGGCTGGTGATCGGGAAGTTCTGCGCGCTGGGTACGGGGGTCCGGTTCCTCATGAACGGGGCGAACCACCGCATGGACGGCCCCTCGACCTTCCCGTTCCCCATCATGGGCGGAAGCTGGGCCGAGCACTTCGACCTGATCACCGGCCTCGCCGGCCGCGGGGACACGGTGGTCGGCAACGACGTCTGGATCGGCTACGGCGCCATGGTGATGCCCGGCGTGCGCATCGGCCACGGCGCGATCATCGCCTCCGGCGCCGTCGTCGTCGACGACGTCCCCGACTACGGGATCGTCGGCGGCAACCCGGCCAAGCTCATCCGCACCCGCTACAGCGAGCCGGACATCGCCCGACTGCTCGCCCTCGCCTGGTGGGACTGGCCGACCGACCACCTCACCCGGCACCTGCGCACCGTCATGTCCGGCACCGTCGACGACCTCGAAGCGGCCGCGCCGGACAGGTGACGCCCCGGCGCCGACCGCCAGGCCCCCTGGCGCCTACCGCGCGGCGGCCCGAGGATGGTGCCCGTCCGTACGGAGGCACGCGAAAGGCGGCAACGACGATGGCAGGCACGAAGGTCAGCACGGTGGTGGAGGCTCCGGCCGAGCGGGTGTGGGAGCTGCTCGGGGACTTCCACAACCTCGGCGGCTGGCACCCGAACCTGCCGGCCAGCAGCCTCGGCAACGAGCTGACGGGCAACGCGATCGGGTCGGTCCGGGTGTTCGAGATCGACGGCGTGGCACTGCACGAGACGCTGCTCGCCTACGACGAGGAGGCCCGCAGCTACACCTACAGCTTCCCGGACGGCACCTTCGAATTCGACGACTACCGGGCCACCCTGCGGGTCACCCCGGTCACCGAGCTGGGCGCCAGCTTCGTGGAGTGGAGCGCCACCTACGACATCGAGGCCGAGCACCGCAAGGAGTCCACGGACCGGGTGCACGGGGTGTTCACCGCCGGCCTGGCGGCACTGCGCGAGCGCTTCGCCGCCTGACGGCGGCAAGCGGCCCTCCCGTACGACGGACCGCACTCCCGTACGGCGGGCCGCCTACCGCCCCATCGCCACGTAGAGCGTGACTGGCGACCAGCCCGGCAGCGACAGGACCCCTGGCGCCCCGGGCGTGATGGCCGGCCAGTTGGACAAGCCGCTGCGGTTCAGCCTGGTCCCCAACATCAGGATTCAGATCATGCCGGCCATGGCACCGCCGCATCCCGGAATGACCGGGCCGTTCGCACTCCTGGAATTTCGGCAACGCGATCTCGACCTGGTCCTGCTCAACGGAATGCTCAGCAGCGACTGGGTTGAGGACCCGGACCAAGTCGATGTCTATCGAGCGGCGTTCGACGAAATCATGGCAACCGCCCTGTCCCTCGACGAGTCGCGCAACCTCATCACACAGAAGAGAGACACGTTCAAGTGACCCACTTCCCTGTCGCCCCCGCACTCCCCGTGCAGCGGAAGAAGGCACGCGCCAGCAGGCGCGCGCTTGTCGGCACCACCACCATGACTCCCCCTAGCAGCAAACCTGAACGCGTTCAAATGTAGCGCCCCCGGCCGCGCGCCCGTCAACCGGGGCCTACGCGGGCCACCGACGGTACCTCCCAGCCGCCTCCCAGCGACCTGTCAGCCTCTCATCGACTTCTCATCCGGCACCCCTAGCCTCCGCCAGATGAACGTCTCCCTGCTCGGCGGCTGGTTCCCCTGGACCGTCCAGGCCGCGGCCCTCGTCCTGTTCCTGGCCGCCCTCGGCTGGCGGGACCGGGCCTGGCGGCTGAAGTGGGGCCCGATCGCCCTCGGGACGGCGCTGCTGCTCACCGCCCTCGCCGCCGTCGGGGTGCTCACGCTCGCCGGGATCACCGATCCGATCCCGTTCGGGGTGTGGCTGTGGGGCGGGGTCGCGGTCGCGGCGGTCAGCGCGCTCGGGTTCGGCTGGCGCGGCGCCCGCTGGTGGCGCCGGGCGCTGGCGCCGCCGGCCGCGCTGCTCGCCCTGTTCTGCGCCGCCAACAGCGTGAACATCGCCACCGGCTACTACCCGACCCTCGACGACGCGATCGGCGAACTGGGCGGGCAGCCGCTGCCGGAGCAGATCACGCTCGCCGAACTCGGTTCCCTGCACGGGAAGACGAGGACCGGCCGCATCGTCCAGGTGGACATCCCCAGCACGGCCAGCGGCTTCACCCACCGCCAGGAGCTCGTCTACCTGCCGCCCGCGTGGTTCCGCAGCCAGAACCGGCCGAAGCTGCCGGCGCTGGAGCTGATCGGCGGCGAGTTCGCCGCGCCCGACAACTGGATCCGCTCCGGCAACGCGGTGAAGACCGCGGACGACTTCGCCGCCAAGCACAACGGCTTCGCGCCGATCCTCGTCTTCGTCGACGCGACCGGCGGCTTCCGGATCGACACCGAGTGCGTCGACGGCCCGCACGGCAACTCCGAGAGCCATCTGCTCAAGGACGTCCCGCCGTTCGTCCAGAAGACCTTCAACGCCGCCACCGACCCGCACAGGTGGGGCGTGGCCGGCTGGTCCATGGGCGGCACCTGCGCCGTCGACCTCACCGTCGAACACCCCGACGTCTTCACCCACTTCGGCGACTTCTCCGGCGACAAGGGCCCCGCCACCGGCGACAGGGACCACACCGTCCAGGAGCTGTACGGCGGCGACGCGGCCGCCTGGGCCGCCCACGACCCGCTGACCGTCCTCGCCCACCACCCCAAGTACCAGGGCGTCTCCGGCTACTTCGGGCAGGGCGACGAGGAGCACGGCCAGATCGAGTCCGCCAGGGCCCTCAACGACGCCGCCCGGAAGGACGGCATCCGCACCACCACCGCCGTCGGCTCCGGCAAGCACACCTGGCAGACCGGGGCCGCCACCTTCGCCCAGGCCCTCCCCTGGCTCGCCCAGCAGCTCGGCGTCCCCGGCACCCACGCCTGATCCGCCACCGGTCCGGTCCGGGGCCGGGAGCGTGCCGGGGGCGTGCCGGGGCGTGCCGGTCACCCGGAGGGAGGGCGGCGGATCCGGTCGGGGGAAAGCCTTGGCATCAGCCGTCCGCCGCGACCGGCCGCGGGCCCGCACGGGCGGGCGGGCCGGGGCTGCGACCGACCGGCGAACCCCCGCCCGACAGGGGGAATCCGCGACCGCGCGCCGTCCCGCCGACCGGTCGGGCGCCGAAGGCCCGCCATACCTTCCGACACGCCCGCACACACCTTCACCACCAACGCCCCCGCAACGGCCGGGCAAGGCGGCCTACCCACCGGTATCCCGCTTTGCTCCCGGCGGCCCGGTGGCATAAGTTTCGACCGCCGTCGACGCAGCCGAGCCCGACCGCCCCTCGGAACAGAGGAGCGCAGCGGGCCGGCGGCCGGGCGGCAGAACGTACGGGGGAAGGGAACAGCCATGCCGAGTGCCCGCATCCGCGAGGCGACCGGGCAGCGGGAACGGGCGGACGGCGCCGCGCACACACGGCCCGGCACCACCGCGGGCCCGGCCCCGGACCGCTCGGGCCGCTGACCCGGCGCCGCGCCCCAGCCACCACCACAGAACCACCACAGACGGCCCCGCGCACCGCCGAGGCGGCGCCCGGGGCGGACGGCAGGTCGGCCCGTCCGGCACAGGGGACCGGACGGACCGACCGCCGCACCAGCACGAGGACCAGAGGGTCAGAGGGTCAGAGGCCGAGGCTGCTGAGCGCGGTGGTCCAGTCGGTCACGATGGCGCTGCGGGCGTCGTCGAGGCCGACCTTGCCCTTGCAGACCGCGTTCTTCAGCTTGGTCTCGACGCCGTCCTTGCCGGTCGCGGTCTGGCTGCCGTAGCGGGGCTCGGGCCAGAGGTTGCGCGGGTCGCGCGGGGCGCCGCCGAGCTCCAGCGGGACGAAGTGGTCCTCCTCGTAGTCGGACAGGTTGGTGTCCGCGTAGCCGTACTGCGCGATCTGCTGCGCCTTCAGCGCGTTGGTGTAGCTGGTCGGCGGGCGGACGGTGGAGGTCCAGCCGGAGACGCAGATGGTCTGGCCGATGGTGGCCTGGGTGACGTCCGGGTTGTAGGCGCCCGGCGTGCAGAACGGGTCGGGCAGCGGCAGGTAGGCCTGCGAACAACTCGCCGCGAGCGGACGGATCTTGACGGGCGAGCCCTTGTCGGGGGCGGCCTGCGCGGTGCCGGCCGCGAGCCCGGCGGCGGCGAGGACGGCCGCCGCGGCGACGACGGTGAGACGCTGACGGAGCATCATGTGGGGGATCTCCTGGGCCTTGCCCGGCCTCGCGCCGGGCGACTGTGCCCATGACAGCACCACCAATGCGACCACCGTCAGTCCCAGGACGTGAACGCCCGGTGATCGCGCCTCCACAAACACCGCGGGCGCCCGGCGCGATCCGGGGAGCGGGCTCAGGGTGTGCCCGACAGCAGCCGCGCCAGCAGCGCGGCCGGCCCCTCCGGCAGGCTGCCGTGCACCAGTTCGGTGCGGTGCACCAGCCGCGGGGCGGCGATCGGCGCGGACGCGACGCCGGGCGCCCCGGCGAGGACGGACGCCGGGAGCAGGCTGAGCCCGTGCCCGGTGGCGACCAGGGCGAGCAGCCCGTGCACGTCGGTGCCCCGGTAGCGGGTGGCGGGGCGGAAGCCGTCGACACCGGCGGCGGCGCGCAGCCGGGCGGCGGTCGGGGTGAGGTCGGGGGCGTCGAGCCAGCGGGCGGCGGAGAGGTCGGCGAGCGCGACGCCGGTGCGGCCCGCCAGAGGGTGGCCGACCGGGAGAGCGACGGCGACGGGCTGCTCGTCGACGGCGACGGTGGTGAGCGGGCCGACGTCGGGCAGCGGCAGCGGGTCGCTGGGGGCGGCGAGGCCGTCGATCAGGGCGAGGTCGACCTCGCCGGTGGCGACCTGGGCGGGCAGCGCGTCCTGGGCGAGGACCCGGACGACGAGGTCGGCCGCCGGGTGGGCCCGGCGCACCTCGCCGAGTGCGCGCCCCAGGGTCGCTCCGACTGCCAGCGGGGTGGCACCGAGTACCAGCCGGGCACTCGGGGCACCGGCCAGGCGTGCGACGTCGGCACGCGCCGCCTCCAGCCGGACCAGCAGGGGCGCCGCGTGCTCCAGCAGCCGCAGGCCGGCCTCGGTCGGGCCGACCGGACGGCGACTGAGCAGGCCGGTCCCGAGGTCGGCCTCCAGGGCGGCGATCTGCTGGGAGACCGCGGACTGGGTGTAGCCGAGTTCCCGCGCGGCCTCGGAGAAGGAGCCGAGGCGGGTGACGGTGACGAAGGTGCGCAGCTGCTGCGGATCCACGGCAGTCATCAACTCTTCTGATCGAGAGGTAAGAAATCATCGTTGGCGCTGATCTCGGGTGCGGGGTCAGGATAGTCCCATGACCTACCTCACCCCGCGGATCGCCCTGGTCGGCGACCGCTCCCCCGCCGTCCGCTCGCACGCCCGCATCCCCGGCCTGCTCGACGCCCTCGCCGAGCGCGAGCAGCTCGTCCTGGACGCCTACTGGATCCCCACCGAGGACGCCGGGGCGCCCGGTGCCCTGGACGGCTTCGACGCCGTCTGGCTGCTCCCCGGCAGCCCCTACCGCAGCGAGGCGGGCGCGCTGGCCGCCGTCCGGACGGCCCGCGAGCGCGGCATCCCCTTCCTCGGCACCTGCGCCGGGTTCCAGCACGCGGTGCTGGAGTACGCCCGCAACGTCTGCGGCCTCGGCGGGGCCGTCCACGGCGAGGAGCACCCGGAGCGGGACGAGCAGGTGATCGTGCCGCTGGCCTGCTCCCTGGTCGGCCACGAGGGGGCGGTCGCGATCACCCCCGGCACGCTCGCCGAGCGCGTCCTCGGCACCACCCGCACCCTGGAGCGCTACCACTGCGCGTACGGCCTCAACGCCGACTACCTGGACCGACTGCGCGCGCACGGGCTGCGGTTCAGCGGCGCGGACGGCGCGGGCGAGGTGCGCGTCCTGGAACTGCCGGACCACCCGTTCTTCCTCGCCTCGCTCTTCCAGCCGGAGCTGTCCGGCGACGGCACCCGGGCGCACGCCATGATCCGCGCGCTGGCCGGCGCCGCCGTCGCCCACGCGGCGGGCTCACCGACCGCGACCGACCCGACCCCTGCCGACCGAACCGCCGCCGTACCGACCGCCACCGTCCCGGGCACCGACCCGAGCACCACCACCCTGGAGGCCACCGCATGACCGCCACCGAGATCGCCGGGGTGCGGATCCCCGACAGCCGCCTCGCCGCCGAGGCCACCGAGCTGGTCCGGGACGCCACCACCGAGCTGCTGTACCACCACTCCCGCCGGGTCTACCTGTTCGGCGCCCTCCAGGGCCGCCGCCGGGGGCTCGACTTCGATCCCGAACTCCTGTACCTGGCCGCGATGTTCCACGATCTCGGCCTGGGCCCCGAGCACCACGCCTCCGGTCGGCGCTTCGAGGTGGACAGCGCCGAGGCCGCCGCCGCGTTCCTGCGCGGGCACGGGGTGGACGAGCGGCGGGTGCGCCTGGTGTGGGAGGCGATCGCCCTGCACACCACGCCCGGCATCCCGGAGTTCCTGGAGCCGGAGATCGCGCTGACCACCGCCGGCGTGGAGTTGGACGTACTCGGCATCGGGTACGCGGACCTCGCCGCCGCCGACCGGGACGCCGTGGTCGCCGCCCATCCGCGCCCGGACTTCAAGCGCGGCATCCTGCGCGCCTTCCACGACGGCGTCGCGCCCAAGCCGGAGACCGCCTTCGGCAACGTCAAGGCGGACGTCCTCGCCCACTTCGACCCGGACTTCGAGCGGACCGACTTCGCCGCCGTGATCGAGAACTCCGCCTGGCCGGAGTGACCCCGCCCAGAACCCGCCCCCACCCCCATCCCCACAGGGCACGTCACATCGGCAGCGAGCGCAACCGCACCGGCCCCTCCGGCCACCCGGCGCCCTCCGCCAACGGCGCCCACATGGTGCGCAGCGGCATCACCGCCAACCGTCCCTCGGGCTGCTCCACCGTCACCTCCTCCGCGACCTCGCGGAATCCGAGCCCCCGGTAGAACGTGGCCAGCGGCGGGCGGCAGAACAGCAGCGCGTGGCGGTGGCCGAGGGTGCGGGCGTGGCCGAGGGCGGCCCGGACCACGGCCCGCGCGAGGCCGGCGCCGCGCCGGTCGGGGGCGACGGCGACGCCGCCGACGCCGATCGCCGCCAGGTCGGTGCCGCCGACGGTGAGCGGGAGCGGCACCAGGCCGGTGTGCGCGACGAGCCGGCCGTCGGCGGCCCGGATGCCGAAGTGGATGTCCTTGGGCAGCCAGGTCAGTCCGGTGTAGGCGACGCCGTACGGGTCGTCGCCGGGGCCGAGGATCTCGTCATGGTCGGCGCGGGTGTACTGCGGCAGCCGGACGACGGTCGGCGGCTCGGGAGAGAAACGATCATCCATCCGACCATGATCCCTTCCCGGGAAGGCGAATTCCAGGCTGTTCCCGGCCACTGCGGCCCGCTCGCCACCCCGGGCCGGACGGGGTGTGCGAGCATGCCCCCATGCGCCAGCCCACCCAGCAGCGGCCCCGACTCCGGCGCCCCACCGGCCGGTTGGACCCCACCCGTCACCAGCACCACCAGTCCACCGACCAGCCCGACGCCGCCCACCAAGCCGACGCCGCCCACCAGCCCCACGCCACCCACCACGCCGGCGCGGCCCACCGGACCCACCCCGCCGACCAGTTGGACTCCGCCCTCGCCGCGGTACCGCTGCCGGGCCCGCCGCTGCGCCTGCCCGGCCCGGTCGTCGCGCTCGGGCCGACCGTCCTGGTGCTGCTGGTGCTCGTCCCGCTCGCCGCGGGCGACCCCGACATCGGGCCGACCACCTCGGCACCGGTCAACGCGGGCCTGGTGGCGGCCGGCGCGCTCGCCCTCGCCGTCCGCCTGCGGTACCCGGCGGCCGTCGCCGCCGTCACCCTGCTGGGCGGCCAACTCCCGCTCGCCGTCGCCCTCTACGGGCTGGCCACGCGGCGCGGCGCCACCCGGGTGCCGGCCGTCCTGGCCGTGCTGGCCGGGGTGCGCCTGCTCCTCCCCATGGACCTCGGGGACGTCAGCAGCCTCTCCGCCCTCGCCAACCTGGCCGAGGACCCGCTGGTCTTCGGCGCCGTCCCGCTCGCCCTCGGCCTCACCGCCCACCATCGCGCCCGCGCCGTCGCCGCGCTCGCCGAACGCAACCGGCTGCTGGAGGCGGCCCGCCGGTACGCCGAGGAGCGCGCCGCCGCCGCCGAACGCGCCCGGCTCGCCCGGGAGATGCACGACGTGGTCTCCAACCGCGTCTCCCTCATCACCCTGCACGCCGGCGCCTGCCAGGTCGCGGCCGCCGACGACCCGACCGCCGTCCGGGAGACCCTCGGCCTGATCCGCACTCTCGGCCTCCAGGCCCTCACCGAGCTGCGCGGCCTGCTCGGCGTCCTCACCCCGGCCTCCGACCAGGGCCCCTCACTGCACGGACTGCCCGCCCTGGTCGAGGAGTCCCGCCAGGCCGGACTCGCCGTCGACCTCACCCTCACCGGCCCCGCCGAAGGACTGCCCGCACCCGGACCGGCCGTGCAGTACGCCACCTACCGGATCGTCCAGGAAGCCCTGACCAACGCCCACAAGCACGCCCCGGCCGCCGAGGTCGCCGTCACCGTCGAGGTCCACCCGGACGGGCTGCGCCTCGACATCGTCAACTCCCCCGCCACGGCGGCCGACCCGGACGGACTCCGGCTGCCCTCCGGCGGCCACGGCCTGGACGGCATGCGCACCCGCGCCGACGACCTCGGCGGCACCCTGCACGCCGGCCCCACCACCGAGGGCGGCTTCGCCGTCCGGGCCCGTCTGCCGCTGACCGCCGCCTGAACCTCAGGCAGCGGCGGCGCGCTTCACCAGCTCCGCCCACACCTCGTCGACCCGCGCCACGAGCGCCTCCAGCGGCCCGCCGTTGTCGATCACCACGTCGGCGATCGCCAGCCGGTCCGCCCGCGAGGCCTGCGCGGCCATCCGGGCCCGGGCCTCGTCCTCGGCCATCCCGCGCAGCCGCACCAGCCGCTCCACCCGCACGTCGTCGGCCGCGTCGACCACCACGACCAGGTCGTACAGCGGGGCGAGGCCGTTCTCCGCGAGCAGCGGCACGTCGTGCACCACCACCGCGTCCGGCGCGGCCGCGGCCTCCAGTTCGGCGGACCGGGCGCGCACCAGCGGGTGGACGATCGCGTTCAGCGCCTGGAGCCGCGCCGGGTCGGCGAACACGATCGCGCCGAGGGCCGGGCGGTCGAGCGCGCCGTCCTCGCGCAGCACCTGCGGCCCGAACTCGGCGGCCACGGCCGCCAGACCGTCCGTCCCGGGCGCGACCACCTCGCGGGCGATCACGTCGGAGTCCACGATCACCGCGCCGTGGGCGGCGAAGAGCCGGGACACCTCGCTCTTGCCGGCGCCGATGCCACCCGTCAGTCCGATCTTCAGCATGGCGTCAGGCTACCGGCGCCCGGACCGCCGGGACCAGCGGCCGACCATCGCGCAACCAGCACCGGTCCGGCCCCGCCTCCCGGCACCGTCAGCCCAGCTCCAGGCTCTCGCCCTCCCCGAGCACGGTCAGCTCCGCGCCCGTGCCCGGCCCGTCCGGCCCGAGCAGCCGGGTGGCGATCATGTGCCCGATCGGGCTCAGCGTCGCCTCGTGCACCGGCACCGCCACCCGCGGGGCGGCCTCCCGGACGTAGTCGACGACCTCACCGGCCTTGCTCCACGGCGCCGCGAGCGGCAGCAGCAGGGTGTCCACCGAGTGCGGCGGCACGGTGAAGGCGTCGCCGGGGTGGAACAGCCGGCCGTCGAAGAGGAAGCCGATGTTCTTCACCCGCGGGATGTCCCGGTGGATGACCGCGTGCCACTCGCCGTGCACGCTCACCCCGACCCCGCCGACCTCGAAGGCGTCGCCCTCGCCGACCACGGCGACGCGCTGCGCCACGCCGTCCAGTTGGGCGGCGACCGCGCTGTTGGTCCACACCCGAAGGGCCGGGTCGGCCTCCAGGGCGGCGCGCAGCCGGGCCTCCTCGAAGTGGTCCATGTGCTCGTGGGTGATCAGGACGGCGTCGGCCCCGGTCAGCGCGGCGGGGTCGGTGAACGCCCCGGGGTCGACGACGACGGTCGTCCCGTCGTGCTCCAGGCGTACGCAGGCGTGTCCGAACTTGGTGATCCTCATGCGGCAGACCATACAGCATGACTGTACAGTTTTGCTGTGGAGACTCCCGGTAGGCTTCTCCCATGAACAGTCCGGCTCCCGAAACCCTCGAACTCGCCGCCGAGCTGCGCGCCGCCATCGGCGACCTGGTCCGCTCCCTGCGCCCGGACGACGAGCTGCCGCAGAACCAGGCCGGCGTCCTCGGCGTCCTCGTCCGCGACGAACGCGCCTGCACCGTCGCCGAACTCGCCGAGCACCAGCGCGTCCGCCACCAGTCGATGGCCCGCACCGTCGCCCTGCTGACCGAGGCCGGGCTCGTCACCCAGCAGCCTCACCCCACCGACGGCCGGAAACTGCTGGTCACCGCGACCGGAGCGGGCCGCGCCGCCCTGCTGGAGCAGCGCGCCCGCCGGGAGCAGCGGATCGCCACCGCCATCGAGGCCCGCCTCACCCCGGAGGAGCGGCTGACCCTGAGGGCGGGCGTCGACCTACTGCGCCGACTGCGCTGAACCCACCAGGTCCCTGGCCTCCGGCCGCGGAGCCGGAACTGCCGTCGCGCCGACGGTCGGCAGTTCGACGTGCTCGCTCAGCCCGAAGCGCCGGTGCAGGCGCCGCAGCGGGGCGGGCGCCCACCAGTTGAACTCGCCGAACAGGCTCATCGCGGCGGGCACCAGCAGGCAGCGCACCAGGGTGGCGTCCACCGCGACGGCGACGGCCAGCGCGATGCCCATCTGCTTGACCATGAGCATGTCCCCGAGGGCGAACCCGGCGAACACGATCACCATCAGCAGCGCCGCCGAGGTGATGATCCGGCCACTGCGCTGGACCCCGAGCTCCACCGCCCTGGTGCAGCTGTGTCCCTTGTCCCGCAGTTCCTTGATCCGGGCGAGCAGGAACACCTCGTAGTCCATGGACAGCCCGAACGCGAAGGCGAAGACCAGCACCGGGATGAAGGTCTCCAGCCCGCCGGTGGGGCTGAAGCCGAGCAGCCCACTGAAGTACCCGTCCTGGAACACCAGGGTGAGCGCGCCGAGCGAGGCGCCCAGCGACAGCAGGTTCATCAGCAGCGCCTTGACCGGCATCACCACCGAGCCGGTCATCAGGAAGAGCAGCACCAGCGTGCCGACCGCGACCAGCCCGAGTGCCCAGGGGCCCCGCGACATCAGCTCGTCCTTGAAGTCGACGACCGAGGCCGCGCCGCCGGTGACATAGGTCTTCAGCCCGCCGCGGTCGGCCCGCAGCTCCTGGACGACCTGCTTGGCCTGGTGGCCCTGCGGGTCGCCGTGGACGAGCACGTCGACGGTGGACACCGAGTCGCTCACCGGGGTCACCGCCCGCACCCCGGCGACCCCGGGCAGCTTGGCGACGACGTCGTCCGCGTACGCCTGGGCGACGGGCGCGCCGCCCTCGACGACGACGGTGATCGGCGCGGCCGCGGCCTGCGGGAAGCGCTGGTCGACGGCGTCGGCGACCTGCCGCCCGGCCGAGGAGGCGGGCAGCACTGCGGCGCCGGAGTTGCGCATGTCGGCGTGCAGGAAGGGCGCGCCGGCGGCCATCAACAGGGCGACGCAGGCGAGCGCGACCGGCACCGCCCGCTTGCCGACCCGGCGGACGGTCCGGCTGAAGAAGCCCTCGTCGGGGACGGGCGCGGCGGGCGCCTTGATCCGGGAGCCGGCGAAGCCGAGCAGCGCGGGGATCAGGGTCAGCGCGGCGGCGACCGCGATCACCACCACGCTCACCCCGGCGGCGGCGACCGCGCCGAGCACCGGGCTGGTGAAGACGAACAGGCCGGAGAGCGCGACGGCGACGGTGAGGCCGGAGAAGGCGACGGTGCGCCCGGCGGTCGCGGCGGTGCGTTCGACGGCGGCGGCGATGCCCGCGCCGTGCCCGCGTTCCTCCCGGAAGCGGTTCACCATGAGCAGCGCGTAGTCGATCGAGAGCCCGAGCCCGAGCACGGTGGCGATCGGCAGCACGCTGGTGTCGATGTCCATGATCCGGCTGAAACCGAACATGGCCAGCAGCGCGCCGCCCACCGAGGCGACCGCGCCGATCACCGGCAGGCTGGCCGCGGCGAGGCCGCCGAAGACCAGCACCATGACGATCAGGGTGAGCGGCAGCGTCACCATCTCGCCGAAGCGGGTGTCCTGTTCGGTCTGCTTCTTGACCTCGTCCTGGAGCACCAGGTCCCCGCCGACGGTGACGTGGGCGCCGGCCTCGCCGTTCAGCGCGGCGAGGCGCTGGGTGACGGCGTCGGTCTGGGCGGAGGTGCTGGTGTCGGCCATCCGTACGGTGACCAGGCTCGCGGTGCCGTCGGCGGAGCGCAGTGCGGCGGGCGCCGGGCCGGTGCCGTAGGCGTCGAGCGCGGAGGAGACGCCGGGGAGGGCGGCGAGGTCGGCGGTGACCTTGGTGACGGCGGCCCGTACGGCCGGGTCGTCGACCGGCTTCCCGTCCACGACGGCGGTGACGGTGCCGCGGGCCGGGTCGGTCGCGGCGACCACCGCGTTGCCCCGGTCGGCTTCGGCGGTGGCGGAGGAGGCACCGGCCACTGTTCCTTCGAAGACCCGGCCGCCGATCAGCACGCCCACGACCAGGACGGCGGCCCAGAGGCCGAGCACCCAGCGGCGGTGGCGGAAGCAGAACCGGCCGAGGGCGGCGAGCCGCCCGGGGACCGCGGGGTCGCCGGCAGCGGTGGGAGCGTTGCGCATCAAGGAGGCCTTTCGGGCAGCTCCCCTCAATGTAGGTGCAACCCGATGTTCGACCTATAGACGGACAATGAGCCACATCTCACAAAATTCCTTCACATAAACCACAAATAAGTGAAGGCGAAAAACGAAAGAACGTGAAGTAAAAGACCCCGACCAAAGGCGGAAAACGAAATGGGCCCCACCCGGATTTCTCCGGGTGGGGCCCACCGTTCAGCTATGCGCCAGGCACTGGCAGCGGGTCAGAGCTTCAGCTCTGGCCGCCCGCCAGCTTCTCGCGCAGGGCCGCCAGGGCCTCGTCCGAGGCGAGAGCGCCGGAGCCCTCGTCGCTGCTGGACGAGTAGGAGCCACCGGCAGCGGCGGCGACGGCGTCGCCACCCTCGGCAGCGGCCTCGGCGTCGGCCTCACGGCTCTTGATGACCTGGGCCTGGTGCTGCTCGAAGCGGGACTGCGCCTCGGCGTACTGGCGCTCCCACTCCTCACGCTGCTTCTCGAAGCCGGCCAGCCAGTCGTTCGCCTCGGGGTCGAAGCCCTCCGGGTAGATGTAGTTGCCCTGGTCGTCGTACGAGGCGGCCATGCCGTACAGGGTCGGGTCGAACTCGACCTCGGCCGGGTTGGCACCCAGCGCCTCGTTGGCCTGCTTGAGCGACAGGCTGATGCGGCGACGCTCGAGGTCGATGTCGATGACCTTGACGAAGATCTCGTCGCCGACCTGGACGACCTGCTCCGGGATCTCCACGTGGCGCTCGGCCAGCTCGGAGATGTGGACCAGACCCTCGATGCCCTCGTCCACGCGGACGAACGCACCGAACGGAACCAGCTTGGTGACCTTACCCGGAACGACCTGGCCGATCTGGTGGGTACGGGCGAACTGCTGCCACGGGTCCTCCTGGGTCGCCTTCAGCGACAGGGAGACGCGCTCGCGGTCCATGTCAACGTCGAGAACCTCGACGGTGACCTCCTGGCCGACCTCGACAACCTCGGACGGGTGGTCGATGTGCTTCCAGGACAGCTCGGAGACGTGCACCAGGCCGTCGACGCCACCCAGGTCCACGAAGGCACCGAAGTTGACGATCGAGGAGACGACGCCGGAGCGCACCTGGCCCTTCTGCAGGGTGGTGAGGAAGGTCTGGCGGACCTCGCTCTGGGTCTGCTCCAGCCAGGCACGGCGGGACAGGACCACGTTGTTGCGGTTCTTGTCCAGCTCGATGATCTTGGCCTCGAGCTCCTTGCCCACGTAGGGCTGGAGGTCGCGGACGCGGCGCATCTCGACGAGCGAGGCCGGCAGGAAGCCACGGAGGCCGATGTCGAGGATGAGACCACCCTTGACGACCTCGATGACGGTACCGGTGACGATGCCGTCCTCTTCCTTGATCTTCTCGATCGTGCCCCAGGCACGCTCGTACTGAGCGCGCTTCTTGGACAGGATGAGACGACCCTCCTTGTCCTCCTTCTGGAGAACCAGGGCCTCGATGTTGTCACCGACGGCGACGACCTCGTGCGGGTCGACGTCGTGCTTGATCGAGAGCTCGCGGGACGGGATGACGCCCTCGGTCTTGTAACCGATGTCGAGGAGGACCTCGTCACGGTCGACCTTCACGATGACGCCCTCGACGATGTCGCCATCGTTGAAGTACTTGATGGTCTCGTCGATGGCGGCGAGGAACGCCTCGGCGTCGCCGATGTCGTTGACCGCGACCTGCGGGGTGGTGCTGAGGGAGGAGTCGGTGGGGCTCGTCATTAGGAAAAGGGCTCCGGTACGGACATGAAAGTCGTAGGTAATGCCACGCGGAGGGCCCGTATCGCTCCCACCGAAAGCCGGACAGCCAAGAGCACGGCGCACCGGCATTCCCGCACAGCGAGAAATCCGGCGTCCGTCTTGCGACCGTGGGGTCTTCGACAGATGCGAGCGCGACCTGCTCCGTCTGAGGCGCGCAGGCCCGCAGCGCAACTTGTAGCATACGGGGACGGCCAGGCACGGTCAACGCCAAGAGCGGCAAGACGGTGGAGCCCGGTGTGGATCAGGCCATATCCTCCGATTGCGCACCTTGCGGTGGCGCCCGAAGGGGGCCCTTCCCCGGATGCCACCACCAGGATCGGGTCCTTGACGGGCCCGGTCTCGGCAGCGGCGCTTCCGCACTCCACACCCTACGCGATGGGCATTATCACCGTGGCCACCACCCCCCAGTCCGACCTGCATGATCTTGACGGCGACGGCGACGACGCGGTACGGCGCGCGGCCGGCACCGGGGAGAGCAGCCGGGCCAGCCGGCACTGGTGGGACCGCAACGCCGACGAGTACCAGGACGAGCACGGGGAGTTCCTCGGCGACGACCGCTTCACCTGGTGCCCCGAAGGCCTCGACGAGGCCGACGCCCACCTCCTCGGCGAGGTCGCGGACAAGGACGTGCTGGAGATCGGCGCCGGCGCCGCCCAGTGCTCGCGCTGGCTGGCCGGCCGCGGCGCCCGCCCCGTCGCCCTGGACATCTCCCACCGCCAACTCCAGCACTCCCGCCGGATCGACCTCGGCCGCGGCGCCACCCCCGTCGCCGTCGTCCAGGCCGACGCCGCCGTCCTGCCCTTCGCCGACGCCTCCTTCGACCTCGCCTGCTCCGCCTACGGCGCCGTCCCGTTCAGCGCCGACACCGCCGCCCTGATGCGCGAGGTGCACCGGGTGCTGCGCCCCGGCGGCCGCTGGGTGTTCTCCGTCACCCACCCGATCCGCTGGGCCTTCCCCGACGAGCCCGGCGTCGAGGGCCTCACCGCCGCCTCCTCCTACTTCGACCGCACCCCCTACGTCGAGGAGGACGAGCACGGCCGTGCCAGCTACGTCGAGCACCACCGCACCATCGGCGACCGGGTCCGCGAACTCGTCGGCGCCGGCTTCCGGTTGACCGACCTGGTCGAGCCCGAGTGGCCGGTCGGCCTGGAGCAGGAGTGGGGCGGCTGGTCCCCGCTGCGCGGGCGGCTGATCCCCGGCACCGCGATCTTCGTCGCCGAGCGGGGCTGACGCCTTGCCGAACGCCGCCTTGCCCAACCCCGCCTCGCCGAACCCCGCCTTGCCCAACCCCGCCTGGCGCGAACTGCCCGTCCGCAGCGCCCTGCCCGCACTGCACGACGCGCTGGACGGGCCGGGCACCGCCGTCCTCGCCGCCCCGCCCGGCACCGGCAAGACGACGCTGGTGCCGCTCGCGCTCGCCGGTCTGCTCGATCCCGAGCGTCCGACGCTTCGCGTGCTGGTCGCCGAACCGCGCCGGCTCGCCGTCCGGGCCGCTGCCCGGCGGATGGCCTGGTTGCTGGGCGAGGCGGTCGGCGGGCGGGTCGGCTACACCGTGCGCGGGGACCGTCGCGTCGGCCCGGAGACGGTGGTCGAGGTGGTCACCACCGGGGTGCTGCTGCAACGGCTCCAGCGCGACCAGGAGTTGCCCGGCGTCGACGTGGTCGTCCTGGACGAGTGCCACGAACGGCACCTGGACGCCGACACCGCGCTCGCGTTCCTCCTCGACGTCCGGGCGGCACTGCGGCCCGAACTGCGGCTGGTCTGCGCCTCGGCCACCTCCGACACCGCGGCCTGGGCCGAACTCCTCGGCGGCGCGCCGGTGGTGGAGGCGCACGGAGTCTCCCACCCGGTCGAGACGGTGTGGGCACCGCCGCCGCGCGCCGTCCGGCCCGCCCACGGCACCCGGGTCGACCCGGCGCTGCTCGACCACGTCGCCGCCACCGTCCGGCGGGCGCTCGCCGAGCAGGCGGGCGACGTGCTCTGCTTCCTGCCCGGCGTCGGCGAGATCAGCCGTGTCGCCGGGCAGTTGTCCACCGTGGCGGCGGACGTACTACAACTCCACGGCCGCGCCCCGCAGGCCGTCCAGGACGCCGCCCTCACCCCCTCGGACGGCCGCCGCGTCGTGCTCGCCACCGCCGTCGCCGAGTCCTCGCTCACCGTGCCCGGCGTCCGCGTCGTCATCGACGCCGGGCTCGCCCGCGAACCCCGCACCGACCACGCCCGCGGCCTGGCCGGCCTGGTCACCGTCCGCGCCTCGCTCGCCGCCGCCCGCCAGCGCGCCGGCCGTGCGGGCCGCGAGGCCCCCGGCACCGTGTACCGCTGCTGGAACGAGGTCGAGGACGCCCTCGCCACCCGCTTCCCCACCCCCGAGATCGCCCTCGCCGACCTCACCACGTTCGCTCTCCAGGCCGCCTGCTGGGGCGACCCGGACGCCACCGGCCTCGCCCTGCCCGACGCCCCGCCCGCCGGGGCGATGGCCGCCGCCCGGCAGACCCTCCAGGCCCTCGGCGCCGTCGACGCCGACGGCCGGGCGACTCCGCGCGGCGTGCGCCTCGCCCGCACCGGGCTGCACCCCCGGCTGGGGCGGGCGCTCGTGGACGGCGCCTCTGCCGTCGGCGCCCGTCGGGCCGCCGAGGTGGTCGCCCTGCTCTCCGAGGAACCGCCGCGCGCCCTCGGCGACGACCTCGGCGCGGTCTGGCGGGCGGTCCGCTCCTCCAACGACCCCTACGCCGGCCGCTGGCGCGAGGAAGTCCGCCGCCTGCTGCGCGCCGCCGGCTCCGAAGCCGCCACTCAGCTACCCGACACGACCGCCGCCGGCCTCGTCGTCGCCCTCGCCTTCCCCGAACGCATCGCCCGCGCCCGGGTCGAACGCCCCGCCCCCGGCGAGCGCAGCCCGTACCTGATGGCCTCCGGGACGGCGGCCGAACTCGCGCCCGGCACCGCGCTCGGCGCACTGCCGTGGCTCGCCATCGCAGTCGCCGACCGCCCGGCCGGTTCCCCGTCCGCCCGGATCCTGCACGCTGCGGCACTGGACGAGGACACCGCCCGGCTTGCCGGTGCCTCGCTGCTCGAATCCCGCGAGGAAGTCCACTGGGACACCCGCCGCGACGAGGTCGTCTCCCGCCGGGTCGAATCGCTGGGCGCGATCGAACTCGCCGAGAAGCCGCTCAGCCGCCCCAACCGGGCCCTCGTCCGCACCGCCATCCTCGAAGGCCTGGCCCGCGAGGGCATCAGCACCCTGCTGACATTCCCCTCCGGCCTGCGCGAACGCCTCGCCTTCCTCCACACCGCCATGGGCGACCCCTGGCCGGACGTCTCCGACGCCGCGCTGCTGGAACGCGCCGACGAATGGCTGGAGCCCGAACTCTCCCGCGCCCGTCGCCGCGCCGACCTCGCCCGCATCGATACGACCGCCGCCCTGCAACGCCTGCTGCCCTGGTCCACCGGCGAGGCAGGCCGCCTGGACGAGCTGGCCCCCGAGCGCGTCACCGTGCCGTCCGGCTCGAAGATACGCGTCGACTACACCACCGAACGCCCGGTGCTGGCCGTCAAGTTGCAGGAACTCTTCGGCTGGACCAAGACCCCTGCCCTGGCCGCCGGCCGCGTCCCGCTGACCATTCACCTGCTCTCCCCCGCCGGCCGCCCCGCCGCCGTCACCGGCGACCTCGCATCCTTCTGGCAGAACGGCTACCGCGCCGTCCGCGCAGAGCTGAGAGGCCGCTACCCCCGCCACCCCTGGCCCGAGGACCCGTCGACGGCGGAGCCCACCCGCCGCCTCAACCCGCGGAACTGACACTCCTCCTCGGCGGGGGCGGGATTCCCGGCTCGCGCTGCCGTCAGGAGATCGAGAAGCCCATCTGGTTCACCACCGGCGTCATCGGCACGTAGAGCACCTGCGCGTAGCAGGTCGTCGAGTGTGCCGTCGATCCAGCCGGGCAACCGACCTCCGACCTTCCGGCCACGATCACGCCGCGAGCCTCCATGTCGCCGTTCGCGCCGGACGGGTTGGCGAGTGCGGGGCCGCCGCTGTCGCCCTTCGCGCCGATCGCCCGTCGGTCACCACCCTTCGACTCCGCGATGTCCACCGGCTTGATCTTCGTCCCCTCGTCGTTCGTCGTCTCGACATCGACCTTCTTGACCTCCACGTCGCACTTCCACCCCGACTGGGCGCCGCTGAGGCAGACGAGGTCCCCCACGTTGTTGCGTCCGATCCCGTACGTGCGTCGCGACGAACCGCTGCTGTCCGACCAGGCACCGTCGTAGAACCGGCCGGTGCCGTTACCGTTGATCGCGATCATGCCGACGTCCAAACCGTCGCCGATCGCGTACAGGTCGCCGATGTAGCCGCCCGTGCCGTTGTAGTACCGGCCGCCGCCGCAGTGTGCGGCGGTCAGCAGCACCTTCGTCCTGTCCTTCCAACCGCTGAACGCGGTCGAGCAGAACGAGGCCTTGCCGGTGTTGACCTCGGCGCCCGCGTAGTACGGCGCGCTGTCGGAGTGCCGGCTGCCGGACAGCGCTGCAGGGATGCCCTCGACGGTGGCCGTCACCGGCATCCCGGCGATCTCGGCGGCCGTCCGGGAGTACGCCTGCTCGGTCGTGGCGCCGCCGGTCGGCCGGGTCGCCTTCGCCGGCACGTACGTGATCGCGATGGCGGTGCCGTCCTCCTGCGGGCCGATCGACGTCCACGCCTCGGGCGCCACAGCGGCGGTGAACCGGTCGATCGCGGCGCGCATCTCCGCGCGGGAGTAAGGGCTTTGGTGGACGTCGACGGTGTAGCCGGGGCCCGCGTTCGCGTCGAGCAGCGCCCGGACCTCGGCCGGGGCCTCGCCCTTCCAGTAGACGTCGGCGTGCTGGTTCGACGCGTCGATCACGGTCCCGGCGTAGCCGTCCGCCGCCGGGTCGCCGGACTCCACCCAGTCCTGCACCGGGTCCGTCATGCGGTGGAGCTTCTGCTGGGCCTGCGGGTCGCGGAGCACCGGCAGGCTGACCGACGGGACCGGCCCGTCCGGCGCGGCGTCGGCGGCGACGAGGGCGGAGGCAGTCACGGCGGACAGGGCCAGGGACAGCATGAGACGGGAGCGGCGCATACGCGGTCCTTCGACGGGGCTGGCGGGCCGATATCCAGCGTAGGGACCGAACCGCGCTTCGCCTGGTCAGAAGGCGCGTTTCAGGCTGCGACAGGCGCATGCGGAAGGCGATGCGCCCCCGGCGGCGGGTCACCGCTCCGGGAAGTCACCGGCCTGGACGGAGGAGAGGAAGGACGTCCAGGCCGAGGCCGGGAAGACGAGCACCGGCCCGTGCGGGTCCTTGGAGTCACGCACGGGGACGAGGCCGGGGAATCCGGGGGCCACCTCGATGCAGTCGCCCCCGTTGTCGCCGCTGTAGCTGCTCTTGCGCCAGCTGACCGTGCCGAACTCGTTCCACGTCATCCGTCGTCGTAGGCGAAGACGTGCCGGGGGTCGGTATAGGTGCCGACGATCCCGGTGATCTCGACGTCGACACCGGTCTCCTCGCGCGTCTCCCGGATCCCGCACCCGGCGAGCGACTCGCCGATGTCCATCCTGCCGCCGGGCAGGGCCCACATCCCGTTGTCAGTCCGGCGCTGAAGGAGGACGCAGCCGGTGTCGTCGACCACGACGACGGACGCGGCCGGAACGAGCGAGTTCGCCTCGGGGGCGTCCGGGTCGTCCTCGTAATCACGCCTGGGCATGCTCTTCCGCCTCCGCTGTCAAAAGACGTGCGAGCCTCCTCAGACGTCGCCGAACTCGCCAGAACGGACGGCGCCGACGAAGCTGGACCAGGCGTCGACCGGGAACGCCAAGGCTGGTCCGTCGGGGTCCTTGGAGTCGCGAACCGTTCCAGGGCGCGAGTCGTCGACCTCGACACACCCGCCTTGCCCGTTGCTGTAGGAACTCTTTCGCCACGCGGCGTCAGCCGGGTGGTCATCGTGCGTGCCGTTCATAATCGTTCCGTGCCTCCCGGATCATGGCCGCGCTGTCCGGCCGGGTGAGAGCGTCGACCTGAAGGCGATCGTACTGGCCAGCCCATCCGGCCACGACCTCAGAGTCCCGTTCCAGAAGGCTCCGCCCCAGCGTTTCGGTGTACCCAACCATCGTGCGAGTGGGCAGGGTCAACAAGGTGACCGAGTGCGAGAAGGGGCGCGACTCACCAAGCGTGAACGGGGCGACTTGGAGGATGACGTGGGGGCGCGCCGCAAGGTCTTCCAGATATTGCATCTGGCGGGCCATAACAGCCGCTCCGCCGATTTGACGCCGTAGAACCGACTCGTCGAGGACCACGTGGACCGTCACAGGACGGTCGAGCAGCCGCTGGCGTCCGGCCAAGACCTTCAGCCGCTCCTCCGCCTGCTCCTGCGTGGCTTCACCCCGTCGAACCGGCGCCATCTCGTACGCGGCACTGTAGTCCGGGTGCTGGAGCATGCCAGGCACCATGTCCAGCTCGAAGATCCGAATGGCCACGGACTCCCGCTCTTTGGCTGCGTACTGGTCGAAGCCCTCGAACAGAACTCTCTGTCCGGACTGGCGCCACTCTCGTTCGAACTGATCCGTTTCAAACACGCCATCAATTCTCTTCGAAAATTTACTGGTTGGAGACTTTCGTCCAGTTTCCACGGCGGAGATGTGAACGGCAGAGTACCCGACGAGTCCCCCCAACTGTTCCTGCGTCCAGCCTCTCGCCTCTCTGGCCTGCCGAAGCAGCACACCAAACTTGGCGGTGGGTGAGGAGTCGGGGTCAAGTTCCTTACGGTTCATGATCGCTAGCGACTTTCCCTTCCGGTCCGAAGAGTTGAAGGCATGGCCAATACTAAGCCACAGTGAGTGCTCTGGGTAGTCGCATCACTACACATCGAAGCGACGCCGTGACGCTCTTCCACTCCGCCCTCCGAGGTGCCTCGCCATGCTCAAAACCTGCGCCGCCCACCGCCCCCGCACGTTCGCCGCGCGCCTGGACTCGCGGACCGAATCCACCCCCGTCGCCCGGCAGTTGCTCCGCGCCTACCTCGCCGCCCTCCCCACCGGCGACCGCTACCGCGACACCGCCGAACTCCTCCTCGGCGAACTCTTCGCCAACGCCGTCCAGCACACCGACGCCCCCACCGACCGCCTCATCGAAATCCGCTTCTCCCTCACCGCCGACCGCCTGCGCCTCGAAGTCCACGACGCCGGCACCGGCCGCCCCTCCCTCCACACCCCCACCCCCGACGACGAACACGGACGCGGCGTCCTCCTCATCAACGAACTCGCCGAGAAGTGGGGCTGCTGCCCCCGCGCCGGCGGCGTCGGCAAGTTCGTCTGGGCCCTGATCGCCCCCACGTCCTCCCCCACGTCCACCCTCCTCACCGTCTGAACAGGTGCCCACCATGCGACTCCCCCTCACCGCCCGCCACCTGTTCGACACCGGCTCCACCCCCGCCGACACCTACGCCACCCTCGCCCGCCGCACCCGCGAGCCCCTGCGCTCAGCCCGCGCCGTCTGCACCGCCCTCGGCATCCCCGCCGCCGAAACCCAACGCCGCCTCGACGACTGCTACGACGCCCTCCTCGCCAACCCCCGCCCCGGCACCGAGAACGACACCGGCGAACTCCTCGAAGCCCTCGGCGTCTTCGACATCCCCAAGACCCCCGACGACCGCGACCTCGCCGTCATCGACCTCTTCCTCACCGCCATCGACGCCCACGGCAGCATCCGCGCCGGCCACCAACACGGCCTCACCCGCTGGTTCACCACCGGCAACCTCACCACCGCCTACCTCTCCCTCACCGCCACCCAACCCCACCCCACCACCGGCGACCCCACCCACTACTGGACCACCCTCACCACCGCCGGCGAACTCCTCACCGCCACCCCCAACCCCGACCCCCGCCTCAAACCCGCCCTCACCCACTGCCGCACCCAAGCCCAAGCCCAAGCCACCCACGCAACCCACCCATGAACACAGGAAGTCGACCCACCCGACTTCCTGCGCACACCCGCCCCCAACCCCCGCAGAGCCCACCTGCCGCACACCGCCCTGGCTTCGTTCACTTCCAGCAGTAGCGTTTGTCTGCCGGTTTGAGCCGCGGTTGCCGATCTTGAGGACCGTGGATGTTCACGAGAAACAGCAGCAGTCGACAAGGCGGCCCGCCACCCCTTCCGGCGGCGGGCCGTCGAGTCTGCATTCGCCCCACCCACGAGCTCGTGGCGTGGGTTCTCCCGCAGCTGGCCTTCGAGGCAGTTGCTGCCAACGCGGGTAGCTCAGCTGTTGAGGCTGGGTGCGACCTCGCGGGTCATACGGAGGTTGGGCAGCTTTCCTTGCCAAAGCTCTCGCTCGCTCGTGACCTTGAATCCGTGGTGCTGGTAGAAGCGGACCGCGCTGTCGTTGTAATCGGTGGCCCATAGGCATATGGGTGTGGCTCCGGCCCAGGTGAGGAACTCGGTCATCATGCGGCCACCAAGTCCCTGGCCCTGGACGTGTTCCAGCAGATACATCGGTCCGAGAGTGACCACCTCGCCGCGGCGCCCGCAGAGAACGCCGACGATCTCGGTCTCAGAACGGAGAACACGGCAGAACAGCAGATCCGGGTCCTGGTTCGCTGCCTCGATGAACTCCCGCCACTGGTTGATGCCTTCCGCGGTAGCTGACGAGCCGCGGTGCTCACGGATCCAGTCCTCGTCGATCCCCACCTCCGGGTTGGGGTATGTCTGCAGCCAAGCCCTCAGCAGCAACGGCCCCAGCTGCGCGGAGTCGCCCGGACGAGCAGCTTCGATCACGTAAGTCATGGCAACGATCCTCACCGATCACCCACCGCTTCAGACTGCCCAGTCATCCCTGCGACGGAGGCGGAACGCTCAGAGTCGCATGAGCCCGGCGGCGGTCGGCCGGAATCCGCACTGACCGTAGAAGGACTCCAGGTGCGGTTCGTAGTCGACGTGCAGCCACTCGGCACCGCGTGCGCTCGCCTCGCTGGCAGCCGCCCTCACCAACCGGGTCCCGAGCCCCTGCCCGCGCTCGTCCGGGTGCACGGTGGTGTCCAGGACGAAGGCGTGCACACCACCGTCGCCGACGACGTTGACGAATCCGACCAGCCGGTTCCCCCGGCGCGCCGCGATCCAAGCCAGGCTGCGGGCCAGCATCGGCGCGAAGGAGGTCGGCTTGTGATTCGGCCACGACGCGCTGAACAACTCGTCGAGTTCGGCATCCGTCAGCTCAGGACACACCGCCAACACCTCGTCATCGGCCCACGACACATCACTGATCACCATGCAGGGCCAGCCTGCCATGCATCCACGGCCGTGATCGCCGCTCCACTCGTCGCCCGAGACCTCGAAGGCGGCGACCCCGCGCGCGGTCGTCGACGGCGACGGGCCGAGCTGGGCGCAGGAAGTCGGCCCCGCCGACTTCCTGCGCCCGGGCCCTCGCGCCAAGGGCGAGCACTGGCGTCGGCCACCGCAGCGCCCGCCGCATCCGCCCGCCCAACCCTATGATGTGATCGCCCTGTTGACGCGCTACCAACAGGAGCTGATCATGTCCTCACCCCTGCCCACCGCCGTTCGTCTGACCGTCGGCCGGCACACCTTCGACGGACTGGCCGCCGGGCCCGCCGACGGGGAACTCGTCCTGCTGCTGCACGGGTTCCCCGAGTTCGCCGACTGCTGGAGCGCCGAGCTGACCGCGCTGGCCGCGGCCGGCTACCGCGCGGTGGCGGTGGACCAGCGCGGCTACTCCCCCGACGCCCGCCCCGCGGACATCGCGGACTACTCCGTCGAGCTGCTGGTCGCGGACGCGCTGGGCTTCGCCGACGCCCTGGACGCGCCGCGCTTCCACCTGGTCGCCCACGACTGGGGCGGCCTCGTCGCCTGGGCGCTGGCCTCCACCCACCCGGAGCGGCTGCACAGCCTGACCGTGCTCTCCACCCCGCACCCCGAGGCGCTCTACGAGGCCCTGAACAACGACAGCGACCAGCGCGAACGCTCCCAGTACATCAGGGAGTTCCGCCTTCCGGAGCACGTGGCCGAACAGGCCATGCTGGCCGACGACGCGGCCAGGCTGCGCGCGATCTACCGGGGCGCACTGCCGACGGACCAGGCCGAGTCCAACGTCCGACGGCTGACCGAGCCGGGCGTGCTGACGGCCGGGCTCAACTGGTACCGGGCGATCAACGAGGAACTCCGGGTGCCGGCCGGCGAGATCACCGTCCGCACGCTCTTCGTCTGGGGTACCGAGGACCGCGCTTTGGGCCGCGACGCCGCCGACCTGACGGCCAAGCACGTCAGCGCCCCGTACCGGTTCGTCGCGCTGGAGGGTGCCACCCACTGGCTGCCGGAGGCCGACGCCGAGCGGATCGTGCCGCTGCTCCTGGAGCACCTCGCGGGCTGACCCGGAGCAGTGTTCCCGGCGCGCCGCCCCACCGGCGCGCCGGTTTCGCCGCCCTCAGCCCGCCCTCAGCCCACCCTCAGCCCGCCCTCAGCCCGTCCTCGGCGTGTTCCGGGATCGCGCCCAGCTCTCCGCCTGCTCCGGGTCCCACAGGAAGCGGGCGCCGAAGTCCTTCTCCTCGCCGGGTCCCGCCTCCGTCAACGCGCGCACCAGCGCCGGGCTGTAGACGGCGTGGACCCTGAAGTTCGCCAGGAGCCGACTCTTGATCACGATCCGCACGTAGCGACGGCTGTTGCCCCGGTGACGTCCGGCCACGATGACGCAGTCACCGCCGTCGCCCCAGGCCGGCGGCGCGATCCACACCTTCGCCCCCGGCGCGAAGTGCCGCAGCCCCTTGCGGATCTCCGACCCGCCTTCGCCGTGACCGGTCTCCTGAGCGACATTGGCCACGAGGCACACGCCCAGCGGCTCCGGTCCGGTTGCGTCCGTCATGGCAGCCATGATCGCCTGACCGGACACAGTGGCGCGCGTCCTTTTCCCAGGGCCGGGCCTCCGGGCCGTCGGCCGACGGCGACCGGCTCGGCCCGGGGGGCCACGTCGGCCTCATCCGGGCCGTCCACCCGCAGGGCATTCGTGAGTTGCCCACGCGTCACGACCAGTGTCGTACCGGGTTCCACCCCCACGCAGAAGGCGGTGCCCACAACCGATCACGACACCACACGGGTCTAGAGGCGGCAGCTGATCTCCATTCCGTCCTCCACGGGGAACGTGACGCTCTGGTAGCCGTTGGCGGGGTCGCGGACGTAGTCGAGGTAGGGCGCGAGGGCCTCCAGGTCGACGTCGTCGGCGACGACGAGGGTGCCGGGCGCGAGGCGTGGTTCGAGGAGTCGCAGGACGGGCAGGCACAGGTCCTTCCAGCCGTCGAGGAGGACGAAGTCCGCGGAGCCGTCGACTGCGGCGAGGGTGTCGCGGGCGTCTCCTTCGAGGACGGTGATCAGGTCGTCCAGTCCCGTCTCGGTGAACGTCCGGCGGGCGGCCGCGGCCTTGGCGGCGCTCAGTTCCGTACTGATCACCCGCCCCGTCCCGTTGTCGCGCACCGCGGCGGCGAGATGGAGCGTGGAGATGCCGAAGGACGTGCCGAACTCGACGACGGTGGCGGGGCGGGTGGCCCGGATCAGGTTGTAGAGGAGGCGGCCGCCCTGGGCGGAAATCGGCATGTACACCTCGGCGTTGGCGTCGGCCTGCTCCTGCGGGCCGAGGGGCGCGGAGTTCTGGGGCCACGCCGCCCGGATCCGCCTGCTGGTCGCCTCGTCCTGCTCGGCATGCCGGAACATCCGGTCGAGGGCGGTGGCGACGCGGGGGTCTTCGAGGGTGTTGGTGGGTGTCATGGGCCTAGACTAGACGCACCGTTGCGTTGCGTCTAGCGGTTCTGGCCTACCCTGGCCCCAGGAGGCAGACATGGAACGAGGAAGTACGGCCGCCGCGGCGGCCGGGTCACAACCGGCGGCACGCCACCACGGCAACCGGCACGGCCGCAGCGAACAGGCCCGGCAGGCAGTGCTGGAGGCGGCCGACGACCTCTTGGTCGAGAAGGGCTTCACCGGCGTCACCATCGAGGGCATCGCCGCCCGGGCGGGCGTCGCCAAGCAGACCGTCTACCGCTGGTGGAAGACCAAGACCGACATCCTCCTGGACGCCTTCCTCCAGGACGCGACCGAAGCCCTGACCCCGCCGGACCACGGCGACCTGGCCCCGGACCTGCGCGCCCACCTGCGCCAACTGGCCCTGTTCCTCACCCGGTCCGACGCGGGCGCCGTCTTCAAGGCCCTCATCGGGCACGCCCAGCACGATCCCGCGTTCGCCGCCGCCCTGCGGTCCGGGTACCTCGACGAACAGCGCCGACGCGACCGGCTCCCGCTGGAACGCGCGGTGGAACGCGGCCAGCTCGCCGCCGGACTCGACATGGCGGCGGAGATCGACCAACTCGTGGGACCGCTCTACCACCGCGTCCTGGTGACGGCGGAACCCGTGGACCAGGCTTTCACCGACCGCCTCGTCGAGGCGTTCCTGCACCGCGCGAACGTAGCCGACGCCGCGGACGCCGCGGACACCGCGGACGCAGCCGACGCACGGGAGACGGGGAGCAGCTGACTCCGAAGGCGGGCCGGCGGGAGGTGACCGCGCTCAGTGACGAGGGGTTGCGGCGTACTGGTCCGACGACAACGCGAACACCCGCACTCGCCGACCGCCGGCGGGACTGACGGTCTCACGGGCCAGCTGCATCCCCAGTTTGGTCATGATCCGTTCGGAGGCGTCGTTGCCCACCTGAGTGATGCTGACGATCCGCTCCAGCCCTCGCTCCTCGAACGCGAACCGCACAGCCGCCGCAGCGGCCTCGGTGGCCAAGCCCCGCCCCCAGTGGGAGCGCCCCAGCCGCCAGCCGACCTCGACCGCCGGCAGTACCTCCGGCAGGAATTCGGGGACCGAGAGGCCGGTGAACCCGGCCAGCTCACCAGTGGACCGGATCTCCACGGCGAACAGGCCGAAGCCCTGCGCCTCCCACTCGCTCTCCCAGGCCTGGATCCCGCCGCGGGTCTGCTGTTCGTCACGGACGCTGCCGTCACGGATCCACCGCATGACCTCGGGGTCGGCATTGACGGCAGCCATGGGCGCGACGTCCTCCTCGCGCCAGCGACGCAGGATCAGACGCGGAGTCTCAAGCGTGACCATCGGATCATTCTGGACCGCCAAGGGGCTCTCCGCCATCCGCCGCTGCCCACCGCCGATCGTCGCGCCCGCTGCGCGACGGCCCGCGGGAGCGGAGCGGCGGGCCCGGACACCAGCCGTGTCCGGGCCCGCCGAGAACCGCACCGCCGAACCGCACCGCAGCCCTGCACCGCCGAACCGCGCCGCCGGATCAGTGCGCGGCGGCCTCCCAGTTGGCGCCGACGCCCACCGAGACGTCCAGCGGGGCGCGCAGCGGGTAGGCGCCGGCCATCTGCTCGCGGACGATCGCCTCGACCTGCTCGCGCTCGCCCGGCGTCAGCTCCAGCACGATTTCGTCGTGCACCTGGAGCAGCATCCGGGAGGTGAGGCCGGCGGCGCGCAGCGCCTCGTCCACCCGCAGCATGGCGATCTTGACGATGTCGGCGGCCGAGCCCTGGATCGGGGCGTTGAGGGCCATCCGCTCCGCCATCTCGCGGCGCTGGCGGTTGTCGCTGTTGAGGTCCGGCAGGTAGCGGCGGCGGCCGAGCAGCGTCTCGGTGTAGCCGGTGGCGCGGGCCTCGTCGACGACCCGGCGCAGGTAGTCGCGGACGCCGCCGAAGCGCTCGAAGTAGGTGTCCATCAGGCCCTGGGCCTCGCCGGGCTTGATGCCGAGCTGCTGCGAGAGCCCGTACGCGGACAGCCCGTAGGCGAGGCCGTAGGACATCGCCTTGATCTTGCGGCGCATCTCGGCGTCCACCGCGGTGCCCGGGACCTCGAAGACCTGGGAGGCGACGGTGGTGTGCAGGTCCTCGCCGGTGGCGAAGGCCTCCAACAGAGCCTCGTCCTCGGAGAGGTGGGCCATGATGCGCAGTTCGATCTGCGAGTAGTCGGCGGTGAGCAGCGACTCGTAGCCCTCGCCGACGACGAAGGCGCGGCGGATGGCGCGGCCCTCCTCGGTGCGGACGGGGATGTTCTGCAGGTTCGGGTCCTGCGAGGAGAGCCGGCCGGTGGCGGCGACCATCTGGTTGAAGGTGGTGTGGATGCGGCCCTTGGGCGAGACCGTCTTGAGCAGGCCCTCGACGGTGGTGCGCAGCTTGGCCTGGTCGCGGTGGCGCAGCAGGATGACCGGCAGTTCGTTGTCGGTCTGGGTGGCGAGCCAGGTGAGCGCGTCGGCGTCGGTGGTGTAGCCGGTCTTGATCTTCTTGGTCTTGGGGAGGGCGAGCTCGCCGAAGAGGATCTCCTGGAGCTGCTTGGGCGAGCCGAGGTTGAACTCGCGCCCGGCGGCGGCGTGCGCCTCCTCGACTACGCGCTGGATCTCGGTGGCGAACTGCGTCTCCAGGCTGGTGAGCCAGGGGCGGTCGGCGGCGATGCCGGTGCGCTCCATCCGGGCCAGCAGGGCGGCGATCGGCAGCTCCATGTCGCGCAGCAGCCCGGTGGCGCCGACCTCGGCGAGGCGGGTGTCGAAGAGCGCGGCGAGGTCGAGGACGGCGCGGGCCTGGAGCATGAGTGCCTGGGCGCCTGCCGCCGGGTCCTCCTCCGGGGCGTCGAAGGCGAGTTGGCCGTCCTCGGTGGCGGGGGCGGGGGTGAGCGAGCGGGCCAGGTACTCCTCGGCGAGCACCTCCAGGGTGAAGGTGCGGCGGCCGGGCTTCTCCAGGTAGGCGGCGAGGGCGGTGTCGGCGACGACACCCTCGATGGCCCAGCCGCGCTCGGCGAAGGCCCGCATGACCTGCTTGGCGATGTGCAGGGCCTTGGGGGCGGCCGGGTCGGCGAGCCAGGCGGCGAAGGCCCGCTCGTCCTCCTCGGCGAGCTGCGCCGGGTCGAACCAGGCGGCGGACTCCCCTGCGGCCAGGGCGACTTCGGTGACCTCGCCGGTGCCGAGCGCCCACTGGTAGACGGCGGCGAGGGCGACCGGGGCCTTGGTGTCGGCAGCGTGCTCGCGCAGCCAGCCAGCCAGCGTGCCCGGGTCGGTGAGGAGTTCGCCGTCGACCTCGACGCCGGGGGCGAGTTCGGCCGCGGCCTCCTCCTCGCCGCCGGCCGGGTCGATGCCGTGGACGCGGTCGCGGAAGTTGGCGTTGCGGAACTCCAGCGACTCCATCAGCGTGCCGACGGCGGCCTTGTCGAACGGCGCGCGGGCCAGGTCGCCGACGCCGAGCGGGAGTTCGACGTCGCGGACGAGCTCGGTGAGGACGCGGTTGCGCTTGACCGAGTCGAGGTGTTCGCGCAGCTTCTCGCCGATCTTGCCCTTCACCTCGTCGGCGCGGGAGACGAGTTCGTCGAAGGAGCCGAACTGGTTGACCCACTTGGCGGCGGTCTTCTCGCCGACGCCGGGGATGCCGGGCAGGTTGTCGGACGGGTCGCCGCGCAGGGCGGCGAGGTCCGGGTACTGGCGCGGGGTGACGCCGTACTTCTCGGCGACCTTCTCCGGGGTGTAGCGGGTGAGCTCGGAGACGCCCTTGGTCGGGTAGAGCACGGTGATGTGGTCGGTGACCAGTTGGAGGGAGTCGCGGTCGCCGGTGACGATGTCGACGTCGTAGCCGGCCGCCTCGGCGGCGGTGGCCAGGGTGGCGATGATGTCGTCGGCCTCGAAGCCCTCGGCCGTCAGCCGGGGGACGTTCATCGCGTCGAGCAGTTCGCCGATCAGGCCGATCTGGCTGCGGAACTCGTCCGGCGTCTTGGCGCGGTTGGCCTTGTAGTCGGGGAACTCGACGGAGCGGAAGGTCTGCCGGGAGAGGTCGAAGGCGACGGCGAGGTGGGTGGGCTGCTCGTCCCGGACGGTGTTGGCGAGCATCGAGGCGAAGCCGTAGACCGCGTTGGTGGGCTGGCCGGTGGAGGTGTTGAAGTTCTCCACGGGCAGGGCGTAGAAGGCCCGGTAGGCCATCGAGTGCCCGTCGAGCAGCATCAGCCGGGGCCGCGGGCCGGCCCCGCCGCCACCCGTCGCGCCCTTGTCCGTACTCTGCGTAGCCACGTCAACGTCCCGTTCCTGCCGATTCCACTACCGGCCACCGATCCTATGGCCCGGCACCGACAAAAGGGGCGCCGTGCCGGTCGGGCGCCGTGCCGATCGGGCGCGGGGCGCGGGCGGCGGGGGCGCGCCGGGGGCCGCCGTGCCCGGGGCGTCCGTTGACACGCCCCGACCCCGGACACGGCCGCTACCGCCGAGTAGGACGGTCGTACGATCACAGGCAGCACGATGACGATCCCCGAGCGGCAGGAGTTCCCCATGACCGACGCGGCCCCCGACGCGGCCCCCGTCCTGAAGGTCCCGCAGGACGTGCTGGACCACTTCGCCAAGCTCGGCGTCGACCCGCAGACCTTCTCCGGCGGCGCCCTCGGCGAGAAGCTCGGCATCCGGATCGTCGAGGCCTCCGGCGACCGGGTGGTCGGCACCATGCCGGTGGAGGGCAACCAGCAGCCGTACGGGCTGCTGCACGGCGGCGCGTCGGCGGCGCTGGCCGAGACGCTGGGCTCGATCGGCGCGATGCTGCACGCGGGCCCCGGCCGGTACGCGGTCGGGGTGGACCTCAACGCCACCCACCACCGCTCGGCCACCTCCGGGCTGGTCACCGGGGTGGCGACGGCGGTGTTCAAGGGCCGCACCGCCGCCACGTACGAGATCGCGATCACCGACGACACCGGCAAGCGGGTCACCAGCTGCCGGCTGACCTGCATGCTGCGCGACCTCTGACCCCGCGCCGGGACCCTTCCCGGTGCCGACGGATCATCAAATCCCTTGACCGCCCCCTTGTTTGACCTTCCGCCACCCTGGGCAGGCGTTGGTCTGGACAAGGGGGCGGCGGCATGTCCGGGCGCGGCCGACGCGGCAGCATGCCCGGAATCCGCGCAGGTAACGCTACGTAACAAGTAGGAAATCCGAGCAATGGCCCGCTCCGAGGCTCACAGGCGGCCCGGAGTTCCTTCGCCATGCCCTCGCTGTCCGAAATCCGGACGAGCATGACCGGAACAAGTGAATCGGACACGGGCGTCCGACTATCGGCCAAGCCAGCTGCAACCCCCATTTCTGGCCCTTACATCGCCCCAACAGCCCCTAAACGCCCTACATCGGCGGATCGCTCGCGCCAAAACGACCACATGCTGAGACAACTGCTCTGTGTGCTCATAACAAGAGAATCACAGCCTCGCCACACCACTGCCCGAGTCGCCCAGAGGCATCTAGAGTCACGGCCAGTCACCGCGCCAACGGATTGGGCCCGGCCCTCCGCGCATCCCGGCTCCCGCCAACTCAGGCGCGGCGCCTCCCGAACCGAAGGGGACCCTCGTGCGTCACCGTTCCGCAATTGTCGTGAGCATTGCCGTGATCGGCGCCCTGAGCCTCAGCGCGTGCGGCTCCCGCGACGACAAGAAGTCCGCCGACGGAGGCAGCGGCAACAGCGGCTCCGCCACCACCGTCACCATCGGCATCGACGCCCCGCTCACCGGCGACCTCTCCGCCATCGGCATCGGCATCCGCAACTCCGTCGACCTCGCGGTCAAGAAGGCCAACGAGCAGAACGAGGTCCCCGGCGTCAAGTTCCAGGTCAAGGCCCTCGACGACACCGCCAAGCCCGGCCCCGGCCAGCAGAACGCCACCCAGCTCGTCGCCGACAACAGCGTCCTCGGCGTCGTCGGCCCGCTCAACTCCAGCGTCGCCCAGTCGATGCAGCAGATCTTCAACGACGCCAACCTCGTCGAGATCTCCCCCGCCAACACCGGCGTCGCCCTCAGCCAGGGCGAGAAGTGGGTCACCGGCGAGAAGAAGCGCCCCTTCAAGACCTACTTCCGCACCGCCACCACCGACGCCGTCCAGGGCCCCTTCGCCGCCCAGTTCCTCGCCAAGGACGCCAAGAAGTCCAAGGTCTTCCTCATCGACGACCAGAAGACCTACGGCGCCGGCCTCGCCGCCACCTTCAAGGCCGAATTCACCAAGCAGGGCGGCAACATCGTCGGCGAGGAGCACGTCAACCCCGACGACCGCGACTTCTCCGCCATCGTCACCAAGGTCAAGACCTCCGGCGCCGAAGCCGTCTACTACGGCGGCGAGTACCCCGCCGCCGGCCCGCTCTCCCTCCAGCTCAAGGACGCCGGCGTCAACATCCCGCTGATGGGCGGCGACGGCATGCAGAGCGCCGACTTCATCAAGCTCAACCCCAAGAGCGCCGGCGACTACGCCACCGCCGTCGGCGGCGCCGTCGAACAACTCCCCACCGCCGCCAAGTTCATCGCCGACTACAAGGCCGCCGGCTACAAGGACCCCTACGAGACCTACGGCGGCTACTCCTACGACAGCGGCTGGGCCATCATCCAGGCCGTCAAGGCCGTCGCCGCCGCCAACAACGGCAAGCTGCCCGCCAACCCGCGCGCCGCCGTCGTCGACGCCGTCCAGAAGGTCTCCTTCGACGGCGTCACCGGCAAGGTCTCCTTCGACGAGTTCGGCGACACCACCAACAAGCAACTCACCGTCTACACCGTCAAGGACGGCAAGTGGACCGTGGAGAAGACCGGCACCTTCAACGGCTGAACCTCCAGCGGCTGAACCTCCAGCGGCTGGGCCTTCAACGGCTGAGCCCTCGACAGCTGGGCCTCCAGCGGCTCAGCCCTCGACGGCTGAACCTCAACCGCTGAGCCGGCCCGCACCACCTTCCAGCAGCACAGCGCGCGGGGGCGCCACGAGTGCCCCCGCGCGCCCCCACATCCACCACCCACGCGGACAACCCCGAACGCACTACGGAGGCCCAGCGGTGCACGACCTACCGCAGCAGCTGGCCAACGGCCTGATCCTCGGCGCCCTCTACGGACTCGTCGCGATCGGCTACACGATGGTCTACGGCATCGTCCAGCTCATCAACTTCGCCCACGGCGAGATCGTCATGGTCGGCGGCTTCGGCGCCCTGACCGCCTACCTCGCCCTCCCCGGCGGCACCACCCTGTGGCTGGCCCTGCCGCTCATGCTGATCGCCGGCATCCTGGTCTCCACCCTCACCGCCGTCGCCGCCGAGCGCTTCGCCTACCGGCCCCTGCGCAACGCCCCCCGACTCGCCCCCCTCATCACCGCGATCGGGCTGTCCATCTTCCTCCAGCAACTCGTCTTCTCCTTCTACCCCGACGCCAAGAAGGCCCGGGTCTTCCCCAAGATCCCCGGCGACCCCTTCAGCCTCGGCTCCGTCACCATCCAGCGCAGCGACCTCTTCCTGCTCATCGCCGCCCCGCTGTGCATGCTCGCCCTCGGCTGGTTCGTCACCCGCACCCGCTCCGGCCGCGCCATGCAGGCCACCAGCCAGGACCCCGACACCGCCAAGCTCATGGGCATCGACACCGACCGCATCATCGTCATGGCCTTCGCCATCGGCGCCGCGTTCGCCGCCGTCGCCGCCGTCGCCTACGGACTGCGCAGCGGCCAGGTCGACTTCCGCATGGGCTTCATCCTCGGCCTCAAGGCCTTCACCGCCGCCGTCCTCGGCGGCATCGGCAACATCTACGGAGCCATGCTCGGCGGCATCGCCCTCGGCCTCGCCGAAAGCCTCGCCACCGGCTACATCCAGCACCTCCCCGGCATGCACCTCTTCGGAGGCGGCGCCTGGAAGGACGTCTGGGCCTTCGTACTCCTCATCCTCGTGCTCCTCGTCCGGCCCCAGGGCCTGCTCGGCGAGCGCGTCGCGGACAGGGCGTGACCACCATGACCACCACCACCGAAACCACCCCGGTCATCCCCCTGCCGGCCCGCGCCGCCACCGCCCTCACCGGCCTCGGCGCCCTCACCACCGCCGCCTCCGCCGCCCTCCCCTGGACCTGGACCTCCGACTTCCCCGGCGACCTCACCTACACCGGCTCACCCGCCGGCCTCCAATGGCTCGCCCTCGCCGCCGGACTCCTCACCCTCCTCCTGCTCCTCGCCACCCACGGCACCCCCGGCCTGCGCTGGGCCGCCCCCACCCGCAGCCACAACGCCGTCCTCTACACCGCCACCGGCGCCCTCGCCGTCAGCGTCTTCTCCGTCGCCGCCATCGCCACCGAACTCGGCGGCCTCGCCAACCTCGAAGCCGGCGGCTGGATCCTCGCCGCCGGCGGCCTCCTCACCGTCCTCGGCGCCCTCGGCCTCCCCCTCGACCGCCGCACCCGCGTCCCGCTGCGCATCCTCGACAAGCGCCTCTTCCTGCTCGTCCCCGTCGCCCCCGCCGGCTGGTTCGCCGCCCACGCCATCCCCGGCGACCAGCCCGTCGCCCCCGTGATGACCGCCCTCGCGGGAGCCCTCGCCATCGCCGCCGGCGTCGTCCTGCTGCTCCAGCTCGGCCACCTCGCCCACACCTGGCTGCGCCTGGGCACCGTCGACCGGCCCCTGCCCGCGCCGCGCCAACTCCCCTCCTGGGCCGAAGTCCTGATCATCGTCCTGGCCTTCGGCCTCGGACTGTTCACGATCACCTTCGGCATCGACACCGAGTACGGCGAACTCTTCATCGGCTACCTGCTGCTCGCCGCCCTCGTCGTCCCCGCCCTCACCCGGTCCGGCCTGCTCGCCCGGCTGCGCGCCCTGACCGTCAAGCACCGCCCCGTCACCACCGGCGCCGCCTTCGCCGCCGCCGCCAGCTTCCCCTTCACCCAGACGAGCGACCAGTACACGTCCGTCGCCACCAACATCCTGATCTTCGCCACCGTCGCCCTCGGCCTCAACATCGTCGTCGGCCTCGCCGGCCTGCTCGACCTCGGCTACGTCGCCTTCCTCGGCGTCGGCGCCTACGCCGCCGCCCTGGTCTCCGGCTCCCCCGCCTCCCCCATCCACGTCCAGTTCCCGTTCTGGGCCGCGATGCTCACCGGCGCCGCCGTCTCCATGGTCTTCGGCGTCCTCATCGGCGCCCCCACGCTGCGCCTGCGCGGCGACTACCTCGCCATCGTCACCCTCGGCTTCGGCGAGATCTTCCGCATCACCATGCTCAACCTCAACGGCACCACCGGCCCCAAGGTCACCAACGGCTCCAACGGCATCCCCCGGATCCCCGACCTGGAGATCCTCGGCTTCGACCTCGGCAAGCCGCACACCGTCGCCGGCATCGAGCTCGGCCGCTTCTCCAACTACTACCTGCTGATGCTCCTCGTCACCGCCCTGGTCGTGCTCGTCTTCGCCCGGGTCGGCAACTCCCGCATCGGCCGCGCCTGGGTCGCCATCCGCGAGGACGAGACCGCCGCCGAGGCCATGGGCATCAACGGCTTCCGCCTCAAGCTCCTCGCCTTCGCCCTCGGCGCCTGCCTCGCCGGCCTCGCCGGCACCGTCCAGGCCCACGTCAGCTACACCGTCACCCCCGACCAGTACACCTTCGCCGAGGCCCTCCCGCCCAACTCCGCGTTCCTGCTCGCCGCCGTCATCCTCGGCGGCATGGGCACCATCAGCGGGCCCCTCGCCGGCGCCACCCTCCTCTTCCTCATCCCCAAGAAGCTCGAATTCCTCTCCGACTACCAGCTGCTCGCCTTCGGCGCCGCCCTCATCATCCTGATGCGCGTCCGCCCCGAGGGCCTCATCCCCAACCGGCGCCGCCAACTGGAGTTCCACGAGGCCGCCATCCCGGCCCAGCCCGCCGGCGACGGCGCCGCACTCACCAAGGCAGGGGCGTGACCACCCAGATGACCACCACCGCCACACCCCTGCTCGAAGTCACCGGCGTCACCATGCGCTTCGGCGGCCTCACCGCCGTCAACGACGTCAGCCTCACCGTCGGCGAAGGCGAGATCATCGGCCTCATCGGCCCCAACGGCGCCGGCAAGACCACCTTCTTCAACTGCCTCACCGGCCTCTACGTCCCCACCGAGGGCGCCGTCCGCTACCGCGGCACCCTCCTGCCGCCCAAGCCCCACCTCGTCACCCAGGCCGGCATCGCCCGCACCTTCCAGAACATCCGGCTCTTCGCCAACATGACCGTCCTGGAGAACGTCCTCGTCGGCCGCCACACCCGCACCAAGGAAGGCATCTTCTCCGCCATCCTCCGCGGCCCCGGCTACCACCGCGCCGAAAACGAGAGCCGCGAGAAGGCCATGGAACTCCTCGCCTTCACCGGCCTCGCCGACAAGGCCGACCACCTCGCCCGCAACCTCCCCTACGGCGAACAGCGCAAGCTGGAGATCGCCCGCGCCCTCGCCTCCGACCCCGGCCTCCTGCTGCTCGACGAACCCACCGCCGGCATGAACCCCCAGGAGACCCGCGCGGCCGAGGAACTCGTCTTCGCCATCCGCGACCAGGGCGTCTCGATCCTCGTCATCGAGCACGACATGCGCTTCATCTTCAACCTCTGCGACCGCACCGCCGTCCTCGTCCAGGGCCAGAAGATCGTCGAAGGCGACCGCGAAACCGTCCAGAACGACGAACGCGTCATCACCGCCTACCTCGGCGCCCCGCTCGAAGGCACCACCCCCGCAGTCGCGGAGACCGTTACGGAGACCGACCAGTGACCGCACTCCTCGAGGTCGAGGACCTCCGCGTCGCCTACGGCAAGATCGAAGCCGTCAAGGGCATCAGCTTCACCGTCAACCAGGGCGAGGTCACCACCCTCATCGGCACCAACGGCGCCGGCAAGACCACCACCCTGCGCACCCTCTCCGGGCTCCTCAAACCCACCGCCGGACGCATCGCCTTCGACGGCCAGGACCTCACCGCCGTCCCCGCCCACAAGATCGTCGCCCTCGGCCTCGCCCACTCCCCCGAAGGCCGGCACATCTTCCCCCGCATGACCATCGAGGAGAACCTCCTCCTCGGCGCCTTCCTGCGCACCGACACCGCCGGCATCACCGCCGACGTCGACCGCGCCTACGACCTCTTCCCCATCCTCGGAGAACGCCGCCGCCAGGCCGCCGGCACCCTCTCCGGCGGCGAACAGCAGATGCTCGCCATGGGGCGGGCCCTGATGTCCCAGCCCAAACTGCTCATGCTCGACGAGCCGTCCATGGGCCTGTCGCCGCTGATGATGCAGAAGATCATGGCGACCATCATCGAGCTCAAGGCCGCCGGCACGACCATCCTGCTCGTCGAACAGAACGCCCAGGCCGCCCTCTCCCTCTCCGACCGCGGCTACGTCATGGAGACCGGCCGCATCGTCCTCTCCGGGACGGGCGCCGACCTCCTGCACGACGAGTCCGTCCGCAAGGCCTACCTCGGCGAGGACTGACACCTCCACGCATCCACGCCTCCACGCACGGAGGGCCCGGCAGACGAGATCTGCCGGGCCCTCCTCGCGTCCGTCTACTCGGACGCGTCCTCGTCCGCCTTCTTGCGGTCCTGGGCCGCGCCCTCCTCGATGACCGCCTCGGCCACCGCGGCCATCGTCATCCGACGGTCCATCGACGTCTTCTGGATCCACCGGAACGCCGCCGGCTCGTTCAGCCCGAACTTCGTCTGCAGCACGCCCTTCGCCCGGTCCACCAGCTTCCGGGTCTCCAGCCGCTGGGTGAGATCCGCGATCTCCTCCTCCAGCGTCCGCATCTCGGTGTACCGCGACACCGCCATCTCGATCGCCGGCACCAGATCCGCCTTGCTGAACGGCTTCACGATGTACGCCATCGCCCCGGCGTCCCGCGCCCGGTCCACCAGCTCCCGCTGCGAGAACGCCGTCAGCATCAGAACCGGCGCCAGGTGCTTCTCGTGGATCTGCTCGGCGGCGGAGAGCCCGTCCAGCACCGGCATCTTCACATCGAAGATCGCGAGGTCCGGCCGAAGCTCCTCCACCAGCTTCACCGCCGTGGCCCCGTCCCCGGCCTCACCGACGACGGTGTACCCCTCCTCTTCGAGCATCTCCTTGAGGTCGAGGCGGATCAGCGCCTCATCCTCGGCGATCACAATCCGGGTGATCTGGGGCGAATCGGTCTCAAGCGGCTGTGCCTGCTCGTCGGCGGTGCTCACGGGGCTCCTAGTTCCGGCGGGGTACTGCATGCACGAGGGTACCTAGACACGGTATGTTTGAGTTAATCGATTCGGGCAACCGCCTTCGAATCATAGGCCCCGATAGCCCAATCGGCAGCAGGCAGTGGTCTCAAACACCATACAGTGTGGGTTCGAATCCCACTCGGGGCACCTAACCTTCGAATCGAAGGAAGCCTAATTCGGTCCAACAGCCGGAGAGCTTCACCCACTCGGGTGAAGCTCTCTTTGTTTGCATGCCAACATCCCCTCGACCGTGCAATCTCGGTCACATGTACGACCGATCTGTACGCGAGCAGGCCGTCAGCCTCCTCCGCAGCGGCGTCGGCACGGCCGAGACCGCCCGCCGACTGGCCGTCCCCTGCGGCACGGTCTCCTGGTGGAAGCATCAGGATCTCGCCAAGCGCGGCGAACTCCCCGGCCGCAAGCACACCACCTGCATGCACTGCCACGGCGACGAACTGAACCGCCCCGCCTACTCGTACCTGCTCGGGCTCCACCTCGGCGACGGCCACATCAGCCACCCCAAGCAGCATCGAGTCCCCAGCCTGTTCATATCCTGTGACGACAAGTGGCCCGGAATCATGAATGCCGCCGAAACGGCCATGCGACAGGTCCTGCCCAACCTGACACCCTGCCGCGTGCGGCGGCCCGGCAGCCACAACGTCAAGGCGTACTCGACACACCTCGTCTGTTACTTCCCCCAGCACGGCCCGGGAAGGAAGCACGAGCGCACCATCGCCCTGGAGCCCTGGCAGCAGGAGATCGTCGACGCTCATCCATGGGAGTTCCTGCGCGGCCTGATCCACTCGGACGGTACTCGGATCACCAACTGGACGACCAAGACCGTCAAAGGCGTCGTCCGCCGCTACGAGTACCCGCGCTACTTCTTCACCAACACCTCCACCGACATCATCGGCCTCTTCACCGCCACCCTCGACGCCGTCGGAGTCCAGTGGAAGGCCTCGATCCCCCGCCCCACCGGCCAGGTCAACATCTCCATCGCCCGCAAGGACTCCGTCGCCCTGATGGACGCCCGCATCGGCCCCAAGCACTGACAGCCACATGTACGACGTGGCCACGCGGCAGCGGGCGCTCGACCTCCACGCGACCGGGCTGACCTTCAGCCAGGTCAGCCGCGCGACCGGAATATCCCGGTTCGCGATCCGCGCGTGGGCCTCCGGTGCCGTGCCCAGCCCGCGGATGACCGCCGAGTGCCCGGTCCGCAGCGGCCGGCTCGACCCCTCACGCCCGCGCGCCGACTACGCCTACCTCCTCGGCCTCTACCTCGGCGACGGCTGTGTCAGCGAGGGCCGCCGCAAGGTCTACGCCCTCCGCATCGCGTGCTGCGACGCCTGGCCCGGCCTCATCGACGAATGCGAGCGCGCCGTCTCCGCCGTCATGCCGCTCAACAGGGTTCAGCGCGTCCGCGCACCGGGCTGCACCAGTGTCGTGAGCACCAGCAAGCACTGGCCCTGTCTCTTCCCCCAGCACGGCCCCGGCCCGAAGCACCGACGGTCGATCTCCCTCGCACCCTGGCAGCAGGAGATCGTCGACGCCCACCCGTGGGAGTTCCTGCGCGGCCTGATCCACTCCGACGGCTGCCGCATCACCAACTGGACGATGCGAACGGTCGGCGGCGTCAAGAAGCGCTACGAGTACCCGCGTTACTTCTTCACCAACACCTCGACCGACATCATCGGCCTCTTCACCACCACCCTCGACGCCGTCGGCGTCCAGTGGAAGGCCGCGGCCCGGCCGACCGGTGCCACCAACATCTCCGTCGCCCGCAGGGACTCCGTCGCCCTCATGGACGCCCACATCGGCCCCAAGTACTGACAGTGGCAGAGCGGTTCAGCCACCCTCGGGCTCCGGCTCCACCTGTTCGTCCTGTTCGAATCGGGCCCTGGCTGCCTCGTAGGCTGCGCCCGCGCCGGGGTGGTTGAGGATCTCCTCGCGGAAAGCGCGCCAGGGGGTGTGCTCGTTCATCGCACTCATTCCGTCCTGGGCGGCATCCCTCACACGAGGGATGCCGCCCAGTGGCTGTCAGTTGTCCAGGGTCCCCACGTGGTGGACGCGGACGAGGTTGGTGGAGCCGGCGAGGCCGGGCGGGGAGCCGGCGGTGATGACGACGATGTCGCCCTTCTGGCAGCGGCCGAGCGACAGGAGGGCCGCGTCGACCTGTTCGACCATCTGGTCGGTGGTGGGGGCGAAGGGGCCGAGGAAGGTCTCGACGCCCCAGGTGAGGGCGAGTTGGCTGCGGACGGCGGGTTCGTAGGTGAAGGCGAGGACGGGGATGGGCGAGCGGTAGCGGGTCAGCCGGCGCGCGGTGTCGCCGGACTGGGTGAAGGCGATGAGGTACTTGGCGTGCAGGAAGTCGCCGATCTCGGCGGCCGCGCGGGCGACGGCGCCGCCCTGGGTGCGCGGCTTGTTGCCGGTGGTCAGGGGCGGCAGTCCGGCGGCGAGGATGTCGGTTTCGGCGGCCTCGATGATGCGGCTCATGGTCTTGACGGTCTCGACGGGGTACTTGCCGACGGAGGTCTCGCCGGAGAGCATCACGGCGTCGGTCCCGTCGAGGACGGCGTTGGCGACGTCGGAGGCCTCGGCCCGGGTGGGCCGGGAGGCGTTGATCATCGAGTCGAGCATCTGGGTGGCGACGATGACCGGCTTGGCGTTGCGCTTGGCGAGTTTGACGGCGCGCTTCTGGACGAGCGGGACCTGTTCGAGGGGCATCTCCACGCCCAGGTCGCCGCGGGCCACCATGATGCCGTCGAAGGCGTCGACGATGGATTCCAGGTTGTCGACCGCCTGCGGCTTCTCGATCTTGGCGATGACGGGGACGAGGCGCCCCTCCTCGGCCATGATCCGGTGGACGTCCTCGATGTCGCGGCCGCTGCGGACGAAGGAGAGCGCGATCAGGTCGGCGCCGGTGCGCAGGCCCCACCGCAGGTCGGCGACGTCCTTGTCGCTGAGTGCGGGGACGGAGACGGCGACGCCGGGGAGGTTGAGGCCCTTGTGGTCGGAGACGAGGCCGCCTTCGATGACGAGGCAGCGCACGCGCGGCCCGTCGACCTCGACGACCTCCAGGGTGACCCGGCCGTCGTCGACGAGGATGCGTTCGCCGCGGGTGACGTCGGCGGCGAGGCCGGGGTAGGTGGTGCCGCAGATGTCCTTGTCTCCGACGACGCCGTTGTCGGTGGAGATGGTGAACTCGTCGCCGCGTTCGAGAAGTACGGGGCCGTGGGCGAAGGTGTCGAGCCGGATCTTCGGGCCTTGAAGGTCGACGAGGATGCCGACGCTGCGGCCGCTCTCGTCGGCGGCCTTGCGGACGCGGCGGTAGCGTTCCTCGTGCTCGTCGTGGGTTCCGTGGCTGAGGTTGAAACGGGCGATGTCCATTCCGGCGTCGACCAGGGATTTGATCTGGTCGTACGAGTCGGTGGCCGGCCCGAGGGTGCAGACGATTTTTGCTCGGCGCATACTGCTGAGGGTAGGCATTACCGGCGCGTAACCACGACGCGGGTCCGGACGGCGGGATGACCTTTGCCGTAAGGCGAGTTGAACAATCTGACACATCCTCGGACCGGTGTGCGAGCAGCTGCCCGGGTGCCGTCGCCGTCCGGCCTTCCGATGCGAACCCGTGAAGGGGTGTTCACCCTTGGTTCACCGTCGGTTCGGCCGCCGCTCCCCGCCCGGCGGGACGCTCGTCACCCCCGGGTGACCACCCGGACGACGTAGCGGACGAGGGGGAGGCGTTCGGCATGAGACGCACTCTGGGGGTGTTGGCGGCGTTGGCCCTGCTGGGCGGGGTGACGTACGCGCTGATCCCGCAGGACGACCCGGGCGGCGACATCGTCACCGTCTCCGGCCTGATCGGTTCGGAGAAGCGCGACTTCTTCCAGGATCCGCAGGTCGTCGCCGAGTTGGCCAAGCAGGGCATGAAGGTGAACGCGGAGAGCATCGGCTCCTGGCTGATGGACGGCGACGCGAAGGACTTCGCGTTCCCGGCCAGTCAGCCACCGGCCGACAAGCTGCGCGTGGACTGGAACATCAAGGAGGTCCCGGTCCAGCCGTTCTACTCGCCGCTGGTGATCCTCGCGCACCGCCCGGTGGCGGACGTCCTGATGGGCAACGGCCTGGCCACCCTGGACCATTCCACCGGGCTGTGGACGTTCCGGATGGACGCCTACCTGGCCGCGCTGAAGGCCGGCCGCACCTGGCCGGACCTCGCGGGCGCGACCGAGCACGCGGAGTTGAAGGGCCCGGTGTTCCTCACCACCACCGACCCTGAGACGTCCTCCTCGGGGGCGCTGCACATCGCCCTGCTGTCGTACCTGCTGAACAACCGCCAGGTGGTCTACGACCAGGCCGGGATCGACGCCACCAAGGACGTGCTGCGCACGGCGACGGCGATCCAGGGCGGCCAGAAGAGCAGCAGCGACGAGCCGTTCAAGGCCTTCCTGGCCGGGGTCGGCAATCCGCTGGTGCTCGCGTACGAGTCGCAGGCCGCCGCGATGGTGCTGAAGGGCGAGTCGACCGGCGACATGGTGGTGCTGTACCCGGACACCACCATCTACACCGACCACACCATCGTCGGCCGCACGCCGAACGGCCGGCGGCTGGCCGCCCAGCTGCACGACAACGCCGAACTTCGTCGGCTGGAGGCGAAGTTCGGCTTCCGCCCGCAGGACGACCCGGACGCCTTCGCCGCGCTGGTGAAGGGCAAGACCCCGGTCCTGGCGCCCAATCTCGCGGCGGCGAAGGTCAACCAGCCGCAGATTCCCGTGCCCGACATCCTGACCAGGCTGATCAAGGCCGCCAAGGGGAAGGCTCAGTGAACTCCCGGATGAAGAAGCACAGTTGGCCGGTCGCCGCGCTGGCGACCCTGCTGGCGTCCGCCGCCTGCACCTCCACCCCGCCGGGCCCGAAGCCGTCCGACCCGCCGGCCACGACGGCGCAGCCGGGGGTGCTGCGGGTGCTGGCCGGCAGCGAGCTGCAGGACCTGGCGCCGATCCTGGAGGACGCCAGGAAGGCGACCGGGGTGACGGTGCAGTTCTCCTGGACGGGCTCGCTGGACGGCGCGGACGCGGTGTCCTCGGGCCGGGCGGACGGCAAGTACGACGCGGTGTGGTTCCCGTCCAACCAGTACCTGCGACTGGATGACGCGGGGAAGTCGAAGGTGCTGTCGGAGACGCCGGTGATGGTGTCGCCGGTGGCGGTGGGGGTGCGGTCCTCGGTCCTCAACGAGCTCGGCTGGGGGGACGGTTCGAAGGTCTCCTGGGCGCAGGTCGGGGATGCGGCGTCGGCCGGGAAGCTGGCGTACGGGATGGCGGACCCGTCCCGGTCGAACTCGGGCTTCTCGACGCTGGTGGCGGTGGCCTCGGCGTTCTCGGGTGCGGGGGCGGCGCTGACCGAGGGGGACGTGCAGAAGGCGGCGCCGCAGTTGAAGCAGTTCTTCACCGGCCAGAAGCTGACGTCGGGCTCCTCGGGCTGGCTGGCGCAGGCCTACACCCGGGCGGAGCCGGGCAAGGTCGGGGCGCTGGTGAACTACGAGTCGGTGCTGCTGTCGATGAACAAGTCGCTGGCGGCGGACCAGCAGTTGACGGTGATCCGCCCGGTGGACGGGGTGGTGTCGGCGGACTATCCGCTGTCGCTGCTGTCCTCGTCCGCGCAGCGGGAGCGGGACTCCTTCCAGCGGTTGACGGCGTACCTGTTGAAGGAGGACGTGCAGAAACGGATCTCCGAGGTGACGCTGCGCCGCCCGGTGGCGCCGGGGGTGTCGCCGGCGGCCGGGCTGCCGGCGGACCGGCGCCGGGAGCTGCCGTTCCCGGGGAGCCGGGCGGTGGCGGACGGGCTGCTGGCCTCGTACCAGAACGAGCTGCGGCGGCCGTCGCGGACGGTGTACGTGCTGGACACCTCGGGGTCGATGGAGGGTTCGCGGATCTCGGCTCTGAAGTCGGCGCTGGGCCGGTTGACGGGGGCGGACGACACCCGGGCGGTGCGCAGGTTCCGGGACCGCGAGGAGGTGACGCTGATCTCCTTCGCGTCGAAGGTGAAGTGGGCGAGGACGCACGCGGTGCCGGCCTCGGGGAGCAAGCCGGGCCCGGAGACGGAGCTGGCGTCGATCGACGCGGACGTGCAGTCGCTGGCGGCGTCGGGGGGTACGGCGTTGTACGACTCGCTGGAGGAGGCGTACCGGGTGATCGACCGGCAGCAGTCGGCGGCGGGGGACGACCGGTTCACGTCGATCGTGCTGATGACCGACGGGGAGAGCAACGAGGGGGCTTCGGACGGCGACTTCAAGCGGTTCCACGACGGGCTGCCGGCCGGGCAGAAGTCGATCCCGGTGTTCCCGATCAAGTTCGGGGAGGCGGCGGTGAGCCAGCTGCAGGGGATCGCGGACGTGAGCGGCGGCAAGCTGTTCGACGGGTCGGGTTCGCTGGACGGGGTGTTCGAGGAGATTCGTGGCTACCAGTGACGGGTTCGGCCGGCGGGTGCTGCGGTACCTGGAGTCGGCCCGGAACCTGGTCGGCTGCGGGGGCGGCGCGGTGGGACTGGGGCTGCACTTCGCCGGGCTGGGCGGGGCGTGGTGGCCGGCGGTGGTGGCGGGGCTGTACGGGGCGGGCGCGCTGCTGACGCCGGGCGCGCGGACGGACCCGCCCGTCGTGCCGCCCGTCGTCCTGCCCGTCGATCCGCTGGTGCCGCCGCTGCCGTCGGGGCCGCCGCTGCCGTCGGGGCCGTCGGGGCCGTCGACGGCTTCCACGTCGACGCCCAGGCCGGACCCGGAGCCCGCGCCGGAGCCCGCGCCGGAGCCCGCACCGCGACCCGATCCCGAGCTCGCCGCGCTGGCCGACTACCTGGCCACGGTGCCGCTGCCGGATTCGGCCGGTGTGGCGGGCCTGCTGGCGGCGCTGCGCTCGGCGGAGCCGGGGCCGGTGCCCGAGGAGATCGTGCGGCACCGGCTGCCGGTGGCGGTGGCCGGCTACCTGCGGGCGCTGACCTGGCGGCCGTGGGCGGGGCCGGACGCCCCGGATCCGGAGGCGGAGCTCGGCCGCGAGGTGCGCCGACTGGTCGCGGACCTGAACTGAGCGTCCTGCCCCCGAGGGTCCTGCCCCCGAGGAAACCGGACAGGGCCCGGCCGGGTCCCCTTACCACCCCGCCCTCCGCGCACCCCCGTCACGAACGAGTCGCCAAGATCTCACCTGCTGGAAACGTCGGAGGGCTATCCACCGGCCGGGCCCGCACGGCACACTTCTACGCGCGTCCTTCTACGCGCGTCGATGCGCTTCGGCACGCCACCCGAACACCAGTTGACGGACCATCGGCCCGTCAGTCCCCACCCGGGAGAGTCGTCCATGCCCCTGAACCGCCGTGACTTCGTCACCCGGTCCGCCGCCACCGCAGCCGGCGCCGCCCTGACCGGCGGAGCAGTCGTCGCCGCCGCCCCCGCCGCCGTGGCCGCCGAGCCGGCTCCGGCGGCCGCCAAGGGCAAGCGCAAGGGCCGCAAGCAGGCCTTCACCGTCATGGGCACCACCGACCTGCACGGCCGGGTGCTCAACTGGGACTACTTCACCGACGCCGTGTACGCCGACAAGGCGCACAACGACGTCGGCCTCGCCAAGATCTCCACCCTGGCCAACCAGGTCCGCGAGGAGAAGGGCTGGGACCGCTGCCTGCTGATCGACTCCGGCGACATCATCCAGGGCACCCAGCTGACCTACTACTACGCCCGGATCGAGCCGATCGCCACCGACGGCGACAACGTGCCCGACCACCCCATGGCCGTCGCCATGAACCTCATGGGCTACGACGCCGCCGCGCTCGGCAACCACGAGTTCAACTACGGCATCCCCACCGTGAAGGCCTTCGAGGACCAGCTGGAGTTCCCGCTGCTGGGCGCCAACGCGCTGCACGCGAAGAACGAGAAGCCGGCCTTCAAGCCGTACGTGATCAAGGAGGTGTGGCTGGACGAGGACACCCCTCTGAAGGTCGGCATCCTCGGCCTCACCAACCCGGGCATCGCGATCTGGGACAAGGCCAACGTCACCGGCAAGATGGTCTTCCCGGGCATCGTCGAGACGGCCGCCAAGTACGTGCCCCGGATGAAGGCCGCGGGCGCGGACGTCATCGTCGTCTCCGCCCACTCCGGCATCGACGAGCCGACCACCTACGGCGACCAGCTGCCCTGGCCCGAGGACGCCTCCGGCGAGATGGCCGAGACCGTTCCGGGCATCGACGCGGTGCTGGTGGGCCACACCCACAAGGAGGTGGCGCAGCGGCTGATCGTCAACAAGAAGACCGGCAGGACCGTGGTGCTCTCCGAGCCGCTGTGCTGGGGCCAGCGCCTGAGCTGCTTCGACTTCGACGTCGAGTTCGCCGACGGCGCGTGGAAGGTCCTCTCGGTGTCCTCGCGGGTGCTGAACTCCAACACCGTGCCGGAGAACCCGGAGATCGTGGACGCGCTGACCGAGCAGCACAAGAAGGTCGTGGCGTACGTCAACCAGCAGATCGGCACCTGCAAGACGGATCTGTCGATCGCCGAGGCGCGGTTCCGGGCGACCCCGATCATCGACCTGATCGGCCGGGTGCAGGCGGACGCGGTGAAGGCGGCGCTGGCGGGCGGGCAGTACGCCAACCTGCCGGTGCTGGCGCAGGCGGCGCCGTTCAACCGGACGGCGCTGATCCCGGCGGGCCAGGTGAAGCTGCGCGACGCGGCGGGTCTGTACATCTACGAGAACACGCTGGAGGCGCGCGTCCTGACGGGTGCGCAGCTGAAGGACTACCTGGAGTTCTCGGCCAAGTACTACAACCAGCTGGCCCCGGGCGCGCCGGTCGACAAGGACGCGCTGACCGGCGCGGAGACCACGCCGGACTACAACTACGACTCGCTGTACGGGCTGAGCTACGACATCGACATCGCGCAGCCGAAGGGTCAGCGGATCGTCAACCTGTCGTTCCAGGGCAAGCCGATCGACCCGGCCGCGCAGTTCGTCCTGGCGGTCAACAACTACCGTGCCAACGGCGGCGGCAACTTCCCGCACGTGGCGCAGGCCAAGCTGGTCTGGTCGAACTCGGACGAGATCCGCAACACGATGATCGCCTGGGTGAAGGCCAAGGGCGTCATCGACCCGGCAGACTTCTTCACCGACTCCTGGCGCCTGGTGCGCGCCGGCCAGCCGGTGTTCTGAGCACCTCATCCGAAGGCCGTCGGGGGGGGGGGGGGCCCCCCCCCCCCCCCGGCCGGCCGGGGGGGGGGGGGGGGGGCTATTTGGCACGCCGCGCTCCGAAGGCCCCCACGCCCCCACCCCCCGCCGGGCGAAACCGACAGGCC
>NZ_JBIUSS010000022.1:0-24382 GCF_044741445.1 Kitasatospora sp. NPDC088160 | reverse complement strand
GCTCACCCCCCCGCCCTCCTTCCCCCCCCCCCCCGGCGCGGGGGGGGCGGGCCGGGGGGGCCCCCGGGCCCCCCGGGCGCCCCCCCCGGGGCGGGGGGGCCCCCCCCCCCCCCCCCCGCCGGCCTTCGTGCTGTTCGCAGTGGAAGAATGGGGCCATGAGCGAGTTCCAGATCCCAGAGCGCCACGCGCGGCTGCTGGCCTACGCGCAGAGCCTGACGCCTCCGGCCGGGTGGAAGATCGAGATCTCCGGCGACGAGATCATCATGATGGCCGGCCCATCGGTGATCCACCAGCGCAACCTGCTGCTCATCCGCGAGCAGTTCGACGCGCGCCGCCCGTCCGACCTGATGCCGAGCGAGAACACCGATCTGGCGTCGCCGAACGTGGGCAAGCTGCGCAACCCCGACCTGACCTACATCCCGATCTCGGTCGTCGAACTGGGCGGCAACGAGGTGCCGGCCGAGGAGGCGGCGATCGCGGTGGAGATCGTCTCGCCGTCGAACCCGGAGAACGACCTGGTCGGCAAGGTGCGCGACTACCCACAGATGCGGATCCCGCTGTACCTGCTGATCGATCCGCGCGAGGGCGACATCACCCTCTACTCCGAGCCCTCCGACGGCGCCTACCGCCAACGCTGGACCGGCAGCTTCGGCGACCGGGTGCCGATCCCCGCCCCCTTCGGCTTCGAGCTCGCCACCGACGGTCTCATCCGTTACCCGGCCTGACCGATCAGGTCGCCCGGCGGCTGCCGCCGGGCGACCCGCACCGCCCGAGGCGGCACCGTCAGAACAGAAACACCCGGAACAGAAACGCCCGGAACGGCACCGCTCAGAACGGGAAGGCGGTGCGCCCGTGCTGGACGGAGATCCACTTCACGGTGGTGAACGCGTCCACCGTGGACTCCCCGTTGAGCCGCCCGATGCCGGAGTTCTTCTCCCCGCCGAACGGCACCGCCGGCTCGTCGGCGATGGTCCCGCCGTTGACGTGGATCATGCCGGTCTCGATCCGGTGCGCGACCCGGACGCCGCGCTCGACGTCGCCGGTGTGCACCGCGCCGCTGAGCCCGAAGGGGCTGTCGTTGGCGAGCCGGACGGCCTCGTCCTCGCCGTCGAAGGGCACCACGAGGACGACCGGGCCGAAGAGTTCGCGTTGGAGGATCGGCGCGTCCTCGGCCAGCCCGGTGAGGACGACGGGCTCCATCAGGCTGCCGACCGTGGTGCCGCGCAGCAGTGCGGTGGCGCCGGCGGCGATGGCCTGGTCGACCTGGGCGGTGATGGTGTCGGCCTGGACGGGGTTGATCAGCGGGCCGATCTGGGTGGCCGGGTCCTTGGGGTCGCCGACGGTGAGCGAGGAGACCTTCGCGACGAACTTGGCGGTGAACTCGGCCTCGACGGAGCGGTCGACGAGGATGCGGTTGGCGGCCATGCAGACCTGGCCCTGGTGGGCGAAGCGGCTGAACACGGCGGCGTCCACGGCGTAGTCGAGGTCGGCGTCGTCGAGCACGATCAGCGCGCTGTTGCCGCCGAGTTCGAGCACGGTGCGCTTGAAGTTGGCGGCGGCGACGGTGGCGACGTGCCGGCCGATCCGGTCGGAGCCGGTGAAGGCGATGACCTTGGGCACCGGGTGCTCGATGAAGGCGTCGCCGATCTCGGCGATGTCGGTGACCACGACGTTGAACAGCCCGGCCGGCAGGCCCGCCTCCTCGAAGAGCCGGGCGATCAGGGTGCCGCCGACGATCGGGGTCTCCTGGTGCGGCTTGAGCACCACGCCGTTGCCGAGTGCGAGGGCGGGGGCGACGGCCTTGATCGAGAGGTACAGCGGGAAGTTGAACGGGCTGATCACGCCGACGACGCCGACCGGCAGCCGGTAGAGGCGGTTCTCCTGGCCCTGCGTGATCGAGGGCAGCAGCCGGCCCTCCAGGCCCAGGGACACCCGCAGGCAGTCCCGCAGCATGTCCTTGACCAGGGAGAGCTCGAAGGCGGCCTTGAGCGCGGTGCCGCCGAGCTCGGCCATGATGGCGCGGGTGATCTCCTCCTCGCGTTCCTCGATCAGGCGCAGCACGCGTTCGAAGACGAGCCGGCGGGCGTAGGGGGTGGTGGCGGCCCACTGCTTCTGGGCCCGCTCGGCGGCCCGGTAGGCCCGGTCGACCTCGGCGATGGTGGCGACGGTGATGGTGGCGAGCTTGTCGCCGGTGTAGGGGTCGACGTCGACGATGTCCCAGGAGCCGCTGCCGCTGCACCATTCGCCGTCGATGTACTGCAGCGCCAACTCGGAGAAGTACGACATCTGATCCCTCTCGTGCCGGTTCGGGGAACGTCGGCGGGCGAGCCGCTACGGCCCGGTCTGATTGGGCATCATCGTACTGACGTCTCAGAGCTCTTGGCGTACGGAGTACAGGAGCTGCCGGGTCTGTTCGGGGTCGAGGCTGTCGGCGAGCAGCCCTTCCATGGCGTGGCGGTACTCGGCGACCTCGGCCGGCTTGTCGAGGTAGAGCGCGGTGGTGAACTGTTCGACGTAGACGACGTCGGCGAGTTCGGGTTCGGCGAAGCCGAGTACGGTGAAGGCGCCGCTCTCGGCGCTCAGTCCGGCGCAGCCCAGCGGCAGCACCCGGAGCCGGACGTTGGGCAGTTCGCCGAGTTCCAGCAGCCGGTCGATCTGGTTGCGCATCAGCTCGGGGCCGCCCCAGGGGCGGCGCAGCGCGGCCTCGTCAAGGATCGCGAGCAGGCGGGGGCCGCTCTCGGCGGTGAGCAGGGCCTGGCGTTTGAGCCGGACCTCGACGCGGCGTTCGATCTCGCCGGGGTCGGTGACGTGGCCGCCGGCGGCGATGACGGCGCGGGCGTAGTCGGCGGTCTGGAGCAGCCCGTGGACGAACTGGACCTCGTAGCTGCGGATCTCGGCGACGGCTTCTTCCAGGCCGACGTAGTTCTGGAACCAGGCGGGCAGCACGTCGCCGTACTCGTGCCACCAGGAGGTGGCGTTGGCGTCCCGGACGAGTCCGAGGACGGTGGCGCGCTCCTGCTCGGCCTCGACGCCGTACAGGGTGAGCAGGTCGGCGACGTCGCGTTCCTTGAAGCCGACCCGGCCGAGTTCCATCCGGCTGATCTTGGACTCGGAGGCGCGGATCGAGTAGCCGGCCTCCTCGCGGCTGACGCCCCTGGCCTCGCGGAGCTTGCGCAGCTGGGTGCCGAGCAGCAGGCGCCGTACCGTGGCGCCTCCGCTTGTCTGAGTCGTGCTCATCGCGTCAACCTCCGCACTCGCGCAGCAGCCCCCCGGCCGTCGGCGGCAGTCTGCCACCTGGTACCGACGAACAACAGTCCGTCCGGTCAGGCCCTCCCGCGCGGCGTCCGGAACGGGCCTACGGTAGACCCAAGTCCTGGGAAATGTCTGAGAGTTGACACGGCCCTTGACGGGCCTGCCCTCTTCGGGGTAAGGCGGCGGACCGCCCGGGGGAACGCGACGGCGCCCGCCCTCCAACTGGTCGGGGAAGAGGGCAGGCGCCAGGAGACCGCGTTGGCCCGGCGACGCTGGCGGGGGCAGCGGGTTGAGCTCCCGGCGATGCGGCACCGGGGGTTCAGGGGGGCCGGTCGGCCCGTCAGACGACCAGCGGGCGGTCGGTGGGACGGATCGGGGCCGGCAGTGGGGTCTTGCCGCCGAGGTACTTGTCCACCGCGGCTGCGGCCGAGCGGCCTTCCGCGATGGCCCAGACGATCAGCGACTGACCGCGGCCGGCGTCTCCGCAGACGTACACGCCATCGACATTGGTGGCGAACCGGCCGTCGCGGCCAATGTTACCGCGCGCGTCCAGGTCCACGCCGAGCTGCTCGACCAGGCCGTTGCGGACGTCGGTGCCGGTGAAGCCCATGGCCAGGGTGACGAGCTGCGCCGGGATGGCCCGCTCGGTGCCGGGGACGGGCTCGAAGCGGCCGTCCTTGAACTCGACCTCGACGAGGTGCAGCTCCTGGACGTTGCCGATCGTCTGTCCCTCTTCGGGGGCGGAGCCGGTGAAGTGGGTGGTGTTCACGGAGTAGATCCGCTCGCCGCCCTCCTCGTGCGCGGAGGTGACCTTGTAGGTCATCGGCATGGTCGGCCAGGGCTGGTGGCCGGGGCGCTCCTCGGAGGGCCGCGGCATGATCTCCAGCTGGGTGACGGAGGCCGCGCCCTGGCGGTGGGCGGTGCCGACGCAGTCGGCGCCGGTGTCGCCGCCGCCGATGACGACGACGTGCTTGCCCTTGGCGCTGATCGGCGACTCGACGAAGTCGCCCTCCTGCACCTTGTTGGCCAGCGGCAGGTACTCCATGGCCTGGTGGACGCCCTTGAGCTCGCGCCCGGGCACCGCCAGGTCGCGCGCGGTGGTGGCGCCGGCGGCGACGACGACGGCGTCGAAGCGCTCGCGCAGCTGCTGGCCGGTGATGTCCTCGCCGACGTGCACGCCGGTGCGGAAGCGGGTGCCCTCCGCGCGCATCTGCTCGACGCGGCGGTTGATGTGGCGCTTCTCCATCTTGAACTCGGGGATGCCGTAGCGCAGCAGGCCGCCGACGCGGTCGGCGCGCTCGTACACGACGACGGTGTGCCCGGCCCGGGTGAGCTGCTGGGCGACGGCCAGGCCGGCCGGGCCGGAGCCGACGACGGCGACGGTCTTGCCGGACAGCCGCTCCGGGACCTGCGGCGTGACGCCGCCGCGGTCCCAGGCCTTGTCGATGATGGTGACCTCGACGTTCTTGATGGTCACCGCGTCCTGGTTGATGCCGAGCACGCAGGCCGACTCGCAGGGCGCCGGGCAGAGGCGGCCGGTGAACTCCGGGAAGTTGTTGGTCGCGTGCAGCCGCTCGATCGCGCCGACGAAGTCGTCCCGGTAGGCGAGGTCGTTCCACTCGGGGATGAGGTTCCCGAGCGGGCAGCCGTTGTGGCAGAACGGGATGCCGCAGTCCATGCAGCGGCCGGCCTGCTCGGTGATGATCGGCAGGAGGCTGCGCTCGACGTAGACCTCGTTCCAGTCCCGCAGGCGCACGTCGACGGGGCGCCGCTCGGCCAGCTGCTTGGGCGTGGTCAGGAAGCCCTTGGGGTCAGCCATTAGCCGCCTCCATCATCTTGCGAGTGGTCTCGGCCTCGGAGAGGCCATCGCGCTCAGCGGCGTCCTTGGCGGCGAGCACTGCCTTGTAGTCGGTCGGCATGATCGTGGAGAAGCGGGAGACCCCGCTGCCCCAGTCGGCCAGGAGTTCGGCGGCGACGGTGGAGCCGGTCTCCTCGTAGTGCTGCTGCACGGTCTCGCGCAGCCAGTCGCGGTCGGCGGCGGAGGGGGCCTCGATGCCCACCAGGCCGTCGTTGACGTTCGCGGGGCGCAGGTCCAGGACGTAGGCGATGCCGCCGGACATGCCGGCCGCCAGGTTGCGCCCGGTCTCGCCGAGGATGACGACCCGGCCGCCGGTCATGTACTCCAGGCCGTGGTCGCCCACGCCCTCGACGACCAGGGTGGCGCCGGAGTTGCGGACGGCGAAGCGCTCGCCGGCCTTGCCGCGCAGGTGGATCCGGCCGGAGGTGGCGCCGTAGCCGATGGTGTTGCCGGCGATGACGTGGTTCTGCGCGTCGTTGCCGATGGCCGCGGCGTCGCGGGCCGGGCGGACGATCACGACACCGCCGGAGAGGCCCTTGCCGACGTAGTCGTTGGCGTCGCCCTCCAGCCGCAGGGTCACGCCGCGCGGCACGAAGGCGCCGAAGGACTGCCCGGCGGAGCCGGTGAAGGTGACGTCGATGGTGCCCTCGGGCAGGCCCTCGCCGCGGTAGCGCTTGGTCACCTCGTGGCCGAGCATGGTGCCGACGGTGCGGTTGACGTTGCGGATCGGCAGCTGGATGCGGACGGTCTCGCCGCGCTCCAGGGCGTCCTCGGCGAGCGTGATCAGCTGGTTGTCCAGGGCCTTGTCGAGCGCGTGGTCCTGGGAGGTGGTGCGGTGGCGGGCCGCGCCCTCGGGCAGCTGCGGGACGTGGAAGAGCGGGGCCAGGTCGAGCCCGGCGGCCTTCCAGTGGTCGACGGCGGCGGCGGCGTTGATGTGCTCGGCGTGGCCGACGGCCTCCTCGATCGTGCGGAAGCCCAGCTCGGCGAGGATCTCCCGAACCTCCTCGGCGATGAACTCGAAGAAGTTGACCACGAACTCGGGCTTGCCGGAGAAGCGCTCGCGCAGCACCGGGTTCTGGGTGGCGACGCCGACCGGGCAGGTGTCCAGGTGGCAGACGCGCATCATGATGCAGCCGGAGACGACCAGCGGCGCGGTGGCGAAGCCGAACTCCTCGGCGCCGAGCAGCGCGGCGATGACGACGTCGCGGCCGGTCTTGAGCTGGCCGTCGGTCTGCACGACGATGCGGTCGCGCAGGCCGTTGAGCAGCAGGGTCTGCTGGGTCTCGGCGAGGCCGAGCTCCCAGGGGCCGCCCGCGTGCTTCAGCGAGGTCAGCGGGGAGGCGCCGGTACCGCCGTCGTGCCCGGAGACCAGCACCACGTCGGCGTGCGCCTTGGAGACGCCCGCGGCGACCGTGCCGACGCCGACCTCGGACACCAGCTTCACGTGGATGCGGGCGGCCGGGTTGGCGTTCTTGAGGTCGTGGATGAGCTGCGCCAGGTCCTCGATCGAGTAGATGTCGTGGTGCGGCGGCGGCGAGATCAGGCCGACACCCGGGGTGGAGTGCCGGGTCTTGGCGACCCACGGGTAGACCTTGTGGCCGGGCAGCTGGCCGCCCTCGCCGGGCTTGGCGCCCTGGGCCATCTTGATCTGGATGTCGTCGGCGTTGACCAGGTACTCGGAGGTGACGCCGAAGCGGCCGGAGGCGACCTGCTTGATGGCCGAGCGGCGCTGCGGGTCGTACAGGCGGTCCGGGTCCTCGCCGCCCTCGCCGGTGTTGGACTTGCCGCCGAGGCGGTTCATCGCGATGGCGAGGGTCTCGTGCGCCTCCAGGGAGATGGAGCCGTACGACATGGCGCCGGTGGAGAAGCGCTTGACGATCTCGGAGACCGGCTCGACCTCCTCGACCGGGATCGGGGTCCGGCCGAGGGCGTCCAGCTGGAACAGGCCGCGCAGCGTCATCAGGCGGGTGGACTGCTCGTTCACCCGGTCCGTGTACTGCTTGAAGATGTCGTACCGGCGGTTGCGGGTGGAGTGCTGGAGCCGGAAGACGGTGTCCGGGTCGAACAGGTGCGGTTCGCCCTCGCGGCGCCACTGGTACTCGCCGCCGATCTCCAGCGCGCGGTGCGCGGCCGGGATGCCGGAGGCCGGGTAGGCCTTGGCGTGGCGGGCGGCGGTCTCCTTGGCGAGCTCCTCCAGGCCGATGCCGCCGAGCTTGGTGGTGGTGCCGGCGAAGTAGCCGTCGACCAGCTCCTGGGAGAGGCCGATGGCCTCGAAGACCTGGGCGCCGCGGTAGGAGGCGACGGTCGAGATGCCCATCTTGGACATGACCTTGAGCACGCCCTTGCCGAGCGCCTTGATCAGGTTCTTGATGGCCTTCTCGGGCTCGACGCCCTGGATGAACACCTTCTGGGCGACGAGGTCCTCGACGGACTCCATGGCCAGGTACGGGTTGACGGCGCCGGCGCCGTAGCCGATCAGCAGCGCGACGTGGTGCACCTCGCGGACGTCGCCGGCCTCGACCAGCAGCGACACCTGGGTGCGCTGCTTGGTGCGGATGAGGTGGTGGTGGATCGCGGAGGTGAGCAGCAGCGAGGGGATCGGGGCGTGCTCGGCGTCGGAGTGCCGGTCGGAGAGCACGACGATCCGGGCGCCGTCGGCGATCGCGGCGTCGGCCTCGGCGGCGATCTCGGCCAGCCGGGCGGCCAGGCCCTGGCCGCCGGCGGCGACCTTGTAGAGGCCGGAGAGCGTGACGGCCTTGAGGCCGGGCTGGTCGCCGTCGTGGTTGATGTGGACGAGCTTGGCCAGCTCGTCGTTGTCGATCACCGGGAAGGTGATGCCGACCGAGCGGCAGGCGGCGGCCTCGGCGGCCAGCAGGTTGCCCTCGGGGCCGAGGTTGCTGAGCAGCGAGGTGACGAGCTCCTCGCGGATGGCGTCCAGCGGCGGGTTGGTGACCTGCGCGAAGAGCTGGACGAAGTAGTCGAAGAGCAGGCGCGGCTTCTCGCTGAGCGCGGCGATCGGCGAGTCGGTGCCCATCGAGCCGAGCGCCTCGCCGCCGGTCTTGGCCATCGGCGCGAGGATGACCCGCAGCTCCTCCTCGGTGTAGCCGAAGGTCTGCTGGCGGCGGGTGACCGAGGCGTGGGTGTGGAAGATGTGCTCGCGCTCGGGCAGCTTGGCGAGCTGGATCTGCCCGGCGGCGACCCACTCCGCGTAGGGGTGCTCGGCGGCGAGGGAGGACTTGATCTCCTCGTCCCCGACGATGCGGCCCTCGGCGGTGTCGACGAGGAACATCCGGCCGGGCTGGAGGCGGCCCTTCTTGGCGACCTTCTCCTGGTCGATGTCGAGCACGCCGACCTCGGAGGAGAGGACGACGAGGCCGTCCTCGGTGATCCAGTAGCGGGCCGGGCGCAGGCCGTTGCGGTCGAGCACGGCGCCGATCTGGGTGCCGTCGGTGAAGGTGACGCAGGCCGGGCCGTCCCAGGGCTCCATCAGGTTGGAGTGGTACTGGTAGAAGGCCCGGCGGGCCGGGTCCATGGTGGCGTGGTTCTCCCACGCCTCCGGGATCATCATCAGCACCGAGTGCGGCAGCGAGCGGCCGCCGAGGTGGAGCAGCTCCAGGACCTCGTCGAAGGAGGCGGAGTCGGAGTGCTCCGGGGTGCAGACCGGGAAGATCCGCTCCAGGCCCCGGCCGTTGCGGTCGGCGGGGATGAGGTCGGTGGCGAGCTGGGACTCGCGGGCGCTCATCCAGTTGCGGTTGCCCTTGACCGTGTTGATCTCGCCGTTGTGGGCGACGAAGCGGTACGGGTGGGCGAGCGGCCAGCTCGGGAAGGTGTTGGTGGAGAAGCGCGAGTGCACCAGGCCGACGGCGGAGGCGTAGGAGCGGTCCGACAGGTCGGGGAAGAAGGGCTCCAGCTGGCCGGTGGTCAGCATGCCCTTGTAGACGATGGTGCGCGCGGACAGCGACGGGAAGTAGACCCCGACCTCGCGCTCGGAGCGCTTGCGGACGACGAAGGCGGTCCGGTCGAGCTCGATCCCGGCCAGGCCCTCCTTGGCGAGGAAGAGCTGCCGGAAGCGCGGCATGACGCCGCGGGCGGTGGCGCCGAGCAGGTCCGGGGTGACGGGGACGTCGCGCCAGCCGAGGACGGTGAGGTCCTCCTCGGCCGCGATGGCCTCGATCCGGGCGACGGCGTCCGCGTCGGCGGCGTCCGCGTCGGGCAGGAAGGCGATGCCGACCGCGTAGGAGCCGGCGGCGGGGAGCTCGAAGTCGACCTTGCCGCGCAGGAAGGCGTCCGGGATCTGGGTGAGGATGCCGGCGCCGTCACCGGAGTCCGGCTCGGCGCCGGTGGCGCCGCGGTGCTCCAGGTTGCGCAGGACGGTCAGCGCCTGTTCGACGATGGTGTGGTCGGCGATGCCGGTCAGCGTGGCGACGAAACCGACGCCGCAGGCGTCGTGCTCGTTTCGCGGGTCGTACAGGCCCTGAGCGGTAGGTCGCGCATCCGGAACGAGCGCGTACGGCTGGCGGGCTGCGCCGGCCTGGGGCTCGTTGGCGGAGTGCATGGATGCAGGCAGCATCGGCTCTCCCGTCGTCGTCTTTCGGCTGTGTGGTGCAAGGAGGGACGACGTTGGCCCTGATGCGATTTCGTGCAAGTTACATGATGCCCAAGATCCCGGGAAGTGGAATATCTCGTCCACATGGCGGACTGATCCGCAGGTCAAGGGGGGAATGAGAGGACGCGCCACAATGCGCGTCCCCTCGATTGTGCCCGGCGGTCGGCCGCCTGAAACAGGGGCGAAACCCGATCGCCACACGGGACGATCAAGGACGCCTGTGAATCGATCCCGAGGGATCACCCACGGATGCGAATCCTCGGCCCCGAGGCCCGAATGGTGAGACTAGGCCAGGCACCACCCGGCAGCCGTGTGCGGAACGTCACGCACTTCCCGGCATAGTCATGCACTCCTCCGGGTCGTCACACACGCCGGCCGACGGCCCAGGCGCCCCGGTGCCTAGCCGACGTGCCCGCCGATCAGCCACCCCAGCAGGTACGTCACCCCGGCCGCCGCCCCGCCCAGCACCAGCTGCCGCAGCCCGCTGAACCACCAGCTGCGCGCCGTCACCCGCGCCACCACCGCGCCGCACAGGAACAGCCCCACCACCGACAGCAGCAGCGCCGGCACCAGCGAGGTCGCCCCCAGCAGGTACGGCAGCAGCGGCAGCAGCGCGCCCACCGCGAAGCAGACGAAGGACGACCCGGCGGCCACCCACGGTGACGGCAGGTCGTTCGGGTCGATGCCCAGCTCCTCCCGGGCGTGGATCTCCAGGGCCTGGTCCGGATTGGCGGACAGCTGCCGGGCCACCTCGTGGGCGAGGTCCGGCTCCACCCCGCGGGCGATGTACAGCTGCGCCAGCTCGGCCAGCTCGCCGTGCGGGTTGCGGCTCAGCTCCAGCCGCTCGGCCTCGATCTCGGCCTGCACCAGCTCGGCCTGCGAGGCCACCGAGGTGTACTCCCCCGCCGCCATCGAGCAGGCGCCGGCCGCCAGCCCGGCGAGCCCGGTCAGCACCACCGTGCCGCTGGACACCGAGCCGCCGACCACGCCGGTCATCAGCGCGAAGTTGGAGACCAGGCCGTCCATCGCCCCGAACACGGCGGGCCGCAGCCAGCCTCCGTTCACGTCCCGGTGGTGCCCGGCAGCGGGTATGCGGGGGTGGTGCCCGGCCTCGGGCTCCAGGGTGGTCGCGCTCACGGCAGTTCCCCTCCGTTCGATTCGTCTGCCCCGACCGTAGACCGTCTGACCTGCGCATTTCCAGCAAAGTAAGGCTGTCCGAACAGCGCTTCGGCCGCCCTGCGCGAGCATCGCGCGGGCGGCCGAAGCGGGGGTAACTCCCAGGTCAGGTCAGGTTCTTGGCATTCTTGTCGGCGCTCTCGACGGCTTCGGAGGCTGCCTCCGCGTCCGCCTTTTCGTCCGTGGACTGAGACAGTTCGGCGGTCTCACCGGCCCCGGCGACCTTCTCGGACGGCGCGGGCTTCCCGGCGGCCTTCTCCGCCGAAGCCGCCTTGCCGGCCTTCTCGGCCTTCTCGGCCCTGCCCGACTTCTCGGACACCGCGGCCTTGCCGGACACCGCGGCCTTCTCGGACGCCGCCGCCTTGTCGGACGGGCCCCGCGCCTCGCCCTCCTCGTCGGCCAGCGGGTCGATGCTCGCCGGGTCCTCCCGGCCGGGCCGCTTCTTGCCGACGACCACCAGGTAGACCACGGCGCCGATGAACACCACGATCGACGTCCAGTCGTTCAGCCGCAGGCCGAAGTAGACGTGCGCCTCGTCGATCCGCAGCCACTCGGTCCAGAACCGGCCCACCGTGTACGCGGCCACGTACAGCGCGAAGGCCCGCCCGTGCCCCAGCTTGAAGCGGCGGTCGGCCCAGATGACCAGCAGCGCGACCCCGACGCACCAGATCGACTCGTACAGGAAGGTCGGGTGGTAGACGCCCTTGACGACCTCGCCGCCCGGCAGCGTCTTGTCGATCTCCAGGCCCCACGGCAGCGTGGTCGGCCGGCCGTACAGCTCCTGGTTGAAGTAGTTGCCCCAGCGGCCCATCGCCTGCGCGAGCGCGATGCCCGGCGCGATGGCGTCCGCGTACGCGGGCAGCGGCACGCCCCGGCGGCGGCAGCCGATCCAGGCCCCGACCGCGCCGAGCGCGACGGCGCCCCAGATGCCGAGGCCGCCCTCCCAGATCTTGAAGGCGTTCCAGGGGTTCTTGCCGGCCCCGAAGTACAGCTGGTGGTCGGTGATCACGTGGTACAGCCGGCCGCCGACCAGGCCGAAGGGCACGGCCCAGACGGCGATGTCGCCGACCGTGTGCTTGGCACCGCCCCGGGCGACCCAGCGCTTGCTGCCGAGCCAGACGGCCACGACGACACCGAGGATGATGCAGAAGGCGTAGGCGCGCAGCGGGACCGGTCCGAGGTACAGGACGCCCCGCGACGGGCTGGGAATGTAGGCGATATCCATGGCGGTTCCGACGCTACAGGGTCTGCGGCCCCTGCTGGGCACCCCCGGGGTCACAGATACCGAACAACGGGCACCGGGAACGGCGCCGCCGCCCCCTCCGGACGGGGAGGAGACGGCGGCGGTCACCCGGCGGTGTGCGGGGCTCAGCCCGCGGTCGGCGACGGGTTGTTGGCCTCCGAGGCGGTGCTGGTGGGCGCCGGGGTCTGCCCGTTGGAGCCCGCGGTGCCCAGCTGCTTGCCCTGGTTGGCGGCGTCGACCCACTTCACCAGGTTCGCCGGGGTGATCTCCTCGGCGCCGTTCTTGGGGTAGATCGGCTGGCCGTTGAGCAGCACGGTCGGGGTGGACTTGTAGCTGGACTTGTCGAAGTCCTGCTGCACGGACGACACCCATCCGCCGTACTTGTTGTCGTTGACGCAGGCCTGGAAGGCGGGCGTGTCGAGACCGTTGACCTGCTTGGCGAGGTTGATCAGGACGGCCTTGTCGCCGAAGGCGTCGCTGGTCTCGTCCGGCTGGTTGCGGTACAGCACGTCGTGGAAGTCCCGGAAGTGCCCGGCGTCCTGGGCGCAGGCCAGCGCGTTGGCGCCGGCCTTGGAGCCCTTGCCCGGGACGGCCCGGTCGATGAACGACACGATGTGGTAGTTGGTGTAGATCTTGCCGGCGTCTTCCAGCTGGTCGACGGTCGAGGAGAACTCGCGCTCGAAGATCCCGCAGGCCGGGCAGCGCGGGTCCTCGTAGACGGTGAGGACGGCCGGGGCGTTGGCCGAGCCGGCCGGGATGACCAGGTTCTTGTCGCCGATCGTCCCGGCGGGGGCGGCGACCGGGGTCTCCGGCTTGGAGCGCTGGTTCTGCACCACGACGCCGGTGACCACGGCGGCGGCGATCACCACGAGCACCGCGCCGCCCACCAACAGCTTCTTCCTGCGCCTGGACGTGGCCTCGTCGGCCGCCCGCTGCTCCAGCATCCGCTCGCGGGCGGTGCGCTTGCCTTCTCGGTTCTTCTCGCTCATTGCCTTGACATCCACAATCGGGGAGGGCCTTCGTGGGGTGGGGTGGGGGTGCGGCGGGGCCGGCCGGTCAGCTCGCCAGCCAGCCGTCCGCCGAGAACCTGGTGCGGGGCCGCCACAGCAGCCACCCGGCCAGCAGGAGGAACCCGGTGTCGCGCAGGATCTCCTGGAGGTACTCGGTCTGCGAGGCGTCGACGTGCCCGCCGCCGCCGAAGCAGCCGCAGTCGATCGAGATGCCGCGCGCCCAGGCGGTGGCGATCCCGGCGATGAAGGTGAGCAGCAGCAGCGCGGAGACGCCGGCGACGATCCGGACGCCGAGGCCGATCACCAGCAGCAGGGCGAGCGCCAGCTCCAGGAAGGGCAGGGCGTAGCCGACCGGCTTGACCAGGCCCTCGGGCAGGATCTCGTAGGCGCGGACGGCCTGGGCGGCCTCCGCCGGGTCGGCGATCTTGGCCAGGCCGGCCCAGCCCCAGACCACCGCGAGGCCGAGCCGGACGACGGTGCCCAGCCACGGACTCCAGGCCTGCACCGGCCGCCGGGCGGGCGGCGCGGGCGCCGTGTCACCGGGCTGCGCTGCCGGGCCGGCCATCAGGGAACCCCCCTCGGGAAACTCGTTCACTTCCTGATGAACCGTAAGGGATGAAGGGCGGTTCCTCCATATTCAGGAATTAAGCCGGATGGGTGACGTCTGGTGATGGTGTGTCCGAATCCGGCGAACGTCCGTTCAGGGGCGGGTGACCGGGCGGGAGGCCGGGCGGGCGCCCCCGGTCGATCAGGTCGGCGCGGCCCTCAGGAGCGGCAGCCGGGCGGGCGGCCGGGGTCGAACAGGTCGGCGCGGCCCTCGTGGTGCGGGTGGGCTGCCCGCTCGGCGGCGTCCCAGCGGGCCGCCTCGGCGCAGGCGTACGCGTCCCGCACGGCCCGCTCGGCACCGCGCTTGGCCAGCGCCTGCCCCACCTCGGTGTGCGCTCCGACGGCGGCGCCGAGCGCCAGCGCGGCGGCGGCCGCCCGCAGCAGAACGGCCCGATGGAGACCCGGCACCGGCTCACTCCTTCGCTCGCTCGGCAACCCCCGTGCACCTCGTTCGTGCACTCGTCCCTCCACTCAACGCCGGTCAACCCCGCCTGATGCGTGTGCCCGTAGCTGTTCACCCGTTCGGGGCCGCGCGAGCGCCGCCGCCCGGCGAGCCGGGCGCACACAAGCGCGACGGCCCGCCGCCCCCGGGGGGAGCGACGGGCCGTCAGGTGGTACGAGGGTCAGCGCCGACGGACGCCCGCCGCCAGCTCGCCGGCCAGGGCGCGCACCGCGTCCAGCGCGGCCGCCTCGTCGTCGCCGGCCTCCAGGATCCGCTTCACGAACGCGGAGCCCACGATCACGCCGTCGGCGAAGCCCGCCACCTCGGCGGCCTGCTCGGGGGTGGAGACGCCGAGGCCGACGCAGACCGGCAGGTCGGTGGTGGCCCGGGTGCGGGCGACCAGGTCCTCGGCAAGCGAACCGACCTGGGCGCGGGTCCCGGTCACGCCCATCACGGCGGCCGCGTAGACGAAGCCGCTGCCGGCCGCGGTGACCTCGGCCAGGCGCGGGTCCTTGCTGCTGGGGGCGACCACGAACACGGTGTCCAGCCCGTGCTCGTCCGCCGCCTTGCGCCACTCCTCGGACTCCTCCACCGGCAGGTCCGGCAGGATGCAGCCGGCGCCGCCCGCGGCCGCGAGGTCGGCGGCGAAGCGCGCGGTGCCGTAGCGGTCGACCGGGTTCCAGTACGTCATCACCAGCACCGCCGCCTCGGGGTGCGCGGTGGCGACCTCCTGGACGGTGCGCAGCACGTCCTTGATCCGCACGCCGCCGCGCAGCGCGATGTCGTCGGCGGTCTGGATGACGGCGCCGTCCAGGACCGGGTCGGAGTGCGGCAGGCCGACCTCGACGATGTCGCAGCCGCCCTCGATCAGCGCGTTGATCGCCCGGATGCCGCCGTCGACGGTCGGGAAGCCGCCCGGCAGGTAGCCGATCAGCGCGGCGCGGTCCTCGGCCTTGGCTGCCGCCAGGATGCCACTGAGCTTCGATGCCATGGTCACTTACCCCCGTGGGCCGCGTCGTGGGCCGAACCGCCGGCCGGCTCGTCGTACAGGCCGAAGTACTCGGCCGCGGTGTGCATGTCCTTGTCGCCGCGCCCGGAGAGCGAGACCAGGATGGTGGCCTCGGGCCCGAGCTCGCGGCCCAGCTCCAGGGCGCCGGCCAGCGCGTGGGCGCTCTCGATGGCCGGGATGATGCCCTCGGTGCGGGACAGCAGCCGCAGCGCCTGCATGGCGGCGTCGTCGGTGACGGGGCGGTACTCGGCCCGTCCGGTGTCCTTCAGCCAGGCGTGCTCCGGGCCGACGCCCGGGTAGTCGAGGCCGGCGGAGATGGAGTGCGACTCGATGGTCTGGCCGTCCTCGTCCTGGAGGACGTAGGTGCGCGAGCCGTGCAGCACGCCGGGGTCGCCCTTGGTGAGGGTGGCGGCGTGCTTGGGAGTGTCGGCGCCCTCGCCGGCGGCCTCGCAGCCGATCAGGCGCACGCCGGCGTCGGGGATGAACTCGTGGAAGATGCCCATCGCGTTGGAGCCGCCGCCGACGCAGGCGACGACGGCGTCGGGCAGCCGCCCGGTGCGGTCGAGCACCTGCTGGCGGGCCTCGACGCCGATGACCCGGTGGAAGTCGCGGACCATCATCGGGAAGGGGTGCGGGCCGGCCACGGTGCCGAACAGGTAGTGGGTGGAGTCCACGTTGGCGACCCAGTCGCGGAACGCCTCGTTGATGGCGTCCTTGAGGGTGCGGCTGCCGGAGGTGACGGACACCACCTCGGCGCCGAGCATCCGCATCCGGGCGACGTTCAGCGCCTGGCGCTGGGTGTCGACCTCGCCCATGTAGATGGTGCAGTCGAAGCCGAACAGGGCGCAGGCGGTGGCGGTGGCCACGCCGTGCTGGCCGGCGCCGGTCTCGGCGATGATCCGGGTCTTGCCCATCCGCCGGGTGAGCAGGGCCTGGCCCAGCACGTTGTTGATCTTGTGCGAGCCGGTGTGGTTGAGGTCCTCGCGCTTGAGCAGGACGCGCGCGCCGCCCGCCTCGGCGGAGAAGCGGTGCACGTCGGTCAGCGGGCTCGGGCGGCCGGTGTAGTCCTTGAGCAGGCCGTCGAGTTCGGCGGCGAAGGCCGGGTCGGCCTTGGCCTTCTCGTACTCCTCGGCGACCTGCTCGACTGCGGCGACCAGCGCCTCGGGGATGAAGCGGCCGCCGTAGGCACCGAAGTAGCCTCGGGCGTCCGGCACCTGGGCGCCGGGCAGGTAGTCCTTCGCGGACTTTTCGGACATGGTGGAGTCCTTTGGGAGATGACGACAGGGACGTCTCGTGGCTGGGCTCAGCCGGATGTCCGTCGCCATCGGCGGCCCGGCACCTGCCCGGGCTCGCAGCCGATCACGTAGCGCACCCGCCGCCCCAGCACCCGGCGTGCGGGCGCGCGGCAGCCGCGCGGGCGGCAACCGGGGGCGAGGCGGGTGGCGATCTTCATGTCGGCGGGTCAGTCCTTGTGCCGGACGGCGGGGTGGGCGCCGGCCGCGACCAGGTCGGCGACCGCGGCGCGCGGGTCCTTGCCGGTCACCAGGGACTCGCCGACCAGGACGGCGTCGGCGCCCAGGTTGGCGTAGGAGATCACGTCCAGCGGGCCGCGCACGCCGGACTCGGCGATCTTGACGACGCTGTCCGGGATGGCGTGGACGACGTTGCCGAAGGTGTTGCGGTCCACCTCAAGGGTCTTGAGGTTGCGGGCGTTGACGCCGATGATCCGCGCCCCGGCGTCCACCGCGCGCTTGATCTCCTCCTCGTCGTGCACCTCGACCAGCGGGGTGAGGCCGATCGACTCGGCCCGCTCGATCAGCGACACCAGGGCCGACTGGTCGAGGGCGGCGACGATCAGCAGCGCGAGGTCGGCGCCGTGCGCGCGGGCCTCCCACAACTGGTAGGCGGTGACGATGAAGTCCTTGCGCAGCAGCGGGGTGTCCACCGCCGCGCGGACGGCGTCCAGGTCGGCCAGCGAGCCGCCGAAGCGGCGCTGCTCGGTGAGCACGCTGATCGCGGCGGCGCCGCCGGCCGCGTAGTCGCCCGCCAGGGCGGCCGGGTCGGCGATCGCGGCCAGCGCGCCCTTGGACGGGCTGGAGCGCTTCACCTCGCAGATCACCCGGACCCCGTCGCCCTTGAGCGCGGCGACGCCGTCCTTGGCCTCGGGGGCCTTGGCGGCGAGTTCCTTCAGCTGGTCCAGGGAGACCCGGGCCTGCCGTTCGGCGAGGTCCTCACGGACCCCCTCGATGATCGTGTCGAGCACACTCATGCGCACACCTCGCTTCGCTCAGCAGGCGCTGCGCGCAACACGCACCTGTCAATGGTTCGCTCGCTCACGCGAAGTGCCCCCAACATTTCTGTTCGTTCGCCGGCGACGAGCCGTCCGGGCGGTGGCCCGGCGGCACTTCGATGGTATCGGCACCCGGGGGCGCGGGGCGCATCCGCCCGGTGTGCGTCTCGCGTGCCGGACGCCCCCCTGGGCGGCTCCCAACTGCGGTTTCACCGGTTCTCCGGCACCGCCCGGACGTGCGGTGCGGACCAAGTGGACCGATGTACGGGCCCCGCTGTGGACCGGTGCGCCAGCCCGCGCGGGTCGCTACCCGTCGACGCGGGCGATCAAACCAGCAGGGGCGCCAGCCCCGCCCCGACGGGCAGGTTGCGCACCACCGTGAACACCAGCAACAGCAGGAGGACCAGCACCCAGCGCCGGGCCCCGAGCGGGGCCCTGGGCCGCGGCCCGCCGCCGGTCAGCGCGGCCCAGGCCCAGCGCAGCCACAGCAGCGCCAGGACGCCGAACAGCAGGACGGCCGCGGCGTTGTCGTGCAGCGCGCCGGTGAAGTCCCCGTGGGCCAGCCCGTGGACGCAGCGCAGCCCCCCGCAGCCGGGGCACCACCAGCCGGTGGCGGCCAGGAAGGGGCAGTCGGGGTAGTGCCCGGGGGTGTTCGGGTCCACCGCGGCGACGTAGACGGCGGGGACGGCCACCGCCGCCAGCGCGGCCAGCGGCGGACCCAGCCGGCGCAGGACGGGCGGCAGGGCGGAGGTGGTGGAGGCGGAGGTCACGCCCCGATTCTGCCCGGGCCTGGCCCGGACAGAACGAAACGGCGGGCGTGGCGCGCCCGCCGTTCGGTACTGCTACGAGTCGGTACTGCCGCGAGTCGTACTCCTGCGAGTCGTACTGCTGCGAGGAGTCCGTCGTCAGGCGGCGACGGCGGCCCGGGCCGCGCGCTGCTCCTCGTGCGAGGTGTACACGTTGGCGCTCGGCTGCTGGCCCATGCCCGCCATCGACATGGCCTTGCCGACCACACCGCCGGCCAGGATGACCGCGATGCCGGCCCAGACCAGCATCACCGACGGGAGGATCATCGCGACCCCCGCGATCCCGAAACCGATGAACGTGATGGTCACGCCGGTCCAGGCGGCGGTGGTGTGACCGTGTGCTGCTGCTGCCATCTGAGTGGTGCTCCTAGCCTCTCGGGGCCCGGCCGGGCCTGCGGGGCCGCCGGCGGGTTGACGGGTTCCATTGTGCCGGGCCACACACCGGCGGCCCAAAGCGGGTGGCGGGTCTATCGCGTCACACCGGCGCCGGGGCCCGTTGAGGGCTGCTGAGGCCCGCTGAGGCCCGCTGAGGCCCGAAGCCCGGGCCCGGCGCTCAAGGCCGGCGCTCAAGGCCGGCGCTCAGACCCCGCGCTCAGACCGTGGTCGGGTCCTCGCCCCGGTCCAGCGCCTTCCACAGGTCGGCCGGGGTGTCGCTCTTCGCCGGGGCCTTGCGGGTGGGCGCCTCGTAGCGGCTGCCCATGGCCGGCCAGCTCCGGCCGTAGCGGAGGGTGAGCAGCCCGGCGACGGCCAGCAGCAGCCCGCCGGCCAGCGCCACCCAGGGCCAGCCGGTGTGGCCGACCTCGGTGGCCGCCGAGCCGGACAGCGCCAGCTTGCGGGCCGCCTCGGCGTCCAGCGCGGCGGTGTCCCCGGCGCCCGCGGCCGAGGCGGCGGCCGCGCCGAGGCCCGCCAGCAGGGTCAGCGCGCCGACCGCGAGCCGGCCCGCGCCGCGCACCGCGAACACCGCGACGGCCGCCGCGAGCCCCACCAGGGCGAGCCCGCCCGGGAGTTCGGAGATCGCGCCGCCGGAGACGGACACCGCCAGGGTGCCGGCCCGGCCCTCGGCCCAGACCCGGCCGACGGCGGTCAGCACCAGCACGGCGCTCAGCACGGTCAGCAGGAGCATCACGCCGAGCGTCCGGCGGCCCGACGCGGGGGCCGGCGGGGCGGGTACGGGGGTCTGGTCAGGTGCGCTCACCCGTCCACTATCCCCCGCCCGGCGTCCGGCCCCGCACCCGGGGTGGGCGGCCCGGCCGGGAACTCGTCCGTCCGCAGCACCAGCGTCCGCCCGGCGAGCGGCAGGAAGAGATCGTTGCCGAACGGCACCCGCTCCGCCTCCCGGTACCCGTCGTCGACGGACGGCGCGGTGTGCACGGTGCAGGCCGCCGCCGCCGGGTCGACCACCACGTACAGCGGGATCCCGCTGCGCGCGTACGCCAGCGCCGCCGCGGCCAGGTGCGACCGGGCCACCTCCAGGACGGCCTCGACGGCGCCCTGGGGGTACCGGCCCCGGCCGTCGGGCTCCGCCCCCGGGGCGGTCACCGTCAGGTCGGGGATCAGGTCGGGGGCCCCGGCCGGGGCGTCGATCACGGCGCCGGACAGCACCCGGCCGTGCCCGCCCAACTGGTCCTCGATCTGGGCGGCCGCATCGAGCACCACCACCCGCCGCAGTTCGTCGGGCGACACCTCGGACATCCCGGCCGCCTCCCTCGACGACTGACGACACTGACGACTTACGACAGTTCCGGCGTCCGCAGCGTATTGGCGGTGGCGACGGCCCGCAGCACGGCGGCCGCCTTGTTGCGGCACTCGGTGTCCTCCCCGTGCGGGTCGGAGTCCGCGACCACGCCCGCGCCGGCCTGCACGAAGGCGGTGCCGTCGCGCAGCACGGCGGTGCGGATCGCGATCGCGGTGTCGGAGTCCCCGGCGAAGTCCAGGTAGCCGACGCAGCCGCCGTACAGGCCGCGGCGGGTGGGCTCCAGCTCCTCGATGATCCGCATCGCGCGGGGCTTGGGCGCGCCGGAGAGGGTACCGGCCGGGAAGCAGGCGGTCAGCACGTCGAAGGCGGTCCGTCCGGGCGCCACCCGGCCGGTGACGGTGGAGACGATGTGCATCACGTGGCTGTAGCGCTCGATGTGCATGAAGTCGACCACCTCCACGCTGCCCGGCTCGCAGACCCGGCCCAGGTCGTTGCGGCCCAGGTCGACCAGCATCAGGTGCTCGGCCCGCTCCTTGGGGTCGGCGAGCAGCTCGGCGGCCAGCGCCGCGTCCTCGTGCGGGGTGGCGCCGCGGTGCCTCGTCCCGGCGATCGGGTGCACCATCGCCTCGCCGCCGGTCACCTTGACCAGCGCCTCCGGGCTGGAGCCGACCACGTCGAAGCCGCCCTCGGCGGTGCCGTCCGGCCCCGGGAAGCGGAACAGGTACATGTACGGGCTGGGGTTGGTGGTGCGCAGCACGCGGTAGACGTCCAGCGCCGAGGCCGGGCAGGGCGCCTCGAAGCGCTGCGAAGGGACGACCTGGAAGGCCTCGCCGGCCCGGATCCGCTCCTTGACCACCTCCACCGCCGCCCGGTACGGCGCGCCGCCGAACGGGGAGCGGGCCTCGCCCGGCCCGGCCGGGGTGAAGGTGGCCAGGCCCGGGTCGACCGGCTTGAGCAGGTCGGCCTCCATGGCGTCCAGCCGGGCCACCGCGTCCGCGTAGGCCTCGTCCACGCCGCTGGCGAGGTCGTTGTGGTTGACGGCGTTGGCGATCAGCAGCACCGTGCCGTCGACGTGGTCGAGCACGGCGAGGTCGGTGGCGAGCAGCATGGTCAGCTCGGGCAGCCGCAGGTCGTCCGGGTTGAGGTCGGGCAGCTTCTCCAGCCGGCGGACGACGTCGTAGCCCAGGTAGCCGACCAGGCCGCCGGTGAGCGGCGGCAGGCCGTCGTCGTCGCGGCGCGGGGTGTGCAGCGCCTCCAGCGCGGCGCGCAGCACCTGCAAGGGGTCGCCGCCGGTCGGGATGCCGACCGGCGGGCTGCCCAGCCAGCGGGCCTCGCCGTCCTCCCCGACGGTGAGGACGGCGGCGCTGCGGACGCCGACGAAGGAGTAGCGCGACCAGCTGCGGCCCTGCTCGGCGGACTCCAGCAGGAAGGTGCCGGGCCGCTCCTCGGCGAGGCTGCGGTACAGGCCGATCGGGGTGAGACCGTCCGCGAGGAGCCTGCGGGTGACCGGGATGACCCGGGTGTCGACGGCGAGCTTGCGGAAGGCTTCGAGATCCATGGCGAGCGGCACCTTCTGGAGTTCCGGCAGGAGGAGTGGGCGGAGGGGTCAGGCGAGCGGGAGCACGTCGGCGTCGAAGCAGGTGCGGTCGCCGGTGTGGCAGGCGGCACCGGTCTGGTCGACCTTCACCAGCAGGGTGTCGCCGTCGCAGTCCAGCGCCACCGACTTGACCGCCTGGGCGTGGCCGGAGGTGTCGCCCTTCACCCAGTACTCGCGGCGGCTGCGGCTCCAGTAGGTACAGCGGCCGGTGGTGAGCGTGCGGTGCAGCGCCTCGTCGTCCATCCAGCCCAGCATCAGCACCTCGCCGGTGTCGTACTGCTGCGCGATCGCCGGGAGCAGGCCGTCCTCGGTGCGCTTGAGGCGCGCGGCGATCTCGGGGGCCAGGGCGGTGGTGCCGGGGGTGGCGGGTGTGGTGGACATGGGGCCATTGTTGCAGTCCGGCCCGCCGCCCCGGCGCGGCCTGTGCCCCTGTGCGGTGTGCCCCTACTCGGTGCGCTCACAACCGCCGGGCCGGATCCGTACCGCGGGGAGCCTGGCCCGGGAGCCTGTCCGGCCCCACCCCGAACATCGCCGTAAAGGGGTGATTTCGGCCAACCGCCTGCCGGGCGGGCCCCGCGTGGGCCATCCTCATGGCCATGACCTCCGAGCAGCAGCCGCCCGCAGCCGCCGACTCCCGCCCGTCCCGGGGCCTGGTCCTCGCCGTCGTGGCCGTCCTGGCCGTGCTGCTCGCGGTGGTGGCCACCGTCCTGCTCTGGCCGGAGGAGCGCAAGCCCGCCGCCGCGCCGCCCCCGCCGACCCCCACGGCCACCCCGACCCCGACGCCCACGCCGACACCCACCCCGACCAAGGCCCCGCCGTACGCCTTCTTCCCGGTCGGCGCCTGCTTCGACCACCCGCAGCTCAGCCCGGTGATCACCAAGGCCGAGGAGCGCCCCTGCACCGGCGAGCACGACGGCCAGGTGATCGCCGACCTGAAACTGGCCGACGGCCTGACCGGCGAGATCCCGATCGCGCTCGCCATGCGCGAGGGCTGCAAGGAGGCCGAGGCCGCCGCCAAGGCCCGCCAGAACGACGGGAAGACGTACTACGGCCGCCAGTTCGGCCCCGCCCAGGCCAACTACCAGCAGGGCTGGCGGGACTACACCTGCACCCTGACCGCTGGCAACAAGCAGGGCGGCCCCAAGCTCACCGGCAACCTGCGCTGACAGCCTCTATCGTGGCGCCATGTCGAACCACGCCCTCGCCGAACGCCACCGCCTCGCCGCACTCCTGGCCGCCGCCGGGCCGGACGCCCCCACCCTCTGCGCCGGGTGGACCACCCGCGACCTCGCCGCCCACCTGGTGGTCCGCGAGCACCGCCCGGACGCGGCGGCCGGACTGCTGATCGGCGCCCTCGCCGACCGGGCCCGCCGGGTGCAGTCCGCGTACGCCGAGCGCCCGTACGAGGAGCTGCTGAAGCTCTTCCGCTCCGGCCCGCCGGTGCTCTCCCCGTTCGCCCTGCCCGGCGCCGACGAGGCCGCGAACACCGTCGAGTACTACGTGCACGCCGAGGACGTCCTGCGGGCCGCCGACGACTGGACCCCCGCCCCGGTCCCCGCCGGCCGCGCCGAAGCCCTGTGGCGCCGACTGCCCCTGCTGGCCCGCCTGGAAGCCGGCCGCCGCTCCCCCGTCCGGCTGGTGCTGAGCCGCCCCGACGGCCAGTCCCTCACCGTCGGCCCCACCGGCTCCCCCACCGTCCAACTCACCGGCGAACCGGGCGACCTGGTCCTCTTCACCTACGGCCGCGGCACCCACACCACCCTCACCGTCGACGGCTCCCCCGACGCCCTCGAAGCCCTCCGCCACGTCCTGCCACTACCCGCGAAGTAAAAAAGAGAGAAATGGTGTGCCGCCCCTCCTTCACCAGGTGGAGCGGCACCGGATTCGGTCAACAGCGGTGCCCCCTTGGAAGGCCAAGGGGGCACCGCAACGAAAACATCAGCCGACCCCAGCAGAGGGCACCCTTCGAGCACGTGCATTCTCGATCAGCGCCGTGCAGGCGCGGGGCTGATCGAGACCGAGCGCTCGACGAGCCAGGACCCACACCATCCACCCGGCTTCTGAGATGCTGTCGTTCCGTCGAAAGGGGCCTCAGCGATGCAGTGGAAGATCCACGGGGAACGTCCGGTCTACGAGAACCCCTGGGTGAACCTGTGGCTCGCCGACGTCGAGCAGCCCGACGGACGCCGCTGGGAACACCATGTGGTCAAGCTGCGGCACCTCGCGGTGGCCGCCGTCGTGAACAGCGAGAAGCAGGTCCTCATGATGTGGCGGCACCGCTTCATCACCGACACCTGGGCCTGGGAGCTCCCGATGGGGCTGATCGAGCCCGACGAGACCCCGGCGGAGGCAGCAGCCCGGGAGGCGCTGGAGGAGACCGGCTGGAAGGTCGGCGAGGTCAAACCGCTGATCTACGCCCAGCCGGCGAACGGCATCACGGACTCCGAGCACTTCGTCTTCCGAGCCGATGCGGTCGAGTACACGGGGCCGCCCACCGAGCGCAACGAGTCCGACCGGATCGAATGGATTCCCCTGTCCGCGCTGCGCGGCATGGTCGACCGCCGCGAGATCGTCAGCAGCGGCACGCTCGTGGGCGTGCTCTACCTGCTGCTGGACGAGGCCGGTCTCTGATCACCTGGCCATGCCGGTGATCCGGTCGACCAGATCCACGACCGAGGCGCTGCCGCGGTAGGGCCCTAGGCAGTGTCGTCAAAGTGATCTTGGCTAGTGGATCATGGTGTGGTGATACGTCGCCATGAACTCTCCGATGCCGAGTGGGGCTTGGTGGAGC